>NZ_CP108036.1:6611933-6926366 GCF_036170895.1 Streptomyces erythrochromogenes | reverse complement strand
CCCGAGAGGGACCAGGTGAGGTCTGCTCCGGCGGTGCGCGCAGCCCTGGTGGCCGTTCTGGCGTGGGGCGGTCTCACGGGGTGTGCCTCCCCCGACGAGGACCGGCTGCAGTACGCGACCGACTACGGCAACCACGAACCGCTGGGCGTGGTCGGCTATCCCACCTCCGATTCCCTGCAGATCACCCAGAAGCTGATCTGGCGGATCGCCGACGGGAAGGCCGGCGAGCTGGAAGCGCTCGCCGCCTACGGCGATGAGGCGAAGGACGAGACCCGCAAGACCGCACAGAACTGGGTCCAGTCCTTCGGCAAGGGGGCCGGCGGCAAGGTGACCGCCGAGTTCTACGACGAGGGGTCGGTGCGCCAGACCGTCGTGGTGTACTTCCACGACACGGCCCAGACCAAGGCGTTCCTGGTCCAGCTCACGGGCAGGACCGGCGAGGACGGCTGGCGCGTGCACATGCGCGAACCGGATCCGAAGGAGGCAGCGGGCTCCCTCGACTGGCTCCCGAAGACACCCGGAGCCCTTGGCTCGAAGACGCCGCGCTGACCTGACCGAAGTCGCTTCGCAAGGGGCGCCGTCCCGTGGGTCACCCCCAGGACGGCGCCCTTCGCACTGCATCGACCACTCGCACCACACTCACCTGGAGGCATCCTGTTCCTGTAGAGATCGCCGCCCTGGCCACGGTCCCCGTGAGGCCGACGTCGCTCGTTCTCCGGCAGCTCAGGACCGAGCCCCAGGTGCAGCCACGACCGAGAGGACCGCCGAGAACTGGATTGCCGCCTTCCGTAAGGGCGCCGGCGGGAAGGTCACCGCGGAGTCCTACGACGAGGGCTCCTACCGCCGGACCGTCGTGCTCTACCCGCACGACACCGGTCAGCAAAGGGCGCCGTCCCGCGGATTTCCGCGGGCGTCAGTAGCGGTCCAGCACCGTGGTGAGGACCTTGTAGAGGACCGATTCAGGGTCCGCCACCGCCTCCACCGAGCGCCAGGCCACGAAGCCGTCCGGGCGGACCAGGACCGCCCCGGCCGGGGTGGTGCCGTGCGTCTCGGCCCAGTCGCCGCCGTCCTCCGGGATCAGGTCCGCCTCCGCGCCGGTGCCGATCGCGTAGGCGTCCAGGCGGACGTTCATCCGCTTGGCGACCGATCCCGCCGCTCCGCTCCACGGCGTGCCCTCGGAGCTGAGCAGGACGAAGGACCGCTCGTAGAGGTCGACCGTGGACTTGCGCCGCCCCTCCACCGGGTCGCGCAGCCACAGGTGCGGGGCGCGCGAGCCCGGGTCCCCGCACAGCCGCATCCGCTCGGGCACGACCGGCAGGTCCGGGTCGGCTCCCACCACCGCACCCTGGGCGTACCGGTACCCCATGGCCACGGAGAGGACCCCGTTCTGCCGGCCGCCGCCGCGCGCGGGCGCCTCGGGGACGGACTCGGGGACGGACTCGGGCTCCGGCTCGTACCCCGGGTGGCTGTGCTCGGCCGAACGGGCCGAGGCCCGCTCGCTCGTCGCCCGCGCCACCGGGAGCCGCTCGGCCTCGTACGTCTCCAGCAGCCCGGGGCCCGCGGCGCCGTCCAGCACCGCGGCAAGCTTCCAGGCGAGGTTGTGCGCGTCCTGGATGCCCGTGTTGGAGCCGAACGCCCCGGTGGGCGACATCTCGTGGGCGGAGTCGCCGGCGAGGAAGACCCGGCCGGCCACGTACCGCTGGGCGACGCGTTCGGCCGCGTGCCACGGCGCCTTCCCGGTGATCTCGACGTCCAGGTCGGGCGCGCCGACGGCCCGCCGGATGTGCTCGACGCAGCGTTCGTCGGTGAAGTCCTCCAGGGTTTCGCCCCGGTCGGGGTGCCACGGGGCGTGGAAGACCCACCGCTCGCGGTTGTCGACGGGCAGCAGGGCCCCGTCGGCGTCGGGCTTGGTCAGGTAGCACACGATGAACCGCCGGTCGCCGATCACGTCCGCGAGCATGCGGGACCGGAAGGTGATGCTCACGTTGTGGAACAGGTCGCCGGGACCGCTCTGGCCGATGCGGAGCTGTTCGCGCACGGGGCTGCGCGGCCCGTCGGCGGCGACCAGGTAGTCGGCGCGCACCGTGCTGTGCTCGCCGGTCTCGCGGTTCTTGACGATCGCGGTGACCCCGCTCTCGTCCTGTTCGAAGGAGAGCAGTTCGGTGGAGAACCGCAGGTCCGCCCCGAGCGTGGGGGTCACGGACATGAGGACCGGCTCGATGTCGTTCTGGCTGCACAGGCACCAGGTCGAGGGGCTGAACCGCGCCAGTGCGCCACCCGGGTCGATCTGTTCGAAGAGCCACTCCTGGTCGTCACCGGTCAGCGAGCCGCCCTGGAGGATGCCGTGGTTGTCCGCCAGGACCGAGGCGGCCTCGCGGATCCGGTCCTCGACCTCGGCGACCCGGAACAGCTCCATCGTGCGTACGTTGATACCGCGTCCACGCGGGTGCAGCGAGGTTCCCGCGTGCTTCTCGACCAGCATGTGCGTGATGCCATGACGGCCGAGGAACAGCGAGGTGCACAGGCCCACCAGCGAGCCGCCCACGATGAGGACCGGGACGCGGTGGTCGACGTTTTCCTTCATGGCTCTTCCATGCCCTGTACGAGGGCGGTTCCCTCGGTCGTTCACCCGCTTGGTTCTCTCCTCTCGCGCCGACGGGGCTATCGGACCACGATCGGTTCGGGTGGCGCCGCCCCGTGGCGACCGTGTGGTCTCGAAGGAGTGTGAACGATGACAACCTTGTCGGAACGGATATCCCAGTCCGCCTTCGACGACTCGCGACTTCGGGTCGTGCTGCTGCTGGATCTGTACGACGGTGCACAGAACCAGTTCCTGGAGGTCTACGAGGACCTCCACAAGCAGGTCTCCTCGGTTCCCGGGCACATCCGGGACGAGCTGTGCCAGTCGATCGAGAATCCGTCGCAGTGGCTGATCACCAGTGAGTGGGAGAGCGCACCGCGGTTCTTGGCCTGGGTCAACAGCGAGGAGCACGTCGCGTCGGTCCAGCCGTTGCACGGCTGCGTACGGGACACCCGCTCGCTGAGGTTCAGCGTGCTGCGGGAGACCGGCCAGGACCACGGTCCTGCCGCCGCGGCCTTCTCCCCCGACGTGTCCGCCGGCCCCGCCTTCGGCTCCGCTTCCGCGGACGGCCCGGAGCGGTCCAGGGGCCGCCTCCAGGTCGCCCCGCGGCGCGGCGACGGCGTCGTCCGCCACGCCCTGACCTTCACCGTCAAGCCGGGCAGCGAGGCGGTCGTGGCGGAACTGCTGAGCGGGTACGCGTCCCCGCAGGCGCAGGTCGACGAGCACACCCGGCTGCGCCGGACCTCGCTCTTCATGCACGGCAACCGGGTCGTGCGGGCCGTCGAGGTCGAGGGCGACCTGCTCGCGGCGCTGCGCCACGTGGCGCTGCAGCCCGAGGTCAGGGCACTGGAGGAGGCCATCAACCCGTACCTGGAGCAGGACCGCGATCTCAGCGACCCCGGTTCGGCCAGGACGTTCTTCACCCGTGCGGCCCTCCCGGCGGTGCACCACGTGGCGGCCGGCGGCGGCGCGGGCCCGGAGCTCGCACGGCACGCGCTGTTCTACCCCGCCAAGAAGGGGTGCGGCATGGAACTGGCCCGGCTGCTCGCCGCACAGGACGAGGCGGCCGTGGACGACGCGGCGAGCCCCATCGAGGCGAGCACCGTCTTCCAGCGCGACGACGTCGTGGTCCGTCTCCTCGACCTGCGCGGGCCGCACGACGCCCGGCCGGCTCTGACGCTCGGCGTCGAGGGCGGCCACAAGGCGGCGGTGCTCGCGCGGCTGCTCGACAGCGCCAAGGACGGCGTCCCCACCACCCACCAGGAGATCTCACGCTTCCTCGAGCGCTCTGAGATGCGCCTGATCACCGACCGGCGTTCGCCGGACCGAGCCTGAGGAGAAGCCCGCCATGACCGACCGACTGACCGTGGAAGAGCTGGCCGCGCTGATGAAGAAGGGTGCGGGCATCACCGTGGACCCCGCCGTGATGGCGAGCCGGCCCGACTCGCAGTTCGACGAGTGGGGGCTCGACTCCCTGGGGCTGCTCGGCATCGTCGGCGAGCTGGAGAACCGGCACGGCCGGTCCCTCCCCGCCGGTGCGGACCAGTGCAAGTCGCCGCGCGAGTTCCTCGACCTCGTCAACAACGCCCTGACGGCCGGAACCTGACGCGTACGGGCGGACAGGTGCCGCCGCCCGGCACGCATGACGACGCCCCGGGACCGGCCGACCGCCGGCCCGGGGCGTCGTGGCGCGTGCCGGCCGGGATCACCCGGGCACGGTGCACTCGAAGGCGTGCAGGTACGCGTTGACGGGTCGGATGTCGCCGAGCACCAGTCCGGCGTCCGCCAGCCGGGTGCAGAGGCTCTCCTTGGTGTGCTTCGCACCGCCGACGTTGAGCAGCAGCATCAGGTCCATCGCCGTGGTGAACCGCATCGACGGCGTGTCGTCGACCAGGTTCTCGATGACGACGACCCTGGCTCCGGGGCGGGCCGCGGCGAGGACGTTGCGCAGGCACCTGCGGGTGCTCTCGTCGTCCCATTCGAGGATGTTCTTGATGACGTAGAGATCGGCCTCGACCGGGACGGCCTCGCGGCAGTCGCCGGGGACGATGCCGGTCCGGTCGGCGAGGGGGCCGCCGTCGCGCAGCCGGGGATCGGCCTTGGCGACCACGCCGGGCAGGTCGAGCAGGTGCCCCCGTACGGTCGGGTGCTTCTCCAGCAGGCTGGCCAGCACGTGGCCCTGGCCGCCGCCGATGTCCGCGACCACCGAGACGCCGGTGAGGTCGAGGAGGTCCGCGACCTCCAGCGCCGACTGCACGCTGGAGGTGGTCATGGCGCGGTTGAAGACGTGCGCCGACTCGTGGGCGTCCTCGTGCAGGTAGTCGAAGAACCCCTTGCCGAACAGGTCGTGGAAGATGCTCGCGCCGTCGCCGGTGCTGACGGCGTCGTCGAGGCGCGGCCACGCCTGCCAGGTCCAGGGTTCCGTGCACCACAGGGAGATGTAGCGCAGGCTGTGCGGGTCGTCCTCGCGCAGCAGCCGCGACATCTCGGTGTGGACGAAGCTCCCGTCCTCGGTCTCGGCGAAGATCCCGTAGCAGGACAGGGCGCGGAGCAGCCGTTGCAGGGGCTTCGGCTCGGCGTGCACCGCGGCCGCGAGCTCGGCGGGGGTGGCGGGCGACTCCCCGAGGGCGTCGGCGACCTTGAGGCGTGCCGCGGCCCGTACGGCGGCGGCGACGGCCGCACCGAAGGCGAGCTCCCGCAGGCGCATGGCGGGCGGGGGCGTGTGCGGGGGGCCAGCGTTCGGGGCGGGAACGGGCGCGGGGGTGGGGGCGGGGGTGGAACTCACCGTGGTCATACGGCCTCGATTCTCCTGATGAGGGGGAACACGGGTCAGCACATGCCGGTCGGCACGGAGGTGTCGCACCGGTTGTTGAGGAACCGGTTGCCCGACCCGGCTCCCTGGTTGGCCAGGTCGGCCGGCAGGTTGTCCCTCACCACGTTGTCCTCGATGACGTTGTCGGTGTTCGTCGCGCCCACGAAGCTCTTGAACAGCAGGATGCCGCCCGACAGCGGGGAGGATCCGACGTTGCCGCGGATGGAGTTCGAACGCACGATCGTCTCTTCGGCGCCGGTGAGGACGACGCCGACGCCCTGGATGTCGGGGAGGCGGCTGTTGCCCTTGCAGAACTTGTTGTTCGCGTGGATGCGGTTGCCGCGGATGCTCAGGTCCCCGGCGCCGGGCTCGCCCTCGTCGCCGACGACGAAGACGCCGCCGCAGTTTCCGGTGAGGGTGTTGCCGCTGACGGTGAGGTTGCGCACGCGCCTGACGGTGACGCCGATCCGGTTGCCGGTCAGCCTGTTGCCCCGGATCACGGCGCCCCGGGTGTCGGTGGCGCCGCCCTCGCGCGCGACCGTGTTGGCGATGAAGATGCCCGACTCGGCGTTGTCGCGGGCGATGTTGTCGCGGAAGAACCCGCGGGTGGAGCGTTCCTGGGCGATGCCCCAGGTGCTGTTGTTCTCGGAGATCACGCGCTCGACGCTCAGCCGGTCGGTCCACGAGGCCCAGATGCCGTTCCGCTTGAAGCCCGAGACGGTGAGTCCGCGGATCTCGACACCGGTGACGGGCCGCTCCTCGGTCCCCATGACGCAGATGCCGGTGTCGGCCTGGGAGCAGGCGAGGTCGGCGCGTGCGGACGTCTTCGGCGTGGCGGGCAGCGTCTTCGCGGCCGGCGGCTTGATCACCGTCCGCTCGCCCCAGCCGCGCAGGGTCAGCCTCTTCGTGATCAGCACGTTCTCGTAGTAGGTGCCGGGCATCACGGTGATGATGTCGCCCGGCCGCGCGGAATCCACCGCGTCCTGGATCGAGTCGCCCGGGTGCACTCGGTGTCCGGCCGCGGATGCGGGTGGCGCGAACACGCCGAAACCGGCGGCCATGACGACGGCGATGCACGTGAGGGACTTGAGTTGTCGGTTCGTCACAATGCAGAAGTTATGGGCGATTGCGACATATCGCCACACCGGGTGAGCGTATCGACGCATGCCGTGGGCAAACGGCCGCATTTTGACGCCCGGAGAGTGGATCGTCATACCGGTGGCGCGGTCCGCCGGGCGCCGTTGCCCTCCGGTCGGCGACGGCGCAGGTCATGACCTGTTTCCCGGTCGCCCTCGGAAGGGGCAACGGGCAACCCGTCGACCGGCCGCCCCGGCGGAGCAAGTCTGGAGCCGTCAACACGAGGCACGAACCGCAAGGGGAAACCATGCGCAAGCTGTTCCGCGGCGCCGCCGCTCTCGCCACCTCCGTCGTCGCCGTGGTCGCGCTCAGCGCTTCGGTGGAGGCCAAGCCGGTCGACGCCTGGGCGGGATGCCCCGACGGCGCGGTCTGCATCTACCCTCAGAACCAGAACCCGGCCGTCAAGCCGTCCCACGTCTTCTACAGGTACGGGGCCCACAACCTCACCAACCAGTTCGGCAACCACTGGGTGCTCAACAATCAGTACGGCGGTGCGACCGCAAACCTGTGCACCGGCTCCAACGGCACGGGCTGCGGCCGCGCCATCGCCTCCAAGACCGGTGTGTACGCCGACCTCACGCCGATCAACTCGATCCGCCTCAACCCGTAGCACCCCGGCGAGGAGGGCTTCCGGAGCCGCCGCGCGCAACGGCTCCGGACATTCCTGTTCTCGTCATACCGGCCGGAGGATCCAGTTCTCCGGCCGCCCCTGGCGGTAGCCTGGGCAGCACCACCTCGCTGCCTGGGCGCGCACGCCATGGGGGATGTTTTGGGGGATCCGGACCGCCGGCGGAAGACCGACCACTTGCGGGAGTCCGACGACACCGCACGGCCCTTCCCTGCCCAGCTGAGACGTCTGCGGTTGCAACGCGGGCTGTCCCTCGCGGACCTCGCGCGCGAGACGCACTACAGCAAGGGCTATCTCAGCAAGATCGAGACCGGCTCGAAGCGCGTCACCGTCGACGTCGCGCGGCGCTGCGACGACGTACTGCGGGCAGGGGGTGAACTGCTGCGGATGGCCAGGGAGACGGAGGCCCCCGAGGGCGATGCCGCGCTCGGCGACACCGTCGGCGTGGTCGGGCCGCGGGCCGAGGGCGAATGCCCCTACCGCGGCCTGCCCGCCTTCACCGCGCGGGACGCCCGGTGGTTCTTCGGTCGGGAGCGGGCCACCGCCGAGCTGGCCGAACGGGTCTTCGAGCGGATCGGCACCGGGCCGCTGGTGCTCGTCGCCCCGTCGGGCGCCGGCAAGTCCTCCCTGCTGAACGCCGGCCTCGTACCGGCCCTGCGCGGCGGCGGCTTCCCGATGCCGGGCGCCGACAGCTGGCCGGTGGTCAGGTTCACCCCGACCGCGCACCCGCTGGACGAACTGCTCGGCCGGGCCGCGAAGGTGCTGGGCGGCGATCTCGGCGTCACCGCACGGGAGTTGCGGGAGCACCCGTACGCCCTGCTCGAAGCGGTCCACCGGCTGGCGGAGCCGGACCCGGCGGCCGCCCCGGACCTGCGGCCGCCGCCCCTGCGCGCGGTACTGCTCGTCGACCAGTTCGAGGAGCTGTTCACCCTCTGCGCCGACGAGGACGAGCGGCGCGCGTTCGTACGGGTGCTGTGTGCGCTCGCCGTCCCCGGTCCGGCGCCCACCCCGTGCGATCCGGCCGTCGTGGTGCTCGGTGTACGGGCCGACTTCACCGGAAACTGCCTGGACCTGCCGGAGCTGGCCCCGGTCTTCACGGGCGGGCTGTTCGTCCTGGCGCCGATGACGCCCGAGGAACTGCGGGAGTCGATCACCCGCCCGGCGCGGCTCGCGGGTCTCGGCCTCGAACCGGGGCTGGTCCCCCTGCTGCTGCGCGACGTGGGACTGCGCGACGACACACCGGGCGGGACGACGCCCTCCGGCGCGCTGCCCCTGGTCTCCCACGCGCTGATGGCCACCTGGCGCCAGCGCGAGGGCGCCACCCTGACCGTCGCCGGGTACGAGCGCACCGGCGGCATCCAGGGGGCCGTCGCCCGGACCGCCGAGGAGGTGTTCGCCCGCCTCTACCCCGCCGAGCAGAACACGCTCCGGCGCATCCTGGTACGGCTGGTGCACGTCGCCGAGGGTACGGGCGCCACGCGGCGCCGGATGAGCCGGACGGCCCTCATGGAGCAACTGGCCGACGCGGGCCCTGCCGCGGCCGCGCTCGACACCTTCGTACGGGCCCGCCTGATCACCATGGACAGCGACACCGTGGAGATCACCCACGAGGCCCTGCTGCACGCCTGGCCGCGGCTGCGCGGCTGGATCAGCGCCGACCGGGCGGGGCTCCTGATCCACCAGCAACTGGCCCACGCCGCGGCCGAGTGGGAGCGCGAGGGCCGCGATCCGTCGGCGCTCCACCGGGGGACCCGGCTGGACACCGCCCGCTCCTGGGCGGACGAACTCGACGGCAGGAGCCGCCTCGCTCCCGGGGAGGCGGCCTTCCTCCGGGAGAGCCTGGCGGCGCAGGAGGGGCGGGAGCGGCAGGCCGCCCGCCAGGCGCGGCTGCGCCAGCGGATGCTGGCCACACTGGTCGTCCTGCTGGTCCTGGCCGTGGGCGCCGGCGGGCTCGCGTACCAGCAGCGCTCGGGGGCGCTCGGCCAGGAGCGGATCGCCCGTTCGCGGGCGCTCGCCCTGCAGTCGGCGGCGCTGGCAGGGGGCCAGCCGGAGGCTTCGATGCTGCTCGCCGGGGACGCGTACCGGACCGCGGGGACGAGCGAGGCGCGCGGGGCGCTGCTGAGCACGCAGGCGCAGCCCTTCGTCACCCGGCTGGGCGGGCACGGCGGGCCGGTCAACGCGGTGGCCTTCGGGCCGGACAACGGCATGCTGGCGACGGGCAGTTCCGACGGCACCGTGACCCTGCGTCGGGTGTCCGACCGGCGCACGACCGCTACCTTCACGCTGCCCGGGCGGGTCCGCTCGGTCGCCGTGAGCCCGGACGGCCGGATCCTCGCGGCGGCCTCCACGGACGGCCCCGCGCGGCTCTGGGACACCGCCGACGGCCGGACGAGGGCGGTGCTCCCGGCGAGCACGGCGGGCTCGCGGGCCGTGGCCTTCGCGCCGGACGGGCGGAGCGTGGCGACCGGCTGCCCGGACGGGACGGTCCGGTTGTGGGAGACCACCGGGGAGTACGGCGAGGTCGCGTCCCTGGCCGGGCACGCCGGGCGGGTCAACGCCCTGTCCTTCGCCGCGGACGGCCGGACGCTCGTCTCGGCGGGCGCCGACCGGACCGTACGGCTGTGGGATCCGGCGCAGGCGCGTCCGCTCGCCGTCCTGTCCGGCCACACCGACGAGGTGCTGGGGGCGGCGTTCGCCCCGGACGGCCGTACGGTCGCCACGGGGGGCGTGGACCGGACCGTACGGCTGTGGGACGTGGCCGGGCGCCGGACGACGGCCGTGCTGACCGGGCACAGCGACGACGTCAACGGCGTCGCCTTCACACCGGACGGCACGACGGTGGTCAGCGCGGGCGGTGACGGCGCCACCCGGATGTGGGACGTGGCCGGCGGCCGGCTGACGGCGACGCTCGCCGGGCACACCGACTACGTGCTCGGGGTGGCCGTGGACAGCCGGGGCGCGATGCTGGCCACCGCCGGGTTCGACCAGTCGGTGGTGCTGTGGGACCTGCGGGGCGCGGTGCTGGCCTCGCGGCCGTTCACGGAGGTCTGGCACGCCGCGTACAGCCCGGACGGGAAACTGTTGGCCACGGCGGAGGCGGATCACACGGTCCGGCTGTGGGACGTGGCGGGGCGCCGGGTCGTGGCCTCCTTCGAGGGGCACAGCGAGACGGTGTTCGCGGTGGACTTCGCGCCGGACGGGCGGACGCTGGCCTCGGCGGGCTCCGACGGCACGGTACGGCTGTGGGACATCGCGGCGGGGACCCCGTCGGCCACGCTGGCCGGCCAGGGCGGGACCGTGTTCGCGGTGGACTTCGCGCCGGACGGGCGGACGCTGGCCTCGGCCGGATCGGACGGGACGGTCCGGCTGTGGGACGTCGCCTCGCGCCGCCGGATCGCCACGCTCAGCGGGCACACGGACTTCGCCAACGACGTGGCGTTCAGCCCCGACGGACGCACCCTGGCGAGCGCCGGTGACGACCTGACGGTCCGTCTGTGGGACGTGGCGGGACGGCGCCCGCTCGCCGCCCTCACCGGCCATACGGGCGCGGTCCGGGGCGTGGCCTTCAGCCCCGACGGGCGCACGCTCGCCACCAGCGGCAACGACGGGACCGTACGGCTGTGGGACGCGCGGCGCCACCGCTTCGAGGCGGCCCTGTCCGGCCACACCGGGTCGGCCCGGGGCATCGCCTTCTCCCCCGACGGCCGCACGCTGGCGAGCAGCGGCAACGACCGCACGGTACGGCTGTGGGACGTGGCCGGACGGCGCACGCTGGCGGCGCTCTCCGGGCACACCAACGCGGTGTGGGGCGTCGCCTTCGCCCCCGACGGGGGGACGGTGGCGAGCAGCAGCACGGACGGCACCGTACGGCTGTGGGACCTGGACGTGGGGGCCAGGCTCGCGGCGATCGACCGGCTGCGGGCAGGGCAGGGCGGAGGGTAGGCCGCGATGCCCGCAGCGCCCGCCGGCCTCCGCTCCGGGGTGTTGCGGAGCGGAGGCCGGCGGTCCGCCGGGGTCAGCGGTCGCGGACCGCCACGATGCCGTTGAAGACCCCGACGTACGCGGTGCCGTCGGGGCCGAGCGTGATGGGCGCCCAGTTGTTGTCGTAGAGCGGGCCGGTGCCGGTCAGCTGCCGCCAGCGCCGCTCACCGGTGCGGAAGTCCACGGCCGTGAGGTACCAGCCGTCGATCCCCCAGGCGTTGGGCTCCTTCTCGTAGAAGTAGATCAGCCCGTTCGCGGTGGAGAGCTTCGGGACCACGGACGGCGCGCGCACGGCGCTCTCCCACACCGTGTCGCAGCCGCTGCCGTCGGCGCGGACGTCGATGCGGGCCACCCCGCCCACGACGGACTTGCCCAGCAGCAGGCTGGTGGGGTTCTCGTAGCCGTAGTTGTTCTCGACGACGATGCTGTTGCCCCATGTGATCAGGGAGTTGTCGGTGGTCGAGGCGCCGGAGCCGAAGACGGGCACCTTGCAGACCAGCCGCCGGTCCGCGGCGACGTCCGTGCCGCGCCGGTAGACGAGGACGTTCATCCGGTCGTCGGCGTTGTCGGTGATGGCGACGTAGCCGTCGCCGAAGAGGTCGGGTGTGGTGCCCGAACCCTGGTTGACGGAGCCGGGCTTGGTACCGGTCCCGCGGTCGTAGGTCTGGCGCCACTGCACCTCGGGGGTGCCGTCGGCGGCGGCCCGGAAGCCGTACAGCGCGTGGTCGGAGACGATGGAGACGCCGTCCTGGGCGACGGAGAAGGAGTTCTGGATCTCCTCGCCCTCCAGCCGCACCGAGCGGATCTGCGAGGTCGCCGGGTCCACGGTGCCGACCCGGCCCTGGCGGGTCACCCACCAGATGCGGCCCTCCCAGTCGGGCATCACGGAGGTGACGGGGTCGCAGGTGCCGCTGGGCCACAGGTTGGTCCAGGTCACGCAGTCGTGCGGGACGTGGCCGGTGAGGTCCCAGTCGTCGTCGACGGTGAACTTCCAGCTGCCGTCGGGGTTCTGTGAGTGCGCGAGGCGCAGCACGTGCTGGCGGGAGTCTGCGAGGACGGCGCGGTCCTGGTCGTCCAGGTAGAAGTAGGCGCCGCCCGAGGTGTCCTTGAAGATCTTCGCGAAGTCGAGCGAAGTGATCGCCTCGACGGTCGAGGAGCGCTGCGGGAGCTGGTACTCCGCGAGCGTGGCGAGCGTACGCGGCTCCAGGAGCTTGACCTTGAAGCCCGAGAAGGTGCCGCACACCGTGACGAGGCGGCCGCCCGAGTCGAAGGTGGCGGTGGCGCATTCGCCGCCGAGGGCCGCGATCTTCTCGCTGGTCACCTGGAGGTTCTTGCCGAGCGGCCCCGACCAGGGCGAGGTGGCGCTGCCGGCCGCGTCGGAGTGCATGCCGCTGCGGCCGTTGGGCGCGAGGTACGGGTGCTGCGGCGGGGCCTCGCCCGGCAGCGGAGCGGCGGTCGCGGGGCCGCCCTCGTAGTGCGTGATCAGCCGGTGGCCCGGCGCCGCCTTGGGTATCTCCTCGGCCCGGGCCTGGGACCCGCCGTGGAGCACCGTGAAGGCGGCCACGACGGGCACTACGGCGCAGTTCAGCGCTCTTCGGAACATCCGGACTTCCTCCGTGTCGCAACAGTGCTGTTGACATTGCGTCTGACATCGCGCCGCCGCCAGACGCTAGATCGCAGTGCCGGAGGAGTCCATGCATGCGCCGGATGATTCACGAAGGCGCAACAGTCGATCAAGGATTGAGACTGGAGACCACGTTCGCGGTGGCCGTCAGGCCGTCGTGGAGGGTCGCGGCCATGCTGCTGCTCGCGAGGTAGAAGCCGAGGAGTACGCAGACGAGGGCGTGCGAGAACTTCAGCCCGCCGCTGCGCAGGAAGATCCAGGCGAGGATGAGGAGCAGGACGACCACGGAGAGGGAAAGCACCATCGAGACCTCCTGAGTCACCGTCATGGTGGCGCAGGACGGGGTGCTTACGGGCGAAAGACGTGTCCGCCGTACGGGTGTTGACCGTCCGTGACGGGCGGTCGGTCCTTGACGATCTCGTTCCAGTGGGCCGTGCGACCGCACCAGCGCTCCAGCAGCACCGGGTCGTGGCCCACCGCGAGCAGTCCGGCCCCCGTCTCGGCGCGGTAGTCCTCCACGACCGCGACCAGGGCGGCCGTGGTGGAGGCGTCCAGCATCGCGGTCATCTCGTCGCAGACCAGCCAGCGCGGCCGCAGCGCCAAGGCCCTGGCCAGACAGGCGCGTTGCAGCTGACCGTCGCTGACCTCGTGGGGCCGGCGCGCGAGCAGGTCCGCGCCGAGCCCCACCCGTCGCGCCAACTCGGCCACCCGTGCCGCCGCTTCCGCACGCCGGCCGGTCGCGCGGAGGGGTTCCGCGACCAGGTCGCGCAGCCGCAGGCGCGGGTCGGCGGCGAGGCGCGGCTGCTGGAAGACGACGCCGACCGCGGTCCGCAGGGAGCGCGGGGCCCGGTGGGCGAAGCCGGTCACGGCGTGGCCGTCGAGGGTGACGGT
The DNA here is from genome assembly GCF_036170895.1 of Streptomyces erythrochromogenes. Taxonomy (NCBI): domain Bacteria; kingdom Bacillati; phylum Actinomycetota; class Actinomycetes; order Kitasatosporales; family Streptomycetaceae; genus Streptomyces; species Streptomyces erythrochromogenes. The sequence continues at coordinate 6,912,712 of NZ_CP108036.1, read as the reverse complement.
CCCCCGGTCGGGCCGGTGGAGCAGGGCGGCGACCCGGGCCAGGGTGGACTTGCCGCAGCCGCTCGGCCCGAGCAGGCCGAGGGACTCCCCCGGGTGCAGGCTCAGGTGCGCGCCGCGGACCGCGGGGGCGCGGCGGTCGTAGCCCGCGGTGATGTCCTTGAGCTCAAGCATGGTGGCAGGCCACCCCTTCGGTGAGCGCGGGCCGCCGGGTGCGGCAGAGCGGATCGGCGGCCGCGCAGCGGGGGGCGAAGGCGCAGCCGGGCGGGAGCGCGCCGAGCTCGGGCGGGGCCCCGGGAACGGGGGTGAAGGCGCGTTCGGGGAGGGCGTCGAGGAGGCCCCGGGCATAGGGGTGGCGGGGCCCGGGGCTGCCGAAGAAGGCTCCGGCCGGGGCGGTCTCGACGATCCGCCCCGCGTACATGACGGCAACGGTGTCGGCGATCCGCTCGGCCGCGGCCAGGTCGTGCGTGATCAGCAGCAGCGCCCGGCCGTCGGCGCGGGTGTGGGCGCGCAGCTCGTCGGCGGTGCGCAGGACGAGGTCGCGGTCGAGGCCGGTGGTCGGCTCGTCGGCCAGGAGCAGCGGGGCGTCGCCCACGAGGGCGAGGGCGGTGGCCGCGCGCTGGGCGAGGCCGCCCGAGAGCTCGTGGGGGTGGCGGTCGAGGTGGGAGGCGGGGAAGGCGGCGCGCCCGGCGGCCGCCTCCGCTGCCGCGCGCAGGGCGGGCGGACGGATTCCGGTCAGCTCCCGGACCGTCTCCTCCAGTTGGGAGCGGATGGTGCGCACCGGGGTGAGGTGGGCGGCGGGGCTCTGCGGCACCAGGGCGACGCGCCGGCCGCGTACGGTCCGGGCGAGGGTGCGCTCGTCGGCGGCGAGCAGGTCGAGGCCGTCGGCGAGGCGGGCCGATCCGGCGGTCTCGGCGTTGCCCGGGAGCAGGCCGAGGAGGGCGGAGGCGAGTACGGACTTGCCGCAGCCGCTCTCGCCGACGAGGGCGAGGGCCTCGCCGGGGGCCAGGGCGAAGGTGGCGCCGGTGACGGCCTCCACGTACCGGCCCGCGGGCATGCGGAAGCGGACGGAGAGGTCTTCGACGCGCAGGACGGGCCCGGCCCCGCCGGGGCGGCGGCCGTCGGCTCCGTCGGTGGCGGCGGTGGCGGGGACGGGGAGCGAGGGGGTCACAGGGTCAGCTCCGAGCGGCGGCGCGGGTTCTGGCGTTCGCGCCAGGCACCCGCGAGGCCGGCGATGGCCAGGGTCGGGACGATCAGGAGGAGGCCGGGGAAGAGGGTGGGCCACCAGTCCCCGGCGAGCAGCGAGCCGCGCGCGCTCTGCACGAGGTTGCCCAGGCTCGCCTGGTGGGCCGGCAGCCCCAGGCCCAGGAAGGACAGGGCGGACTCGTGCCACATCGCGTGCGGGATCATCAGCACGGCGGCGAGTCCGGCCTGCGGGAGGATGCCGGGCACCAGGTGCCGTACGGCGACCCGCCACCGCGAGGCTCCGCCGGAGACGGCCGCGTCCACGTAGGGCCGGCCGCGCAGGGACAGGACCTCGGCGCGGACGATCCGGGCCGTCGAGAGCCAGTGGGTGACCGCGACCGAGGCCACGACGGGCCAGACCCCCGGCCGGAACACCGCCACGATGAAGATGCCCAGGAGCAGGTGCGGGATGGAGGAGAGGGTGTCCACCACCCGCATCGCGACCCGGTCGGTCCAGCCGCCGAGTGCGCCCGCGGCGGCGCCCACCGCCGTGCCGATCACGGTGGCGACCAGTGCGGCCACCAGGCCGACGAGCAGGGAGACCCGCAGTCCGTAGACGCACCGCAGCAGCAGGTCGCGTCCGACGTCGTCGGTGCCGAAGGGGTGTGCCCACGAGGGGGGTTGCAGCTTCGCCGCAAGGTCGACCGCCTGCTGGTCCAGCTGCACCAGCGGGGGCACGACCAGGACGGCCAGCACGATGACCGCCATGACGGCGGCGGAGGCGCGGACGCGCAGGGTGCGCGTGGTGCGCGTGGTGCGCCGGGCGCGGCCCTGCGGGCGCCAGAGGGGCTCAGCCATCGAAGCCCACCCTCGGGTCGGCCAACCCGTACAGCAGGTCGGAGAGCAGGTTGCCGGCGAGTACGGCCGCGGTGGCCAGCACCGTCAGTGCCGCCAGCAGCGGGAAGTCGACCGAGGTGGCCGCCTGCACGGTCGCCGCGGCGATGCCGGGCCAGCTGAAGACGGTCTCCACCAGCAGGGCGCCGGTGATGAGTTCGGGCACCCGGGAGCCGATCAGCGTCAGCATCGGCAGCATCCCGGAGCGCAGGGCATGGCCGAGCAGGACCCTGCGCTCGGCCAGACCCCGTGCGCGGGCACCCCGTACGGGGTCCTCCCCGAGCGCGTCGGCCACGCCCTGGCGGACGTACAGGAAGAACCACGGCAGTTGGGAGACGCCCAGCACCAGTGCGGGGAGCACGAGGTGGGAGGCGACCTGCGCGAAGGTGACCGTGTCGCTGCCGGCGTCGGTGAGGCCGCCCGACGGCAGCGCGCCGAGCCGTACCGAGAAGAACCAGATGGCGAGCAGCGCCAGCCAGAAGGCGGGGGCGGCCTCCAGGGTGTAGGCGAGCGCGGAGACGGCGCGGTCCAGCGGGCCGCCCGTCCGGCGTGCGGCCAGCACGCCGAGGGCGGTGCCCGCGAGGACGGCCACGGTGAAGGCGCAGGCGGCGAGCAGTGCCGACCAGCCCACCCGCTCCGCGATGACGTCGGCGACGGGCTGGCGCATGACGGTGGAGGTGCCGAGGTCTCCGGTGAGTGCCGAGGTCAGCCAGTCCCACCAGCGTGCGACCAGCGGCTGGTCGACGCCGAGGTTGGTCCGCAGCTGGTCGAGTTCGGCCTGCGAGGCGGTGAGCCCCGCGGTGCCGGCGTAGGCCTTGACGGGGTCGAAGGGGGACATCGCGGCGATGGCGAAGACGCCGAAGGTGACGGCGAGCAGGACGGGGGCGGCGGACAGGGTCCGCCGCCCCGCCATGCGCGCCATCGGCCGCCAGGGGAGGTGGACGGAGCGGGTGGTCACTGCGCGCGGCTCACTTCTGCCGGGGCTTCCAGGTCTCGACGTTCCACCAGGGGCCGGCGCCGAGACCGTGGTCGTGCGGCTCCACCTGGGTGCCGAGTCCGTCCCACTTGTCGTTCACGACGTAGAGGTGGTCGATGTGGGTGAGGAAGACGTAGCCGGGGTTCTCGGCGAGCCGGCGCTGCACGGTGTCGTACGCGGCCTTGCGCGCTGCCGGGTCGGCGCTGCGGCGCCCTTCGGCGAGGGCGGTGTCGACGGCCGGATCGTCGTACCAGGCCATGTTGTTGAAGCCGTCGCCGCCGAGCGAGGAGGTCAGCAGCAGGTACTGGTCGAAGTCCGGGTCGGCCGGTGAGCCGCCGCCCGCGAGGACGGCCTCGGTCTTCATCCGGGGTTCGATGACCTCCCAGGTGCCGGCCTCGGTCCTGACCTCGATGCCGGCCTTCTTCGCGTCGGAGGCGAAGGCGAGGGCGTGGTCCTGGCGGATCTTGTCGCCGGAGGTGTACCAGAGCGGGAAGGATGCGCGCACCCCGTCCTTGGTGCGGATCCCGTCCTCGCCCGCCTTCCAGCCGGCGTCGTCGAGGATCTTGCGGGCCCCTTCGAGGTCGTGGCGGCGCTCGGTGCCGGCCGTGAACCACGGGCTGTCGGTGGGCACCGGGCCGAAGGCGGGCTTGCCCGCGCCCTCGAGCAGCTTGTCGACCATGGCCGTGCGGTCCACGGCGACGTCCAGTGCGCGGCGGACGGCGAGGTCGCCGGTGACCTTGTGGTGCGTCGGGAGGGTCACGTTGCGGTAGTCGAAGGTCTTGGCGGCGTAGGTCCGGCGCGTGGTGTCCTTCGCGAAGCCCTCGGCGAGGTTCGGCGGCAGGATGGCGCCGTCCAGCTCGCCGGAGCGCAGCCGGGTGGCGCGTACGTCGTCGTCCTTGATCACGGCCATGGTGAACTTCTTGACGGCGGGCTCGCCGCCCCAGTAGCCGGGGTTGGCCTTGAAGCTGAGCTTCTCGCCCTTGGACCAGCCGACGAGCACGTAGGGGCCGGTACCGATGGGCCGTGTGGTGAAGTCGCCGCTGTTGACGTCCTGCCTGCCCGCTATGTGCTCGGGAGCGATGGGCAGCACGGTCCGCTCGGCGAAGGGCGCGTAGGGGTACTTCAGGGTGAAGACGACGGTGTCCTCGCCCTTCGCCTCGACGCCCTCGATCGCGTCCAGCTCGGTCTTGGAGGCGTTGTTCGTCCCCGCGGCGAGGATCGTCCGGTAGGTGAAGACGACGTCCTTGGCGGAGAACGGCGCCCCGTCGCTGAACGTGACGCCCCGGCGCAGCGTGAAGGAGTAGGTGCGCCCGTCCTCGGAGACCTCCGGGAGGGACTCGGCCAGGGCGGGCTTCAGCTTCATGTCCGCGTCGTGCGTGAGCAGACCGTCGAAGATCTTGGAGTTGCCGTCCTTGCCGTAACCCAGCAGCGGGCTGAGGCTCTCCGGCTCGGTGGCTATGCCGACCACGACCGAGTCAGCGCCGGCCGCGCCGCCGGCCCCGGCTCCGGGGGTGGAGCAGGCCGCCACGCCCGTGATGAGTGCGGCGGCCAGTGTCGCCCTGGCCGCTCCCCGTACTGTCCGGGCCGTCATGCTGTGCACATCCCTGTTCACGTTCATCCGTTATTGCAAAGAGCTGGCAATAATGCCAGACGTGATCAGAAGTCGACGAATCGGGTCACATCGCCGGTCAGTGACGCACGGGTCTTGTCGCCCTCCCGCCTCCCGTGCCATATATGTCTAGACCTTTACGGAAGCCGAGGAAGGCACCCCGTGCGACGCAGCGCCCCCACGCTCGCCCTCTTCCTGATCCTCACGGGCCTCGCGGGCCTCACCGCATGCACCGCCCCCGACACCGAGCCGCCGTCCGCCCCCACCGGACTCACCGCCCAGGCCGGCAGCGCCACCTCCGTGCACGTCATGTGGAACGCGGCCGCGGAGCGGGACGGGGTGACGCACTATCAGGTCTTCGAGGGCGAAAGGCCGGTGCGGGAACTCCCGGCCGAGAAGACCATGGTGGACGTCACCGGCCTCGCCCCGCAGACCGGCTACTCCTTCACGGTGCGGGCCCGGGACGCCGCCGGGAACCTCTCCGAAGCCGCTCCGGCCGCGCTCGTGACCACCCCGGCCGCCAAGTCCGAGGACCGTACGGCGCCCACCGCCCCCGCCACCACCACCGCGGCCGCGACCGGACCCCGGTCCGCCCGGGTGTCGTGGACCCCCTCGACGGACGACACGGGCGTCACGGCGTACGACGTCCACCAGGGCGGCGTACGCATCCACACGGCCGGCCCCGGCGACAGCGGGACCACGCTGACCGGCCTGCGACCCGACACGGTCTACACCTTCACGGTCCGGGCCCGCGACGGCGCCGACAACTCCTCCCCCGACGGCCCGTCCGTGGACGTGAGCACGCCGCCCGCCTCCGGCGACGGGCCGGGCACCGCCCCCGCCGATCTCACCGCGGCCGCCTCACCGGGCGCCGTCACCCTCACCTGGACCGCCCCCGACACCGGCCGCCCCACCGCCGAGTACGAGCTGTACGTCAACGGACGTCCCACGACCGTCATCCAGTTCGGTGCGGGCTCGGTGCCCGCCGGCCGGGTGGAACACCGCCTCACGGTGGCCGAACCCACCGGCACCCAATGGGCCGTGAAACTGCGGGCCAGGCTCCCCGACGGCAACTGGGGAGCCTTCTCCGCGGAGCGGCGGATCACGCTCGTCGCGTGAACCGGGGGCACCCGATCCGGCCTTAACGGCACGGTGGGATAAGAAGATCACGCACAATACTCCCGTGTTCGGTGAGTACTCGGTCAATGACAATCAGCCAGATTCCGCGGACGGCGTCCCCGAGCCGGGCGCCGGGACACCACCGGGAAACCTGCCGCAGGAGCCCGCGAGCTTCATCGGCAGGGAGCCCGAACTGCACCTGCTCGGAAGGCTGTTGCGCGAGCGGAGACTGATCACCCTGACCGGGGTGGGAGGCGTCGGCAAGTCGCGGCTCGCCCTGCGCGCGGTCGCCGACGCCGGCCAGGCCCGCCGCGACGGCGTCTGGTGGGTCGAGTTGTCACCGCTGCGCGATCCCACCCTGCTGACCGCGACCGTCGCGCACGCCGTCGGCCTCGCCGACCACTCCCCGCGCCCGCTCGACGAGGAGCTGTGCGCGTGGATGGCCGACAGGGAGCTCCTGCTCGTCCTGGACACCTGTGAGCACCTGGTCCCCGACTGCCGGCACCTGGCGGGCGAACTCCTGCAGTCCGCACCCGGGTTGACCATCCTGATCACCTCGCGGGAGCCGCTGCGCAGCGCGATCGAGGAGGTCGTCGAGATCCGCCCGCTGCCCTGCGAAGGTCCCGCCAGTGACGCCCTGACCCTCTTCCGCGCCCGCGCCCTCGCCGCGAGCCCGCGCGCCGCGGCCGTATTCGCCGACCCGGAGCGGACCGCGGTCGCCGCCGAGGTGTGCCGGCGTCTGGACGGGATCCCCCTCGCACTGGAACTCGCGGGCGCCCGGCTGCGGTTGTGGACGGTCGAGCAGATGGCCGAGCGGATCGGCGAGCGCTTCGAGATGCTCTCGGACGTCCGCGTCCCGCGGCCGCCCCGGCACCAGACGATGCGGACCACGATCGGCTGGAGCCACGAGCTGTGCGAGCCGCTGGAACGGCTGCTGTGGGCCCGGCTCTCGGTGTTCACCGGCGACTTCGACATCGCCGCGGCGCGCGCCGTGTGCGCGGGCGGCCCGCTGCCCGCAGCCCGGGTGGAACGCGTACTGGCCGGCCTCGCCGCCAAGTCCGTGGTCCTGCGCACCGAGGAGCGCGGCGCCGGCGCCCGCTACCGCCTGCTGGACACGATCCGCGAGTACGGGCACGACTGGCTGGGCGAACTCAGCGAGGCGCAACTGGTCGCCGACCGGCACGCCCACTGGTACGCGGCGCTCTCGCACGCCGCCGACCGGGGCTGGATGGCCCCGGGGCAGGTGGACTGGTACCGCAGGATCACCGCCGAGCACGCGCAGCTGCGCACCGCCCTGGAGCACCTGCTCACCGCCGACCCGACGGCGGCGCTGGAGATGGCCGGGGCGCTGTGGTTCTACTGGTTCGCGTGCGGGCACGTGCACGAGGGCCGGGCGTTCCTGGAGCGGGCCCTGCGGCTCGCCCCGCGCACGGAGCTCGCGTACAACCAGGCCCTGTGGGCCCTCGGGCTGACGATGCTGCTCCAGGGAGACATGGACGAGGCCCGGCGCCTCGGCGAGGAGTGCGCGCGGAACGCGGCCCACCTGGCGGACCCCGAGCGGGAACTGCGCGCCGCCTACCTGCACGCGGCGTCGGTCCTGATGCCGGGCGACCCGGTACGGGCCCTGGAGCTGGCCGGCCCGCGGGCCCGGGCCGCCCACGGCGGGCGGACCACCGGACCGGGCTGGCTGCTGTGCAAGCTGACCACCAGCTACTCCCTGTGCGCCCTGGGGCGCTTCGAGGACGCGACCGAGGAGGCGCGGTCACTGCGGGAGGCCTGCGCGGAGCTGGGCGAGCGCTGGATGCGGGCGTACGCGGACTACATCCTGGCGGTGGCCGCGCTGGGCATGGGCGACCACGGGGAGGCCGCACGCCACGTACGGGCCATGCTCTCCGGGAAACGGCTCCTCGGAGACCGGCTGGGCATCGCACTGGGCCTGGACCTGTTGGCCGCGGCGGTGGCCGGGCTGGGCGACGGCGAGCTGGCGGCACGCCTGCTGGGCACCGGGCACGCGTGGTGGCGGACCGTGGGCCGGCCGCAGATGGGCTCGCCCTCGCTGACGGCCGTACGGGACCAGGGCGAACGGCAGGCGCGGGCGGCGATCGGAGACGCGGCCTTCGAGGCGGCGTTCCGGGGCGGGGCGGCGGCGTCCACGGGCTGAACCCAGCCCGCGGACGGCGCGCTGCGTAACCGCATCGGGGCTCCCGTCAGTACGGGAGGGGTCTGCCCGACGGTGTGCGCAGGTCCAGGTCTCGGGGGGCGGGCTTGGGGACGGGCTTTCGGATCAGCTGCTGGCGCATGCTGCCTCCTCGCTCAGACCAGGGCCGGGCGGCGGGGTTCGACCGCGCGGCTGTCGGGGAGCAGTTCACCGGTGTCGTCGAAGATCACAACTCCGTTGCACAGCAGGCTCCATCCCTGTTCGGGGTGGGAGGCCACAATGCTGGCGGCGTCGTGGTCGGCGCTGTCGGCGGCTGGGCAGGGGGGCTGGTGGGAGCACATTGGCGCACCTCCTCGCGAAGTGGGGCGGGAGGGCCGGTGGTCACCCGGTCGAATCCGCGATCCACGGTGGCGGCGAGTATTACTGATCGCCACCCCCGGACGGAACCCATATTCGCCGTCCAGTTCACGGTGTGTATGCCCGATTACCATGCGCTCATGCCCGTTATCCGGATCGTTCACCGCACGCCCGCGCCGACCGGCGAGGCGTGGTCCAGGCTCACGGACTGGGAGCGCCACGGGGCGCAGGTCCCCCTCACGCGGACGATCATCGAGACCGAGCCCCCGACGCACGCGGGAACGATCTTCACGGCCCGCACGGGTGTGGGCAGGATCACATTCGACGACCGGATGGAGGTCGTGGTCTGGCGGCCGCCCGCGGCGGACTCGCCGGGGCTCGTCCGGCTGGAGAAGCGCGGCCGGTCGGTGACGGGCTGGGCGGAGATCGAGATCCGCCCCCTTCCCGCGGGCGGCTCGGAGGTCCACTGGCGCGAGGAGCTGCGTCTGCGCGGACTCCCCCGCGCCCTGGATCCCGCGGTGGCGGCGGCCGGCCGGCTCCTCTTCGGCCGCGCCATCGCCCGGCTGCTGGCCGGCTGACGGTGCGGGCTACTGTGCCGTGATCACCGCGCCGGTGATCACGGCACAGCAAGAGGAGAAGATCCGTGGCCACTCCGCCACCGCCGCAGCCGCAGGGGCCCGGCCCGTACGGCGGCCCCGTGTTCACGGGCCCGCAGCAGCCGTACGGCGCGTACGGCGCCCACCCGCAGCCGGGGCGCTACGGCTGCAGCGTGTGCGGGGCCTGGCCGGCCGCACCCGCCACCGTACGGGGCCACCAGGGCCTGATCGTGCTGGCGCGGTTCCTGAGCCGCCGGGGCCCGTTCTGCCGGGACTGCGGGCTCGCCACCTATCGCGGCATGTCGTCGGACACCCTTTGGCAGGGCTGGTGGAGCCCGCTGTCCTTCTTCATCACCCCCGTGACCCTGCTCATGAACCTCGGCCCGCGGGCGGCCTTCCGCAGGCTCGCTCCCCCGTCCGGCGGCTTCCGCCCGGCGCTCGACCCGGGCAGGCCGCTGTGGAGCCGTGCGCCGGCGCTGCTCGTCCTCGTGCCGATCGCGCTCGTCGCCCTCGCGATCCCCGCGCTCCTCGTACTGGGCCTGGTGGTCGGTGACGACGAGCCGACGAGGCTGAGCGTCGGGCAGTGCGTGCGCGACGTGGCCAAGGGCTCCGGCCAGACGCTGCTCGTGGAGCCCTGCGACTCACCGAACGCGGAGTACCGCGTCACCCGCCACCTCGGTCCCGGTACCACCTGCGCGGACGGCGAGCTCTACGCCTACCCCGAGTACGGCCCAGGCGGCACGACCACGGGCTGCCTCGCCCGGGTGCGCTGAGGCCCGGGCCGCGCCGGCGGACCGGCATTCCCACGGCCCGTCGGCACGCGGACCCGCAGGCCGGCACTGCGCGGCGGGCCTGCGGGGCACCGGGCGGCACCCCGCACCCTGGCCTCAGGGCGCACGCACCCCGGGGACGCACCCGAGCCGCGCCCCGCCGAACCCGTCCGGCCCCGCGCTAACGGATCGGCATGCCGGAGATCGTGCGCGCGATCACCAGCCGCTGGATCTCGCTGGTGCCCTCGAAGATGGTGTAGATCGCGCTGTCCCGGTGCATCCGCTCGACCGGGTACTCGCGGGTGTAGCCGTTGCCGCCGAGGATCTGGACGGCCTGGGCGGTGACCTTCTTGGACACTTCGCTCGCGAAGAGCTTGGACATCGAGCCCTCGGCCGATTCGAACGGCCGTCCCGCGACCGCCATCCACGATGCCCGCCACACCAGCAGCCGGGCGGCGTCGATCTGCGTGCGCATGTCGGCGAGCTGGAAGGCCACGCCCTGGTTGTCGATGATCGGGCGGCCGAACTGCGTGCGGGTCTTCGCGTAGTCGAGGGCGACCTCGTACGCGGCGCGCGCGGTGCCCACGGCCATCGCGCCGACGGCCGGGCGGGAGGCCTCGAAGGTGGCCATGGCCGCGTTCTTGACCCGCTCGCCCCCGCCGCTGCGGGCGCGCTCGTGGGCCCGGGCGAGGCGCTCGTCCAGCTTCTCCTTGCCGCCGAGCAGGCAGTTGCCGGGGATCCGTACGTCCTCCAGGACCACCTCGGCGGTGTGGGAGGCGCGGATGCCGTGCTTCTTGAACTTCTGGCCCTGGGACAGGCCGGGCGTGCCCGGCGGCACGATGAAGGACGCGTGGCCCTTGGTGCCGAGCGCCGGGTCGACGACGGCCACAACGATGTGGACGTTGGCGATACCGCCGTTGGTGGCCCAGGTCTTGGTGCCGTTGAGCACCCACTCGTCCTTGGCCTGGTCGTAGACCGCGCGGGTGCGCATCGAGCCGACGTCCGAGCCGGCGTCCGGCTCGGAGGAGCAGAAGGCGGCGACCTTCACGTCGTCGGGGGTGCCGTACATCTGGGGGATCCAGGTGCCGATCTGCTCCTCGGTGCCGTTGGCCACGACGCCGATCGCCGCGAGCCCGGTGCCGACGATGGACAGCGCGATCCCGGCATCGCCCCAGAAGAGCTCCTCCATGGCCATCGGGATGCCGAGTCCGGTCGGGTCGAAGAACTGCTGGGCGTAGAAGTCCAGCGAGTAGATGCCGACCTTGGCGGCCTCCTGGATGACGGGCCACGGAGTCTCTTCGCGCTCGTCCCATTCCGCGGCGGCGGGTCGCATCACGTCGGCCGCGAAGCCGTGGATCCAGTCCCGCACCTGCTTCTGGTCGTCGTTCAGCTCCATGGTGAACTCCGCCATGTTCCCTCCACCTGTCCGCACTCGTCGCTCCGGAGGTTACTAGCGGTAACCTACGTGGGGGCCACAGTCTGTTACCGGCGAGTAAGCACTGTCAAGCACGAGCAATGCCGCCGCCGGCCCGCAGTCCGTGTCCGCCGATTCGATCGCCGGGGTGCCTCGGGTGTTACGTTGCGTGTGCGTCACGCACATCGCAAGGGCGGGGAGAGAACACGTCATGGAGACCACGCAGCAGACCGGCGAACCGGGAGCGGCCGAACGCCGCCGGCGGGAGCTGCTCGAAGCCGCCGACCGGGTCGTACTCAGGGACGGCCCGAAGGCCTCCATGAACGCCATCGCGGCCGAGGCCGGCATCACCAAGCCCATCCTCTACCGGCACTTCGGGGACAAGGCGGGCCTCTACCAGGCGCTCGCCGTCCGGCACACCGATGCCCTGCTCGACTCGCTGCGGGCCGCGCTCGACGCCCCCGCGGAACGCCGTCGGCGGGTTGAGGCGACCCTCGACACCTACCTGGCCGCCATCGAGGCCCGCCCGCAGGTGTACCGCTTTCTGATGCACCCGGCGGAGGACTCCCACACCGCCGAACGGGGCTTCGACGTCGGCCTGCACTCGGCGCCGCTGCTGCGCAGGCTCGGCGAGGAACTGGCCCAGGTGATCAGCGAGCGGGTGGACCTCGGTTCCGACGGCGAGCGGCTGGCCCGGGTCTGGGGCCACGGCATCGTCGGCATGATGCACGCGGCCGGCGACTGGTGGCTGGGCGAACGCCCCTGCGACCGCGCGGACCTGGTCGCGGCCCTCACCGACCTCCTCTGGGGCCGCCTCGCCACCGCCGGCAACCGCGAGGACGGCCCGGGCTTCTGACGACTTCAGCCCCGGCGGCGTCCGAGGCGCGGGTCCGGGCGGGGCTTGGGCGGCGCACCAGGGAACCCGGCTCCGCCCGGACCGGCGCCTCGAACGCCGGCGGGGCCGGATCGCCCGGCGCAGCCGGACGGGCAACGGGGCCGCCCCCGGAAGAGACGGCCTAGCCGCGCAGCGCCCCGGCTCCCCAGGAGGTCTTCGCGATCGCCCGCCGCAGGCGACGGGCCCGCATCCCCGTCACGCGGTCCGCGTACACGGTCCCGTCGAGGTGGTCGCACTCGTGCTGCAGGCACCGCGCGAAGAACCCCGTACCGGAGATCCGCACGGGAGCCCCGTCCGAGGTGACCCCCTCCACGACCGCGTGGTCGAAGCGCGCCGTGCCCGCCTCCAGCCCCGGCAGGGACAGGCAGCCCTCCGGCCCGAGGAACTCGTCCCCGTCGGCCGTCACCAGACGCGGGTTGACGATGTGCCCGACGTGCCGTACGTCTTCGTCATCGGGACAGTCGTAGACGAACACCCGCTGGGCGACACCGATCTGGTTCGCGGCGAGGCCGACCCCCTCGGCGGCGTACATCGTCGCGAACATGTCCTCGATCAGCCGGTCGAGGGCCGGGCCGAATTCGGTGACCTCCGGGCAGGGCGAGTGGAGCACCGGATCACCCAGCAGGCTCATGGTGCGGACGAGACCGGTGGTACCGGGGATCAGGCGCTGTCGCATGGCGTCAAGCCTACGACGGGCGACTATATGAGGAGATCCGCGGCGGGGCGGGGGGCGCCGCGGTCAAGGCTGCGGCAGGTACTGGATAGGCTGGGGCCGACCGACGCTAGGAGGACAAGGGACGATGGCAGGCAACACGGAGCCGCTTTCGCCGCGGGCCAAGCTGGCCGTGACGGCGGGCAAGGCCGCGGCGGCGGTGTCGCGGGCCGCGGGACGCGGAAGCGGATCGGTGATCGGCGGCAAGGTCGCACTCAGGCTCGACCCCGATCTTCTCGGCGCGCTGGCGCAACACCTCGACGTCGTCCTCGTCTCCGCGACGAACGGCAAGACCACGACGACCCGGCTGATCGCCGAGGCCCTGCGGGCCAGCGGTCCGGTCGTCTCCAACGCCCTCGGCGCCAACATGCCGGCGGGCATCACCTCGGCGCTCGCCGGCGGCTCGGACGCCAAGTACGGCGTCATCGAGGTCGACGAGAAGTACCTGGCCGGAGTGGCCCGGGACGTCACCCCCAAGGTGATCGCCCTGCTCAACCTCTCCCGCGACCAGCTGGACCGCGCCGCCGAGACCCGCATGCTCGCGGAGAAGTGGCGCGAGGGCCTCCAGGGCTCCAAGGCGGTCATCGTCGCCAACTGCGACGACCCGTTGATCGTCTGGTCCGCCTCCTCCTCGCAGAACGTGGTGTGGGTCGCGGCCGGCCAGGAGTGGAAGGACGACGCCTGGTCGTGCCCCTCCTGCGGCGGTGTCATGCAGCGCCCCGGCGACGACTGGTTCTGCGGCGAGTGCGGCTTCCGGCGCCCGACCCCGACCTGGGTGCTCTCCGGCGACCACGTGCTGGACCCGCACGGCTCGGCCTGGCCGATCCACCTCCAGCTGCCCGGCCGCGCCAACAAGGCCAACGCCGCCACCTCGGCCGCCGTGGCCGCCGTCTTCGGCGTCCCGCCGCAGGTCGCGCTGGAGCGGATGTACCAGGTGCAGGCCGTCGCCGGCCGCTACGACGTGGTCAACTTCCAGGGCCGCGAACTGCGCCTCCTGCTCGCGAAGAACCCCGCGGGCTGGCTCGAAACGTTTTCGCTGATCGACCCGCCGCCGACGCCGGTGATCCTCTCCGTGAACGCGCGCGGCGCCGACGGGACCGACACCTCCTGGCTGTGGGACGTCGACTACCCGCGCCTGGCCGGCCACCCGATCTTCGTGATCGGCGACCGCAAGCTGGACCTCGCAGTCCGCCTCGAGGTCGCGGGCCTGGACTTCCGGGTGTGCGAGACCCTCGACGAGGCCGTGCAGCTCGCGCCGCCCGGACAGATCGAGCTGATCGCCAACTACACCGCCTTCCAGGACGTGCGCCGCCGCGTCGGCAACTAGTACTCATACCCCCAGAGGACACAAGAGCATGAGCGACAACAGCCTGCGTCTGGTGTGGGTCTACCCCGACCTGCTCAGCACGTACGGAGACCAGGGCAACGCCCTCGTCGTGGAGCGCCGGGCCCGCCAGCGCGGCCTGGACGTGCAGCGCGTGGACGTGCGCAGCGACCAGCCCATCCCCACCTCGGGCGACATCTACCTGATCGGCGGCGGCGAGGACCGTCCGCAGCGCCTGGCCGCGGAGCGGCTGCTGCGCGACGGCGGTCTGGAGCGTGCCGTCTCGAACGGGGCGATCGTCTTCTCCGTCTGCGCCGGCTACCAGATCCTCGGCAAGGAGTTCGTCAACGACCAGGGCCAGCGCCAGGAGGGCCTCGGTCTGCTGGACGTCGTCACCCTGCGCGGTGAGGGCGAGCGGTGCGTCGGCGACGTCCTCGCCGACATCGACCCGCGCCTGGGCCTGCCGCAGCTGACGGGCTTCGAAAACCACCAGGGCGTCACCCACCTCGGCCCGACGGCCAAGCCGTTCGCCCGGGTGACGATGGGCCGCGGCAACGGCACCGGCGACGGCACCGAAGGCGCGTACAACGACACGGTGTTCGGCACCTACATGCACGGTCCCGTGATGGCGCGCAACCCGCAGATCGCGGACCTGCTGCTGAAGCTGGCCCTCGACGTGAACGCGCTGCCTGCCATAGACGACCGGTGGTACGAGGCGCTGCGCGCGGAGCGCATCGCGGCCGCGACGCAGCCCGCTTAGCACCCGCGCGAACCGCTCATCAGGGCGACCCCCGCATCATGTGTTCGGCCCGGTTTTCCCTTGGGGGAACCGGGCCGACGTCGTTTTGTACGAGGAGTGCGACCAGCATGTGGAGGATGGTTCAGTGCACTGCTAAACCGCTTGTAGGGTGGCCGTAGTTCCAACCGGACGACGTGGTCCGGTCGCCGGCCCACGTTGCAAAGGTCTCTTCTGCCATGCGCATAGGTGTGCTCACTTCCGGTGGCGACTGCCCCGGCCTCAACGCCGTCATCCGCTCCGTCGTACACCGTGCCGTCGTCGACCACGGCGACGAGGTGATCGGCTTCCACGACGGCTGGAAGGGCCTGCTGGAAGCGGACTACCGCAAGCTCGACCTCGATGCCGTCGCCGGCATCCTCGCCCGCGGCGGCACCATCCTCGGCTCCTCCCGGGTCCAGCCCGCGCACCTGCGCGACGGCGTCGAGCGCGCCCGCGGGCACGTCGCCGACCTCGGCCTCGACGCGATCATCCCGATCGGCGGCGAGGGCACCCTTAAGGCCGCGAACCTGCTCTCGCAGGCCGGTCTGCCGATCGTCGGCGTCCCGAAGACCATCGACAACGACATCGCCTCCACCGACGTCACCTTCGGCTTCGACACCGCCGTCGGGGTCGCCACGGAGGCGCTGGACCGGCTGAAGACCACCGCCGAGTCCCACCAGCGCGTGATGGTCGTCGAGGTCATGGGCCGCCACACCGGCTGGATCGCCCTGCACTCGGGCATGGCCGCCGGCGCGCACGCGATCGTCGTACCGGAACGCCCCTTCGACATCGACGAGCTGACGGCGATCGTCGGCGAGCGCTTCTCCGCCGGCAAGCGGTTCGCGATCGTCGTGGTCGCCGAGGGAGCCAAGCCGAAGCCCGGCTCGATGGCCTTCGAGGAGCGCGGCAAGGACATCTACGGCCACGAGCGCTTCGCCGGCATCGGCAACCTACTGGCCGTCGAGCTGGAGAACCGCCTGGGCAAGGAGGCCCGGCCGGTGATCCTGGGCCACGTCCAGCGCGGCGGCACGCCCACCGCGTACGACCGCGTCCTCGCGACCCGCTTCGGGTGGCACGCGGTGGAGGCGGCGCACCGGGGCGAGTTCGGCATGCTGACCGCGCTGCGCGGCACGGACATCGAGATGGTGCCGCTCGCCGAGGCGACCTCGACCCTGAAGACCGTCCCGGCCGAGCGCTACGACGAGGCGCAGACCGTTCTCTGACGGTTCTCCCGCCGCCCCCCGACGTCCCTTTTGTGACAGACCGCCCCCGCGCGCACGAGCGTACGGGGGCGGCACTACTGTGGTGGGGCAGCACAGTCGAGGGAGTGAACAGATGGACCACAGCGGGCACGGCATGGACATGCACATGGACTTGCCGCCGTTCACTCTCGGGCGCGGACTGGAGTTCTCCTTCGACGCGTTCTTCCTGTTCGCCTCCGTGCTCGGGCTCGCCCTGTACGGGTGGGGCGTGCTGCGGCTGCGGCGGCGCGGGGACTCCTGGCCGCTGGGCCGGACCATCGCGTTCACGGTGGGCGTGCTGACCGTGGTCCTGGTGATGTGCACCAAGCTGAACGACTACGGCATGGTCATGTTCAGCGTGCACATGGTCCAGCACATGGTGATCAGCATGATCACCCCGATCCTGGTGCTGCTGGGCGCCCCCGTGACGCTGGCGCTGCGCGCGCTGCCGCCCGCCGCCCGCGGGCGCAAGGGGCCGCGCGAACTGCTGCTGGCGCTCCTGCACAGCCGGTACATGAGGGTGATCACCCACCCGGCCTTCACGATCCCGATGTTCATCGCGAGCCTCTACGCGCTGTACTTCACCCCGCTCTTCGACTTCCTGATGGAGAGCCGCGCCGGGCACATCTCGATGATGGTCCACTTCTTCGCGGTCGGCATGATCTTCTTCTGGCCGATCATGGGCATCGACCCCGGTCCGCACCGTCCGGGATACGTCATGCGGATGCTGGAGCTCTTCGCGGGCATGCCCTTCCACGCCTTCTTCGGCATCGCCCTGATGATGGCGAGCCAGCCGATGATCAAGACGTACGCGAACCCGCCGGCCTCCCTCGGCATCGATCCGCTGCTCGACCAGCAGTGGGGCGGCGGCATCGCCTGGGCGTTCAGCGAGATCCCCTCGGTGCTGGTACTGATCGCCCTGATCTACCAGTGGTACCACTCCGAGCAGCGGGCCGCGAAGCGCTCCGACCGGGCCGCGGACCGCAACGGGGACCAGGAGCTGGAGGCGTACAACGCGTATCTCGCCTCGCTCCAAGCGCGTGGCCAGTAGCGCGATCCCGTCCCGGCGCGCCACCATGGGGCATGACCGGATCCGTTAAGGCGATGGCAGTGATGACCTTCGCCGCACTGGTGGCCGTCGCCACGTACTCGGTGGTCCTCGGCAGCAACGGCTGGCTGTGGTTCGGCTGGGTGGTGCTGGGGCTGCTGACCGCGGGGATGGCCGCCTCGCGCAATGCCTGAGGAAGGTCGCCGCCGCCCCCTCCATCCCGGGGCTCACCGTCCGTAAAATGGCCGTGACGACGGGATACCGACAGGAGCGGCCTGGTGTTCTACCACTTGCTCAAGCACGTGTTCCTCGGCCCACTGCTGCGGCTGCTGTTCCGGCCGCGGATCGAGGGCCTGGAGAACATCCCGGCAGAGGGCGCCGCGATCGTCGCGGGCAATCACCTGTCGTTCTCCGACCACTTCCTGATGCCGGCGATCCTGGCGCGGCGGATCACCTTCCTCGCGAAGGCCGAATACTTCACCGGACCCGGGCTCAAGGGCAGGCTCACCGCCGCGTTCTTCCGCAGCGCCGGGCAGATCCCCGTGGACCGGTCCGGCAAGAACGCCGGCCAGGCGGCTCTGCGCGAGGGGCTGGGGGTGCTGGCCAAGGGTGAGCTGCTGGGGATCTACCCGGAGGGCACGCGCTCGCACGACGGCCGGCTGTACAAGGGCAAGGTGGGCGTGGCCGCGATGGCCCTGGGCGCCGGGGTCCCGGTCATCCCCTGCGCGATGGTGGGCACCTTCGAGATCCAGCCGCCCGGCCAGAAGATCCCGAATATCCGGCGGGTGACGATCCGCTTCGGCGAGCCGCTGGACTTCTCCCGGTACGCCGGGATGGAGCGCGAGCGCGCCGTCCTGCGGGCGGTCACCGACGAGATCATGTACGCGATCCTCGGCCTGTCCGGGCAGGAGTACGTCGACCGGTACGCGGCCGAGGTGAAGGCCGAGGAGGAGGAAGCGCGGAAGAAGGCCCGGCGCGCGACGCGCTGAGCCTTCTCCCGCTTCACGGGTCACGCGGGTGCTGCCCGCATCACCGTCCTCAACGGACGGCGGGGAGCTCCTCGCGCTGCGGCCAGCCGGCGCCCGTGCCGTGGTCGAGCGACTGCGCGGTGGCCGTGGCGGCCGCCGCCGGGGCGACCGGCGTGGCGTGCGGGGCGCACGTCACGTCCTTGGCGTCGACCTTGCCGGTGAGCAGGTAGGTGTCCACCCGCGTGTTGACGCAGCTGTTCACCAGGCTGGTGACACCGTGCGAGCCGGCGTTCTTCTCGGTGATCAGGCGCGAGCCGGCGAGCCGGCGGTGCAGCTCGACGGCGCCCTTGTACGGGGTGGCGGCGTCCCGCTCGGACTGGACGATCAGGACCGGCGGCAGGCCGCGCTCGGCACCGACCTCGATCGGGGTGCTCTGCTTGGACCTCCAGGTCGCGCACGGCAGGTTCATCCACGCGTTCGACCAGGTGAGGAACGGGTACTTCTCGTGCAGCTTGGTGTTGTCCCGGTCCCACCTGGTCCAGCTGGTGGGCCACTTCGCGTCGGCGCACTCGACGGCGGTGTAGACGGCGTTGCTGTTCTCCGACGCCGCGTTGCCCTTGGTGTCCGACATGTCCGGGGCGATGGCGTCGATGAGCGCCTGCTCGTCGCCGGCCGCCCAGGCCGCGAAGGTCTGGGCGACGGGCACCCAGGACGAGTCGTAGTACGGGGCGCTCTGGAAGAAGCCGATGAGCTCGGCCGGGCCGACGATCCCGCCGAGCGGGTCGGCCTTGGCCTTGCCGCGCAGCTCCTGCCACTTGGCGTCGACCTTCGCGCGGGTGTCGCCGAGGTGGAAGACGGCGTCGTTCTTGGCGACCCAGTCCTGCCAGTCGTTCCAGCGCATCTGGAAGGCGACGTCCTGGCCGAGGTTGGCCTCGTACCAGATGTTGTCCTGCGACGGGTCCACCACGCTGTCGACGATCATGCGGCGCACGTGGGTCGGGAAGAGGGTCGCGTAGACCCCGCCCAGGTAGGTGCCGTAGGAGACGCCGAGGTAGTTCAGCTTCCGCTCGCCGAGGGCGGAACGGACGACGTCGAGGTCGCGGGCGGTGTTCGGCGTGGTCATGTGCGGCAGCATCTCGCCGCTGCGCTCCTTGCAGCCGTCCGCGTACTCGGCGGCGAGCTTGCGCTGGGCGCGCTTGTCGGCCTCGGTGTCGGGGACCGGGTCGGCCTTGGGGGCCTTCACGAACTCCTGCGGGTCGATGCAGGAGATGGGCGCGGAATGGCCGACACCGCGCGGGTCGAAGCCCACGAAGTCGTAGGCCTTGGAGGCGTTGACCCACAGCGGGCTCTTGGTGGTGACGCGGCGCGGGAAGCGCATGCCGGAACCGCCGGGGCCGCCGGGGTTGTAGACGAGGGCGCCCTGGCGCTCCTCCCTGGTTCCCGTGCTCCCGATCCGGTCGACGGCGATGTCGATGGTCTTGCCGTACGGCTTCGCGTAGTCGAGCGGCACCTTCACCCAGCCGCACTGGATGGGCTTCTCCAGGCCCCAGTCCGCGGGGCAGTCCTTCCAGTCGATGCCGGTACGGGCGGCGCGGGCGGCGGCGATCTGCACGCCCAGCGCCTCCGGGAGCCGGAAGTCCTGGTCGGCCGGGGCCGCGGCGGCCGGCGGGGCGAGCAGCAGGCTCGCGGTCAGCGCGCCGGTGATCAGTGTGGCGGCGCTCCCCAGCGCCGCGTTGCGTATCACGTGGTTGTTCCCCCTGCGTCAAATGCCGCCGTGGGCAGCCGGGTTGGCCGCTGCGGTCGTCGGCGTGCAGGGGGATCCTGTCGCCTGGCCCCGTCCCGGCGACAGGGCGCCGTCGACTTCTTTGCCAAGCCGATAACCGGACAGCCGAGTACCGCTGAGCGGTGCCCGATTCGTCCGGCGTTCAGCGGTGGTAGGCGTGGCAGGCCGCGTCGAGGACCTCGCGCAGCCGGAGGGCGTCCCCGGCCAGGGCCGTCACGAGGACGGCCGGTCCGGCCAGCGGTGTCGCGACGGCGCACTCCCCCAGCACCGCGGCCGGCGGCGGGTCCTGCGCGAAGGCCGGGTCCACGACGAGGAGCTGGCCGACGGCCCGGTGTCCGGCCAGGCCGGCCGGGCCGTCCCAGCCGCCGGGAGCGCCGGGCCCGCAGGCGAGCTCCTGGTCCAGCAGCGGCCGGCCGCCGCGGGTGACGGTGAGGCGGCTGCGCAGCAGACCGGGCTGCTCCCCGTGGCGTCCCAGCACCTGTTCCTCGCGCAGCAGCAGGCGTGCGGTGGGGGCCAGCCGGACCCGGGTGCGCACCCGCAGGTCGCTGCCGCGGACCGAGACGAGCTGCTCCGGGAGCCATCGCACCGAGGCGCCGTCCTCCAGGTCCAGCTCCACGTCGTAGCGCGCGGGCTCGCCCGCCCGGCCGGGCAGGGCCAGGGTGGCGGCCGCGGATGCCAGGGCCAGCCGGGCCCCGGGTCCTGCGGTGGCGCGGACGGTGAGGTGGTCGCCGCCGAGCGGGGCGCTCATCGCGCCGACGAGCACGACCCCGGCCTCGGCCTCCCGGCCGCGAGTGCGGCGCAGGGCGAGCGGGCCCTCCCCGGCCAGCAGGGGCAGCGCGGTCCCGCCCCGTCCGTCGGCCACGGCGTGGATGCGGGCGGTGGCCCGCACTCCGTTGGCGGGCGGGGGGACGGGCGGCGCGGTGGTCACCGTACGGTCCAGGCGGCGATCCGCTCGCGGACCCAGGCGGCGACCGGGGCCACGCCCTCGGGGCCGCGCAGCGACTGGAAGGCGACGGGCAGGTCGCCGCGCTGCTCAGCGGCGTCGCGGGCCATCCGGCCGAGGTCGGAGCCGACGTGCGGGGCGAGGTCGGTCTTGTTGACGATGAGGAGGTCGGCGGTGGTGACGCCGGGCCCGCCCTTGCGCGGGATGTCGTCGCCGCCGGCCACGTCGATGACGAAGATCTGGGCGTCGACCAGGCCCCGGGAGAAGGTGGCGGTGAGGTTGTCCCCGCCGGACTCGACGAGGACCAGGTCGAGCGGGGCGTGCTCGCGGAAGGCCTCCTCCAGTTCTTCGACGGCCTCCAGGTTGGCGGAGATGTCGTCGCGGATGGCGGTGTGCGGGCAGGCCCCGGTCTCGACGGCGGTGATCCGCTCCGGCGGCAGGACCGCCTCGCGGAGCAGGAACTCGGCGTCCTCGCGGGTGTAGATGTCGTTGGTGACCACCGCCATGGACAGTTCGGTGCGCAGGGCGCGGCACAGGGCGGCGACGGTGGCGGTCTTGCCGGAGCCGACGGGTCCGCCGAGTCCGATGCGCAGGGCGCGCCGGCTGCCGTCGGCGCGCAGCGGTTCGGCGCTGTGGGTGTGCCGGTGGGTGTGGGCGACGGCGTGGTCGAGGTGCATGCGGGTGCTCCCGGGGTCGAAGGGGTGCGGCGGTGTGGTCAGGAGGCGAACAGGCGGACCGGCCAGTCGGCATGGAGCTCCGCCGCGATCTCCAGCAGGGGCGAGGAGGCCGCGGGCAGGGCCTCGACCCCGTCCAGCAGGGCCCGGTGGGCGGCCTCGGCGGCGCGGGCCGCGACGTCGTCGAGCTCGGGGGCGAGCCGGGCCAGCACCCCGCTCGCCTCGAAGGGGTCCAGGCCCAGCAGCCGCACGGTGGCGGTCGCCGGTCCGCCGACGCTCTCGTACGCCGCCACGTGCGCGGCGTCGAGCGGCCCGAGCCCGGCTGCCCGGGCGGTGAGGCCGAGCACCACGGGCTGGTGGGCGCCGCGCGGGAACGCGGCGGCCAGCCGCTCCAGTCCGGGGTCGGGCCAGGTGGCCCGTGCGGCCCGCATCAGCTGGCGGCCCAGCCGCCGCGCCGCGGTGCGCAGCGCGGGCGACGGGGTGCGGGCGTCGGCCGCGGCGTCGAGCACGGCCGGGTCGAGCCCGGCGGCGGCCGCCGCCGCGAGGGCCGCCGCGGTGAGCCCGGCGGTGTGCAGCCGGCCCCGGCAGAAGTCCTCCAGGGTGGCGGCGTCGTGGATCCGGCCCGCCTTGCAGGCGGCCTCGGCCCCGCCGGAGTGGGCGTGGCCGCCGGCGGGGAACCGGCCGTCCGCGAGGACGAGCAGCGCGGCGAGGCTCATGTGGCGGGGCCCATCAGAAGAGGAAGTAGCGCTGGGCCATGGGCAGTTCCGCGGCGGGCGCCGGTTCGACCGCTTCGCCGTCGATGGTGACGGTGAAGGTGTCGGCGTCGACCTCGACCCGCGGCATGGCGTCGTTGTTGCGCATGTCCGCCTTGGTCACCTTCCGCGTGCTCTCTATGGCGGTGAACCGCTTGCCGAGTCCCAGCCGTTCGGGCAGGCCGTCGTCGAGCGCCGCCTGTGCGGTGAAGTTCAGCGAGTTCAGGCCGGGCGCGCGGCCGTGGCTGCCGAACATCGGCCGGGGCAGGACGGGCTGCGGGGTGGGGATGGAGGCGTTGGCGTCGCCCATCTGCGCGTAGGCGATCTGGCCGCCCTTGATGACGAGCTCGGGCTTGACCCCGAAGAAGGCGGGGTTCCACAGCACCAGGTCGGCGAGTTTCCCGGTCTCGACGGAGCCGACGTCGCGGGCGATGCCCTGGGCCACGGCGGGGTTGATCGTGTACTTGGCGACGTAGCGGCGGGCCCGGTGGTTGTCGGCGGGTCCGTCGCCGGGGAGGAAGCCGCGGCGCCGCTTCATCACGTGGGCGGTCTGCCAGGTGCGCAGCACGACCTCGCCGACGCGGCCCATGGCCTGGGAGTCGGAGGAGATGATGGAGATGGCGCCGAGGTCGTGCAGGACGTCCTCGGCGGCGATCGTCGAGGGTCTGATGCGGGACTCGGCGAAGGCGAGGTCCTCGGGGACTGCGGGGTTGAGGTGGTGGCAGACCATCAGCATGTCGAGGTGTTCCTCGACGGTGTTGACGGTGTGCGGCCGGGTGGGATTGGTGGAGCTGGGCAGGATGTTCGGCTCGGAGACCACGGTGATGATGTCGGGTGCGTGCCCGCCGCCCGCGCCCTCGGTGTGGTACGAGTGGATGGTCCGCCCGGCGATGGCGGCGAGGGTGTCGGCGACGAACCCTGCCTCGTTGAGGGTGTCGGTGTGGATGGCGACCTGGGCGCCGGTCTCGTCGCAGACGCTCAGGCAGGCGTCGATGGCGGCGGGGGTGGCCCCCCAGTCCTCGTGGATCTTGAATCCGAGGGCTCCGCCGCGCAGCTGGGAGTGCATGGCCTCGCGGGAGGTGGTGTTGCCCTTGCCGAGGAGGCCGATGTTGACCGGGTAGGCCTCCAGCGCCGCGAACATCCGGGCCAGGTGCCAGGGTCCGGGGGTGACGGTGGTGGCCTTGGTGCCCTCGGCCGGTCCGGTGCCTCCACCGACCAGGGTGGTGATCCCGGAGGCGAGGGCCTCGTCGATGACCGTCGGGGAGATGAAGTGCACGTGGGCGTCGATCGCGCCGGCGGTGACGATCTTCCCGTTGCCCGCGATGATCTCGGTCTCGGGGCCGATGACCAGCGCGGGATCGACGCCGTCCATGGTGTCGGGGTTGCCGGCCTTGCCGATGCCGCAGATCCGGCCGTCGCGGATGCCGAGGTCGGCCTTGACGATGCCCCAGTGGTCGAGGACCACGACTCCGGTGATCACGGTGTCGGGTGCGCCCTCGGCCCGGGTGGTGCGGGCCTGGCCCATGGATTCGCGGATGACCTTGCCGCCGCCGAAGACGGCTTCGTCGCCGGACCGGCCGGGGCCGCCGCCGAGGTCCTGCTCGATCTCGACGAAGAGGTCGGTGTCGGCGAGCCGGATCCGGTCACCGGTGGTCGGCCCGAAGAGGTCGGCGTACACCTGGCGGGAGATCTCAGCCATCCAGCGGCCCTCCGGTCTCCCCGCGCAGTCCGGGTACGGTCCGCGAGCCCGCCAGCGGGACCAGTTCCACCGCTGCCGGGATGCCCGGCTCGAAGCGGACGGCCGTGCCGGCGGCGATGTTGAGCCGGAGCCCGCGGGCCGCGGCGCGGTCGAAGTCGAGGCCGGGGTTGGCCTCGGCGAAGTGGTAGTGGGAGCCGACCTGGACGGGCCGGTCGGCGGAGTTGAGCACGGTGAGACGGGTGACGGGGCGGCCCTCGTTGAGGAGTACCGGGCCCTCCCCGAAGGCGATTTCGCCGGGGATCATGCGGGGTACTCCTTGTCAGACGATGGGGTCGTGGACCGTGACGAGTTTGGTGCCGTCCGGGAAGGTCGCCTCGACCTGCACGTCGTGGATCATCTCGGGGATCCCCTCCATGACGTCCGCGCGGCTCAGGACGGTGCGGCCGGAGGCCATGAGCTCGGCCACGGTCCGGCCGTCGCGGGCCCCTTCGAGGATGTGGGAGGTGATCAGCGCCACCGCCTCGGGATGGTTGAGGCGCACTCCTCGCGCCCTCCGCTTCGCGGCCACGTCCGCGGCCACGTGGATGAGCAGTCGCTCCTGTTCGTGCGGTGTCAGTTGCACTCGTATCACCAAGCTTCCGGGACAAGATCGACTTCGTGCCGAGGTGACCTTAGCGGCGTTCAACACTCTGTTGACCTGCGCATTTCCGACCCAAGCGTCTCTTGCCCAACGCAGAGGAAGGCTTTCCGTACCGCCCACCGCAGCATTACCGGCTCATGGGTGATCATTGGTGGTCGCACGTGACCGCCACGCTAAGGGCCGCTCTTTTCCGCAGAGTTAACCCACGTTTCGGGAAGGCACCCGGTTCGGGTCCGCCACCCCTCGGCCGCGACTTCCGTATACGGAAACACCGGGGGCCCGAGGGGGGCCGCCCGGCGTTCACGGGTCGTTCGGCAGTGCGTCGGGCGGTCAGCAGCTCCCGGCGGCCGCGGCCGGCGCACCCGCGGTCCAGGGCAGCGCGATCCAGACCGTCTTGCCGCCGTCCTCGGTGGGGGTGACCGAGAGCCGGCCGCCCGCCTCCACGGCGAGCCAGCGGATGATGACCATCCCGCGGCCGTTGTCCTGCTGGACGGCGGCCGGAAGCCGCCTGGGCCAGCGCGGGTGGCTGTCGGTCACCCCGACCCGCAACCACTCCTCGCGCTCCAGGCGGATGTCGACGGTGAAGGTGGGCGACTGGCCGAAGGTGTGTTGCACGGCATTGGTGGCGAGCTCGGAAACGATCAGCCGGACGCTGTCCGCGGTCTCGGCGTCAGCGGGCAGTCCCCATTCGCACAGCACCTCCGCGACGTAGCGTCGGGCAGCGGCCACCGAAGCGGGATCGCTCGGCAGAGTGACGGATGCTTCCTGGTGGTCTGCCATGGCGACGTCCCTTTCCCACCGGGACGGAAACGCCCCGGATCTGTGCTGGACGCCAGAGTGCCACCCATCGCGCCGCCGCATCGGCGTTTCCCCAAAGATCTGCATATATCTGTCGCCCGATGCGGTGAACTCTGCTACGGAAGAGCGTATTTGGACGGCAGACTGGTGCGACCTGTGCCGGTGGAAGGAGGCGGGTGTGCAGGACGGACCCGCGGTGCGCCGGCGCAAGCTCGGCGAGGAACTGCGTGCCCTGCGTGACCGGTCCGGACTCACGAGTGGCGAGGCCGCCCGGATCGTGGGATGGCACCAGTCGAAAATCAGCCGTATCGAGACGGGCCGCAGCGGCGTGAAACCGGAGGACATCCGGCTGCTCCTCGACGCCTACGGGGAGGTCGTGAGCCCGGAGCAGCGAGCCCTGCTGGAGGCCCTCTCCGCCTCGGCCGCCGGCCCCGGGCCGGGAGGCGACACCGGGCGGGGTCGCCAGTGGTGGCACGACTACCGGGGGCTGCTGCCGCAGGAGTACCGGGACTTCATCAGCCTGGAGGCGGGGGCCCGATCGGCCCGTACGGTGGAACTGTCGGTGGTGCCGGGGCTGTTGCAGACCCCCGAGTACGCGCGGGCCGTGACCCGGGCCGCGCTCGGCGGGCTGCCGGAACCGAAGGTGGACGCGCTGGTCGACGTACGGCTGGCCCGGCAGGCGGTACTGCGGGCCGATCCGCCGCTGGAGCTGAGCGCGGTGCTGGACGAGGCGGTGCTGCGCCGGCAGATCGGCGGGCCGGGGGTGATGGCGGAGCAGCTGCGGCAGCTGGTCCGGGTGGCACGGCTGCCCCAAGTGAACCTCCAGGTGCTGCCGTTCAGCGTGGGTGGCCATCTCGGCCTCACGGGACCGTTCGTCATTTTCTCATTTACGAACATCGCCGATCTGGATGTGGTGGTACTCGACCATTTGACGAGTAGCCTCTATCTGGAGCGGAAGGAAGACCTAGAGGCGTACGGCGCCGCGTTCCGCACCATCCAGGCGGCGGCGCTGCCGCCCCAGGACTCTTCGGAACTCATCGGCTCACTCGCTGACGACGCGTAGAGGAGGCACCCCCGTGTCCGCAACCCCCTTAAGCACCAGCGGACTTCTGATCAGAGCTGCGCGGTGGCGGCGGAGCAGCCGCAGCACCGGGATGAACAACTGCGTGGAAGCGGCCGTCCTCGGCGACGGCCTGCTGGCCGTCCGCGACTCCAAGCGGACGGACGGCCCGGCCGTGCTCTTCACCGGGCCGGCCTGGGACGGCTTCCTCACCTCCGTACGGACGGACGCGCACGCGTCGTCCGTCTAGCCGTTCGTGGCCCCGGCGGGCGCGGTCGCGAGGATCGTCGTGATCGCCCGATCGATCTCGTCCCCCGTGAGGTCGGCCCGGGCGGTCAGCCGCAGCCGGGAGATGCCGTCCGGCACCGACGGCGGGCGGAAGCATCCCACGGACAGACCCGCCTCGCGGCAGTCGGCGGCCCAGCGCAGTGCCGCCGAGGCCGACGGGGCCCGTACCGACACCACGGCCGCGTCCGGCCGGGCCGCGGTCAGGCCGGACGCGGTGAGCCGCCCGTACAGCCGGTCGGCCACCTCGCGGGCGCGGTCGGCGCGCTCCGGTTCGCGCCGGAGCAGGCGCAGGCTCGCCAGGGCCGCGCCCGCGGCGGCCGGGGCCAGCCCGGTGTCGAAGATGAAGGTGCGCGCCGTGTTGACCAGGTGCCTGATCACCTTGGCCGGGCCGAGCACGGCACCGCCCTGGCTGCCGAGCGACTTCGACAGGGTCAGCGTGGCGACCACGTAGGGCGCGCCGGCGAGTCCGGCGGCGTGCAGCGCGCCGCGACCGCCCTCGCCCAGTACGCCCAGGCCGTGGGCGTCGTCAACGAGCAGGGCCGCGCCCTCGTCGCGGCACGCGGCCGCGTACCCGGCGAGCGGGGCGGCGTCGCCGTCGACGGAGAACACGGAGTCGCTGACCAGCAGGGCCCGGCCCTCGTGCGCGGCGAGCGCCTTGCGCGCGGCGTCCGGGTCGGAGTGCGGGACCACCGCGGTCCCGGCGCGCGAGAGTCGGCAGCCGTCGACGATGGAGGCGTGGTTGCCCGCGTCGGAGACGACGAGCGTGCCCCAGTCGCTCAGCGCCGTGACGGCGGCGAGGTTGGCCGCGTATCCGGAGGACAGGACGAGGGCGGCCTCGAAGCCGCAGAAGGCGGCGAGCTCCCGCTCCAGTTCCGCGTGCAGTTCGGTGGTGCCGGTGACGAGACGGGAGCCGGTGGCCCCGGCACCCCAGCACTCCGCCGCCTCGCGGGCCCCGCGGATGGTCTCGGGGTGCTTGGACAGGCCGAGGTAGTCGTTGCTCGCGAGGTCCAGCAGCGGCGACACCGGCGGCCGGGGGCGCAGCGTGCGGACCAGTCCGGCCTGCTCCCGCGCGCGTTCCGCGGCGTCGATCCAGGCGAAGACGTCCGCTGGGTCGGGGGTGTGCTGGGGCATCGGCGTGTCCTCGTGTTTTGTCGGCAGTCCACAGACCTGCCCGACCCTAGTCGCCGCGACTTGTCCGCCAGGTGTGGTGATACACACACACCCATCCGGCCATGTTGTGCGATCTCTCCTTGGCCGGGATGGGTCCAGTGGGACAGGATCTGGTCCATGGACCTGCTGAACACCCTGGTGGACAAGGGGCTGCGGCGTGAGCTGCCGACCCGCGAAGAAGCACTCGCCGTACTGGCGACTTCTGACGACGAACTGCTCGACGTGGTGGCCGCGGCCGGCAAGGTGCGCCGCCAGTGGTTCGGGCGTCGGGTCAAGCTGAACTACCTGGTCAACCTGAAGTCGGGCCTGTGCCCGGAGGACTGCTCCTACTGTTCCCAGCGTCTGGGCTCGAAGGCAGAGATCCTCAAGTACACGTGGCTCAAGCCGGAGGAGGCCTCCCAGGCGGCGGCCGCGGGCGTCGCGGGCGGGGCGAAGCGGGTCTGCCTGGTGGCGAGCGGCCGCGGTCCGACGGACCGTGACGTGGAGCGCGTCGGCCGGACGATCGAGGCGATCAAGGAGCAGAACGAGGGCATCGAGGTGTGCGCCTGCCTCGGTCTGCTCTCGGACGGCCAGGCGGAGAAGCTGCGCGAGGCGGGTGCCGACGCCTACAACCACAACCTGAACACCTCCGAGGCCACCTACGGCCAGATCACCAAGACCCACACCTACGCCGACCGCGTGGACACCGTGGAGAAGGCGCACGCGGCGGGCCTGTCGGCCTGCTCCGGCCTGATCGCGGGCATGGGCGAGAGCGACGAGGACCTCGTCGACGTGGTCTTCTCGCTGCGCGAGCTGGACGCCGACTCCGTGCCGGTCAACTTCCTGATCCCCTTCGAGGGCACCCCGCTGGCCAAGGAGTGGAACCTCACCCCGCAGCGCTGCCTTCGGATCCTGGCGATGGCGCGGTTCGTCTGCCCCGACGTCGAGGTCCGGCTGGCGGGCGGGCGCGAGGTGCACCTGCGCTCGCTGCAGCCGCTGGCGCTGAACATCGTCAACTCGATCTTCCTGGGCGACTACCTCACCAGCGAGGGCCAGGCCGGCCAGGCCGACCTCGACATGATCGCGGACGCCGGTTTCGAGGTGGAGGGCGCCGGTACGACGACCCTTCCCGCGCACCGCTCCGACGTGGCGGACGCGGCCCCCGCCGGCGGCGGCTGCGGGTCCAACGGCGGCGCCTCGCTGTGCGGTTCGGGTGCGGGCTCGGCTTCGGCCGGGGACGAGGCGGCGGGCTGCGGCTCGGCATGCGGCGGCTGCTCGGGCCACGCGCACGCGCAGGCCGCTCCGGTTCCGGCGCAGCCGGCGCAGGCCGAGCCCGGTGCGCTCCGGTCGGACCTGGTGGCGGTACGCCGCCGCGGCGCAGGGACGGACATCGCGCCCAATGCCTGACCAGGCCCACTTGCGTGCGGCCGGCGCGGACCTGCTCGCGCTGGACCGGCAGCACGTCTGGCACCCGTACGGCCCGATGCCGGGGCGGCAGGAGCCGCTGGTCATCGCCTCCGCCTCGGGGGTGCGGCTGAGGCTCGCCGTCCCGTCCCAGGGCGAGGGCCACGAGGAGCTGGTCGACGGCATGTCCTCCTGGTGGTCGGCCATCCACGGCTACAACCACCCGGTGCTCAACGAGGCCGTGACCGCGCAGCTAGGGCGGATGTCGCACGTGATGTTCGGCGGGCTCACCCATGAGCCCGCCGTCCGGCTCGCCGCGAAGCTCGTCGAGATCACCCCGCCGGGACTGGAGCACGTCTTCCTGGCCGACTCGGGTTCGGTCTCCGTCGAGGTCGCCG
The DNA here is from genome assembly GCF_036170895.1 of Streptomyces erythrochromogenes. Taxonomy (NCBI): domain Bacteria; kingdom Bacillati; phylum Actinomycetota; class Actinomycetes; order Kitasatosporales; family Streptomycetaceae; genus Streptomyces; species Streptomyces erythrochromogenes. Next base: position 6,883,083 of record NZ_CP108036.1, on the reverse strand, counting down.
TCAAGATGTGCCTGCAGTACTGGCGTTCGCTGGGGCGCACCGGCAAGACCAGGCTGCTGACCTGGCGCGGCGGCTACCACGGGGACACCTGGCAGCCCATGGCCGTCTGCGACCCCGAGGGCGGCATGCACGAGCTGTGGCAGGGTCACCTGCCGCGGCAGGTCTTCGCGGACGCCCCTCCCGGCGGCTTCGACACGCCGGTGGATCCCGCGTACGCCGACCACCTGCGCGGCATGATCGCCGCGCACGCGGACGAGCTGGCCGCCGTGATCGTGGAGCCGGTGGTGCAGGGCGCGGGCGGCATGCGCTTCCACCACCCCGGCTACCTGCGGGTGCTGCGTGAGCTGTGCGACGAGTACGGGGTCCTGCTGATCCTGGACGAGATCGCCACCGGCTTCGGCCGTACCGGCGCGCTCTTCGCGGCCGACCACGCGGGGATCACCCCGGACGTGATGTGCCTGGGCAAGTCGCTGACCGGTGGTTACCTCACGCTGGCGGCGACCCTGTGCACGGAGCGGGTGGCCGACGGGATCTCCCAGGGCGAGGTCCCGGTGCTCGCGCACGGGCCGACCTTCATGGGGAACCCGCTGGCCACGGCCGTGGCGCTGGCCTCCGTGGAGCTGCTGCTCGGCCAGGACTGGGCGCTCGAGGTCAAGCGGATCGAGGCGGGGCTGCGCGCGGGCCTGGCCGCCGCGGCCGGCATCCCCGGCGTGCGGGACGTACGCGTGCTCGGCGCCATCGGCGTGGTCCAGCTGGACCACGAGGTCGACGTGGCCGCGGCCACCCGGGCGGCGGTGCGCGAGGGCGTGTGGCTGAGACCGTTCCGGGACCTGCTCTACGTGATGCCGCCGTTCGTCACGGGCGACGCGGATGTGACCCGTATCTGCCGCGCGGTGTGCGCGGCGGCCCAGGAAGGCTGAGAAGGCTGAGATGTCCGTACTGATCGTGTCCGGGACGGGCACGGAGATCGGCAAGACCGTGGTCACCTCGGCCGTCGCGGCGGCAGCCGTGGCGGCCGGCCGCTCGGTGGCGGTGCTCAAGCCGGCGCAGACCGGTGTGGGCCCGCAGGAGCCGGGGGACGCGGCGGAGGTGGTGCGGCTGGCCGGTCCCTCCGTCACGGCGATGGAACTGGCCCGCTATCCGGAGCCCCTGGCCCCGGACACGGCCGCCCGTCGCGCGGGGCTGGCGACACTGGCCCCGGCGCAGATCGCGCAGGCCGCGCGGCGGCTGTCCGAGGACCACGACCTGGTCCTGGTGGAGGGTGCGGGCGGGCTGCTCGTCCAGTTCGACGAGGCGGGCCACACGCTGGCCGACGCGGCGCGTCTGCTGGACGCCCCGACCCTGATCGTCGCCCAGGCGGGTCTGGGGACCCTCAACTCCACGACCCTCACGGCGGAAGCCCTGCGGGCCCGGGGCCTGACCCCGCTCGGCGTGGTGATCGGCAGCTGGCCTCAGTCCGCGGACCTGGCGGCCCGCTGCAACCTGGCGGACCTGCCGAAGTCCTCGGAGCTGCCGCTCCTGGGCGCGGTCCCGGAGGGCTCGGGCGCCCTGTCCCCGGAGCGCTTCCGCGCCTCGGCCGCCTCCTGGCTGGCCCCGCCCCTGTGGGGCACCTGGTCGGCGGAGTCCTTCCTCACCACCTGGTCCCCACCGGCCTACGCCCCCGCCGGCGCCTGACCGCCGCACCACGCCCGGGCCCGCACCACGCCCGGGCCCGGAGCACCCCGGGCAGGCCGGCACCGCCCCAGCCCCGCCGGCGTTCGAGGCGCGGGGTCCGGGGGGAGCCCGGAGCTTTGGGGCCCCGCCGTCGCTTGGGGCGCGGAGCCCCGCTGTCCCGGCCTCGCGTTCACGCGGGGCCGGGACGTCCACCCCCGGAATTCTGCGGCCCCGCCGACGGGGCGAGCGGTTTCACCCACCGCGTCCACGCCTCCTGCGGCCCGTACCCGGCCGCATCCCACGCCGGGTGCGCCCGCTCGTTCCGGTCGAGCACCATCGCGTCTGCCCGCCGCCCGCCCAGCGCGGCGAAACGTTCCTCGGCGGCGGCCAGCAGCGCGCCGCCCATCCCCTGCCGCCGGTATTCGGGATGCACGGCGAGCCGGTAGAGGTGACAGCGCCAGCCGTCGAAGCCGGCGATCACGGTCCCGACCAGCTCACCGTCGCGGCGCGCGAGCAGCAGCGCCTGCGGGTCCCGCTCGTGGAGCCGCTCGACGCCCGCGAGGTCGTCGCTGATGCTCGTCCCCTCGGCGGCGGTCTTCCAGAAGTCCAGTACGGCACCGAGGTCGCCGGCCGAAGCCGGGCCTATGTGAAGATCACTCATGCGCGGATCCCATCATCCGGCCGCGCTCCGCCAAAAGGACGATCCGTGCGCTTTGCCCTTCCTTTACCATGTGGAGCAGATCCCTCCCGAGTGAAAGGTGTGTGAGCGTCCGCCCATGGGCGAGCCTCCCAATCCACGACATTCCACTTCGCCGCGACACCGCGCGATCCCCCTCCTCCTGGCCGATCATGGGACGGAGGTGATCGACCGATGACCGAGGTGCTCCTGCTCGTCGTGGCACTGCTGCTCTGCCTTGCCTGCGGAGTCTTCGTCGCGGCCGAGTTCTCCCTCACGACCGTCGAGCGCAGCGAACTCGAGCGGGCCGCCGAGCGCGGTGAGCGCGGTGCCGACAGCGCCCTCGCGGCCGTCCGCACCCTCACCTTCCAGCTCTCCGGCGCCCAGCTCGGCATCACCGTGACCGGCCTGGTCATCGGCATGATCTCCAAGCCCTCGATCGCCGCCCTGCTCCAGGAACCGTTCGAAGCCATGGGGCTGTCGGCGGGCGCCGCCTCCTCCACGGCCCTGGTCCTCGGAACGGCCCTGTCCACCGTCGTCCTGATGGTCGTCGGCGAACTGGTGCCGAAGAACTGGGCCATCTCCTCCCCGCTGGCGATCGCCAAGCGGGTGGCGACCTTCCAGCGGGTGTTCAGCCGGGCGTTCCGGCCTCTCATCAGCCACCTCAACACCACCGCGAACCACCTGGTGCGCCGCTTCGGCATGGAGCCGACCGAGGAGCTGGCCTCCGCGCGCACCCCGCAGGAGCTGGTCGCCCTGGCCCGGCACTCCGCCAAGCAGGGCGCGCTGGAGAAGGACACGGCCGAGCTGTTCGTCCGGACCCTGAACCTGGCCGACCTGACCGCGGAGAACGTGATGACCCCGCGCGTCCAGGTCACCGCCCTCGACGTGCAGACCACCGCCGAGGACGTGGCGAACGCGACGATGGCCACCGGCCTGTCCCGCTTCCCCGTCTACCGCGGAAGCCTCGACACCGTCGTCGGCACCGTCCACATCAAGGACGTGCTGGCGCTGCCCGCCGAGGAGCGGCGCCGCCGCCCGGTGTCGCAGCTGCTGCGCGAGCCCCTCCTCGTACCGGAGTCGCTGACCGTCGACCGGCTGCTGGACCGGCTGTCCGGCAAGCAGACCATGGCCGTGGTCATCGACGAGTACGGCGGAACGGCGGGCGTGGCGACGCTGGAGGACATCGTCGAGGAGGTCGTCGGCGAGGTGCGGGACGAGCACGATCCGCACGAGACCCCCGACCTGGCCCCGGCCGGTGCGGACGCCTCCGGCCGGCAGCTGTACTCCGCCGACGGCGCCGCGCGCACCGACCAGCTCCGGCGGATCGGGCTGCGGGTGCCGGACGGCCCGTACGAGACCCTGGCCGGCCTGATAGCGACCGAGCTGGGCCGGATCCCGGCGGTCGGCGACACTCTGCAGCTGGACGGCTGGCAGCTGGACGTGGTGGACGACATCGGGCGCCGGGCGGCGAGGGTGCTGCTGCACGCGCCCGCCGGGTCCACCGGGTCTGCGGACGGGACGGAGGACGCGCGATGACCGTGATCCAGCTGTTGATCGGCCTGGCGACCTTGGTCGTGAACGCCTTCTTCGTCGGCGCGGAGTTCGCGCTGATCTCGGTACGGCGCAGCCAGATCGAGCCGTACGCCGAGCAGGGCGACCGGCGGGCCCGCGCCGTCCTGTGGGGGCTCGAGCACGTGTCGGCGCTGATGGCCGCGGCGCAGCTCGGCATCACCTTGTGCACGCTGGTGCTGGGTGTGGTGGCCGAGCCGGCCATCGCCCATCTGCTGACCCCGCTCTTCGACCTGGTCGGGGTGCCTTCCGGGCTCACGCACGCGATCTCCTTCGTGGTGGCACTGGCCCTGGCGACGTACCTGCACATGCTCTTCGGCGAGATGCTGCCGAAGAACGTGGCGCTGTCCGAGCCGGTGCGCACGGCACTGCTGCTGGGGCCGCCGCTGGTGACGCTCACCCGGGCGCTGCGGCCGGTGATCTTCGCGATCAACGCCTTCGCCAACGCCCTGCTGCGGCTGCTGCGGGTGGAGGTCAAGGACGAGGTCGCGGCGACGTTCTCGGACGACGAGCTGGCGCGGATGGTGAAGGACTCCAGTGACGCCGGGCTCCTCGACGACCGGGCGAGCGAGCGCCTGCACGACGCCCTGGAACTGGGCCGGCGGCCGGTGACCGACGTGGTGCTGCCTGCCGAGCGGGTGATCTCGGCGCGCGAGGGCATCACACCGGCCGGGCTGGAGCGGCTGTCGGCCGAGAGCGGGTACTCCCGTTTCCCGGTGGTCGACGCGCAGCAGGGGATCCTCGGCTACCTGCACGTGAAGGACGCCCTGGACGCCGACGGGGAGTCGCGTGACGAGCCGTTCCCGGCGTCGGCGCTGCGCCCGATCGCGCAGGTACGGGCGGAGACCCCGCTGGACGACGTGCTGACCGCCATGCGGCGCAGCCGCACCCACCTGGCGGCGGTGCTCGGGGCGGAGGGCGCCATGACGGGCCTGGTGACCATGGAGGACGTGCTGCGGGAGCTGTTCGGAAGGCCGGCCTCCGCTTAGTGCACGCCGGGAGGGCGGATCCCCGGCCCTGCGGGGCCGGGGTACCGCGCGGTAACATCACTCCGCCATGGAGATGAATGCCTCTTACACCAGTTTTGTCGCGGTCGGCGACTCCTTCACCGAGGGCATGTCCGACCTCCTGCCGGACGGCTCCTACCGGGGCTGGGCCGACCTGCTCGCCGCCCGCCTCGCGGCGCGCGAGCCGAGCTTCCGCTACGCGAACCTCGCGGTCCGCGGAAAGCTCATCGGGCAGATCGCGCAGGAACAGGCCCCCGTGGCGGCCGCGATGGGCGCCGACGTGATCACCCTGGTGGGCGGGCTGAACGACACCCTGCGCCCCAAGGTGGACATGGGCCTGGTCCGGGAGCACCTGGAGACGGCCGTCGAGCTGCTCGCACCCTCCTGCAAGCAGCTCGTCCTGATGCGCTCCCCGGGGCGCAACGGACCGGTGATGGAGCGCTTCCGCCCCCGCATGGAGCAGCTCTTCGCCACCATCGACGAGCTCGCGGCCAAGCACGGCGCCCTGGTGGTGGACCTCTACGGCGCTCCCGTCCTCGCGGACCCCCGGATGTGGGACGTCGACCGGCTGCACCTGACGGCCGAGGGCCACCGCCGGGTGGCCGAGGCCGTCTGGCAGACCCTGGGCCTGCCCGCCGAGCTGGACTGGCGCACCGAACTGCCCCTCGCCGAGCCGCCCGGCTGGGCGGTACGCCGGACCCAGGACCTGAGCTTCGCCCGGCAGCACCTGCTCCCCTGGATCGGCCGCCGCCTGACGGGCCGCTCCTCGGGAGACGGCCGCCCGGCCAAGCGGCCCGAGCTGCAGCCCTACGGGGACGCGCCGCTCTCGTAGCAAGGCACAATCACGAGCGGTGGCCCGACCTGCGTAAACACACAGCTCGGGCCCAAGTAGAATCCCTACACGTGACTGCCAAGCCCCGCATCCCCAATGTCCTGGCCGGCCGCTACGCCTCCGCGGAGCTCGCCGTCCTGTGGTCCCCCGAGTACAAGGTGACGCTGGAGCGGCGGCTGTGGCTCGCCGTGCTGCGCGCCCAGAAGGACCTCGGTATCGAGGTCCCGGACGCGGCCCTCGCCGACTACGAGCGCGTCCTGGAAAACGTGGACCTCGCCTCCATCGCCGAGCGCGAGAAGGTCACCCGGCACGACGTGAAGGCCCGGATCGAGGAGTTCAACGACCTCGCCGGCCACGAGCACGTCCACAAGGGCATGACCTCCCGCGACCTGACCGAGAACGTCGAGCAGCTCCAGATCCGCCTCTCGCTGGAGCTGGCCCGCGACCGTACGGTCGCCGTGCTCGCCCGCCTCGGCAAGCTGGCCGGCGAGCACGCCGAGCTGGTCATGGCCGGCCGCTCCCACAACGTGGCCGCGCAGGCGACCACCCTGGGCAAGCGGTTCGCGACCGCGGCCGACGAGCTGCTGGTGGCCTACGACCGCCTGGAGAACCTCCTCGCGCGTTACCCGCTGCGCGGCATCAAGGGCCCCGTCGGCACCGCCCAGGACATGCTCGACCTCCTCGGCGGCGACGCCGCCAAGCTCGCCGACCTCGAGCAGCGCATCGCCTCCCACCTCGGCTTCGCGCACGCCTTCACCTCGGTCGGCCAGGTCTACCCGCGCTCCCTCGACTACGACGTGGTCACCGCCCTGGTCCAGCTGGCCGCCGCGCCGTCCTCCATCGCGAAGACGATCCGCCTGATGGCCGGCCACGAGCTGGTCACCGAGGGCTTCAAGCCCGGCCAGGTCGGGTCCTCCGCGATGCCGCACAAGATGAACACCCGCTCCTGCGAGCGCGTGAACGGCCTGATGGTCATCCTGCGGGGCTACGCCTCGATGACCGGCGAGCTGGCCGGCGACCAGTGGAACGAGGGCGACGTCTCCTGCTCCGTGGTCCGCCGCGTGGCACTGCCGGACGCCTTCTTCGCCTTCGACGGCCTGCTGGAGACCTTCCTGACGGTCCTCGACGAGTTCGGCGCCTTCCCCGCGGTCGTCGCCCGCGAGCTGGACCGCTACCTGCCCTTCCTCGCGACCACCAAGGTCCTGATGGGCGCGGTGCGTGCCGGCGTGGGCCGCGAGGCCGCCCACGAGGTCATCAAGGAGCACGCCGTGGCCTCCGCGCTCGCCATGCGCGAGCAGGGCGCCGAGCGCAACGAGCTGCTGGACAAGCTGGCCGCCGACGAGCGGATGCCGCTGGACCGCGCCCAGCTCGACGCGCTGATGGCCGACAAGCTGTCCTTCACCGGCGCCGCCGGCGACCAGGTGTCGACGGTCGTCTCGCGCATCGAGGCGATCGCCAAGCAGCACCCGGAGGCCGCCGGGTACGCGCCGGGGTCGATCCTCTGACCCCCGAAGAGCTGAACGCCGCCCGCGACCGCGTCCTCCCGGACGTGGTCGCGGGCGGTCTGCGTGTGCTGTTCTGCGGCATCAACCCCGGTCTCCTCTCCGCCGCGACGGGCCACCACTTCGCCCGCCCCGGCAACCGCTTCTGGCCGGTCCTGCTTCTCTGCACTTCACCGGTTCGAGTGAGTCGACCATAGGGTCACCAGGTCAGGGCACCCACCCACTTGCGCCCGCACACGACCGCTGCTTCGTGGACGCCACGCTCACCTCAACGTGAGTGGCCGTCGTCTGACAAGACCGACCCGAGCATTCTCGCCCGTTCGACGGCAGTTGTCAGTGGTGGGGTGAATGATGGGCGCGTGACGGAAACCTCTCCAACTCCCCAGCCGGAGACTGCTCCCAACGCCGACCACGCGTGGAAGGCCCTGGGGTTGGTCATCGACTGGATCAAACATGCTGAGACCAAGGCCGGCGCCACGCTCGCAGCAACCGGGGTTACCGGTGGCGTGCTCTACAACCTGATCAAGGACGTCACGACGCCATCTACATGGCTGATCGTCAGCTCTGCCCTATGCGCTCTCGCTGTTGCGGGAGCAGGCCTGTGCGCCGCCATGGTGCTCTGGCCTCGCCTGGGGATGAAGGAAGAGCCAACAAGTCTGTTGTACTTCCACCACATCGCGCGAGGCCATACCGCTAGCGACACCTATGCCACCTCCCTGGTCGCACTGACCAAGGATATGGATGCCCTGGTCACGGAGATCGCCAGTCAAGGCTGGGCCAATTCACGAGTCGCCCATGACAAGTATATGTGGGGCGGCTGGGCAATTCGCATTCTCCTCATCGCCCTCGTAGCGCTTGCAGTTAGCACTGCACTGCGCGTCATCGATTAGCACAGGAGGTAGAGTTGGACAGTAACTATAAACCGTACGATCACGTCGCCAGCGCACGCAGAATCAGAGATTACCTGACTGGAACCCAGGGCAGTTACGAAGAAGTCAACGCACTGCCCGACCGAGACAAACTCACATTCTCCAACGGCTTCTACGCCAACTGCTCCGCCATCTTCGTCGACATTCGCGGCTCCTCACAACTCCCAGACCACTACAAGCGCCCCCGATTGGCTCGAATCTATCGCGCATATCTCTCCGAACTGGTCGCCATATTCAACGGCGAGCCGAACACGCGCGAGATCAACATCGCTGGCGATGCCACCTGGGCAGTCATCAATACACCGCTTAAGAGTGACATCGATGACGTATTCAGCCTCGGCGCACGGGCAAACTCGATGGCCCAGATCCTCAACTACGAGATGAAGAAGGCATCCTACGAACATCCGATCAAGGTGGGGATCGGAATGTCGTGGGGGCGAGCCTTGATGATCAAAGCAGGCTACAACGGCAGCGGAATCAACGACGTTGTGTACATGGGAGACGTCGTAAACGAGGCTGCAAAATTGGCGAACTATGGAAACAGCCAGTGGGGAGTACCTGCAGTAGTAACATCCACAGACTTCCATGGGAACCTTAACGAACACAACAGAGGACTTCTCGCCTACGACTCCACCCGTAAGTGTTACACGGGGTCCGTGATTAGTAAGGCCATGGAGGCCTGGATCGACGAGAACTGTAAATGAATCGATTACACCTCCGGCTAGGTGAGGGACAAGTGAGTTGGTTCCCTGATTCAAGCCGGGGAACCAACTCACTTTGCCTAGCCTCTCCCAAACTGCGTCGGAATACCTAGATCCACTGGCTTCCTCCTAGCCTGCCGCAGCGCTTCTTCCCGCTTGCCCTGGAGATACGTGAGTGTGAGCTCGATACCTTCGATTTCACCGACCCACCCCTCCGTTTCAGCCCTCTGAAGACGAGACCTGAGATCGCCTTCCAGCTCTTCCAGACGTGAAAGCATCTTCGGGTTGACGTGAAGCATCGGGCAGCGAATACAGGCATGTTCGTGCTGGCACGGAGTTCCGTAGGGGCGTCCACAGGAGCCGAGTTCGACCTTCCGACGCTCGAAGTGCTCCTCGAACTCCGACCACTCCTCGTTCGTCGTGTCTCGGTACTCACCGTCGGGCCGAATCTGGCGGCGGTGCTGTAGATGCTCCTGGTAGTGGCGGATGACATCTTCATCGAAGACCGCGACGTAACCACGGGTGGTCTGGATGTTCAGGTGACCCAGCAGAGCGGCACCGATATGGATCGGGAGGCCGCTGTTGACGAGCTCCGTCGCGAAGATCCTGCGGAAGTCGTGCGGGGTGAACTTCAGTCCGCGGAACTCATGGTGCGTCTCGGCGAGCTGTTCGCAGAGTCTGCCGAGCATGACCTGGAAAGTCGCACTGCTGAAGACCATCGGGGTCGTGCCGTTCTGCCGCTGGAAGAGGAACGGCATCGGAGCACTCCACACCTTGTCGTGGTAGTCGAACCTGGCGAGCAGCGGAATCGGGCGGCCGGTGCGGGTGTGACGCCGGACGACAGAGGCGATGACGTGGAACAGCTCGGCGGACATCGGGATGACGCGTTCGCGGTCGGTCTTCGAGGGAGCGATGACTAGCAACGCGATGACCTCTCCGTTCGCCCGCTGGTATTGGCGAATGCTCAGATGGGTCAGCTCGCATAGCTCTTCGATGCGAACGCCTGAGTGACGCAGGGTCTCGACGGTGGCCCACTCCCAGAAGGCTGCTTCCTCATCGGTGCCGATATGGACGATCCGGCCGCTGCCGATTTCCTGAACGCGGGTGGGCACCGCGTCGCCGTGGCGGAGGAGTTTGAGGTCGGCCTCGGTGCGGATACGTCGGTACTCAATCCCCTCGTGGGTGAACGCCTCGCCTTCGGTGACCTTGTCAGCCTGAGCCAACAGCAGGCGGGCGCGGTCGTAGCGGGTTTCGACGTGGTTGACCAAAACCGGCAGCAGCGGTTGGCGTTGCCGGGTGCGGTCGGCAGAGCGTTCGTTGATGCGTCGGCGCCGCGCGCCCAAGCCGCGGAGTTCGGTGGGCGGTACCGGACAAGGGGCGACCCAGGCCGCCCAGCGTTCGGGCTCTGCGGCAGCCCAGGTGTGCAGGTCGTAGTAGAAGCTGCGCAGGGCAATGACGATGCTGTCCTGGCCGACGCGGGGCTTGCCATCATCCTTGACAGTGATCATCTGGCGCCAGCTCGTGTAGTTCTCCGGCGAGATCCTCAGGTCCGCCTGGTCCGGGTTGATCGTCTCGATGTTCTTCCAGAAGTGGCGGGTGAGCTTGCAGACGAGGTCCTTGAGGGTGGAGTAGTCGGTGTCGGCCTTGCGTCGGGTGAAGTATTCAATGAGCAGGCCGCGCACGGATTGGTTGGAGATCTCGTACTGGTCGACGAGTTCCTCGATGCTGCGCTGCCCACGTAGCAGGGCGGCCCGCATCGACTCTGGCGTAGACGGCGGGAAGTGCCCCATTGCGTGCAGGACGTTCCAGACGCCACGGCCAATCAGCCGGTTGGACGCCTGGCTGCCCGGTTGCAAGATGCAGCGAGCCTTCCGGTTCTCGTGGGTGAAGTGCAGCAACGCGGCGGGGGTGACATCGCTGAGGGCGACACCCTGGACGGTCAACAGCATGCACAACTCGTTGATGGCGTCGCGGCGGTGCATCTGGCGAAACTGGTGGGCGCGCACCTGTTCGGCGTACTCGTTCAGGAGCTGATCTTCCTGAACGGCGATGAACATCGCCCCGTAGTTGGGCAGCGGGTTGCGTCGGAATGCGAGCGGGGTCGGCTGGATGACGCGCAGGCAGTAGAGAGCCCGGATCCCGGCGATGACGCCGATGCCCGTGGTCTGGCGCGATCCCACTTCGTCGGCGGCGATCTGCCCTTGGCCAAGTGGGCTGGCGTCCCATCGCTCCTGCCACGTCTCCCCGCGGAAGTCGAGGAGGTATTCCAGCAGCACACGGGTGGAGCTCTTCCAGTTCAGGCGGGTGGCACGAGGGGTGTCGGGCCAAATCGAGGAGGAGCCAGCCACCTGTGACAGGAGCGAGACGGAGGCGGTGGCGAACTCCCCGTGCGGCCGGGGCAAGGTAGCCGCAACGGCGGATCCGGGCGTGATGGGGCCGCCGACGAAGCGGCTGGGGAACTGAAGGCCCTCGGCGACCGGGCCGTGGCGACGGCTGAGGCCGGTGGTACGGAGCTGCGTGTCAGGCACCGAACACCGCCGCGATGTCGTCCGCGTTGTAGCCGGTGGGGTAGCTGCGTTCGACCCGTGGGGCGTTGTAGTGCTCGGTGAGCTTGTCGAAGATCTCCTCGACGCGAACTGCCAGGTACCGGCTGGTGGTCTGGATGTTGGCGTGTCGCAAGACGGCCTGGACCTCGGGCAGGGTGAGCTTGCCACCGTTGGCCATCCGGTTGGCGGCCGTGTGCCGCAGATCGTGCAGCGTCCAGTTGGTGCCCAGGGCCTCATTCGCACGCTGGATGATCCGGCGCATCGCCCAGTAGGTCATCGGCCGGTCCGCGCCGCGGCGGGTTCGCCACAGCGGCTCGTCCGCCGGCGGGGTGCCGATCTCGTCAAGGTAGCGGGCCAGGCGCACGAACGCCTGCGGTGAAGCCGGGACCGGTTGACGCTCCCGAGTGCCCTTGGAGATCAAGTAGATCTTCTGGCCGGCCCAGTCGAGGTCTCCGATACCGACGCCGAGTAGTTCCTCGGCTCGGGCCCCGCTGGAGACATAGAACTCCAGCAGTGCGCGGTCGCGCTCGCAGCCCATGCGCTCGAACAACTCGTCCCAGAGGTGATCAGGGATCGACCTGGGCGGCCGGTCGGCGACCTTCTGCCGCAGCCGGGCACGGCCGAGCACCGGCTTGGGCTCCAGCGGGCTGCGGTGAGCCAGGGCCCGACGCCGCTGCGGTGAGTCGGGGACGGGGTTGGTGACCGGTCCGTTGCCCTGGTGGGCATGGAACTCGTAGAACCCGCTCACCACCGACAGGGCGTGGTTGATCGTCCGTGGCGCGTACCCGGCTCGCAGGACCGGCTTACCAGTGCGCAGGTTCACCGATCCCGGAGCAGCGGCCCCGGCCGACTTGCGCTGACGCTGGGGGTTCGCCGCCGACCGTAGCCACCCAGTCAGTACGGCAATCTCCGCTTCGGTCGCCTTCTCCCAGACCACGCCGAGTAGCCACAGCAGCCGGAACCAGCGCAGCAGCCCGTACCCATAGCTGCGGACCGTCAGCGGGCTGCTGTCATTCAAGGCTAGGTCGCGCAGATACGCGGTTACCGGCTCGATCTCGTCGTCGTACCCATTGACGACGATGTACGGAGGATGGATGCCCCGCGCCGGGACCACCGCCCCGACTCGGGGAAGCTCGGCCCGCCCCTCCATCAGTTCATGTCGTAGATCCACTTCACTCTCCTCGTTGTTCTCGGGAACCGTCACCGAGAACAACGAGCCAAGAAGGTGCAGATAACTGTGCACCTCTCGGGCTTCACCCCGCGCCGCCTGGCTCCCGCGGAGCAGGAGGAGCTCCTGACCTACCGCCTCGGCATCACCAACGTCGTGGCCCGAGCCACGGCCCGCGCCGACGAGCTGAGCGCGGAGGAGTTCCGCGAGGGCGGCCGCATCCTGACGGCCAAGGTGGAACTGCTGCGCCCCCAGTGGCTGGCGGTGGTGGGAGTGACCGCCTACCGCACGGCCTTCGGCGAGAAGAAGGCACAGATCGGCCCCCAGGAGCGCACCATCGGCTCCACCCGCATCTGGGCCCTCCCCAACCCCAGCGGCCTCAACGCCCACTGGACCGCCGACTCCATGGCCCAGGAATACGCCCGCCTCCGCGAGGCCGCCGAATCCCCCGCCGACTAGGCCGGCTCAGGCCGGCCAGGCGACCTGCCCGCTCTCGACCTGGAGCACGTCCGGGACCTCGGCTTCGTGGAACCTGAGGAATCCGATCCCGACCACGCCGTCCCCGCGCAGGTGCGTCTCGTGGGCCCTTGCGGCCAGCCAGCAGAGCAGCTCACCGATCTCGTCGAAGTCGTCCGGGTGTATCTCCTGCCGGGACGTCAGCGACCAGCCCTTCCGCGACTGGTCCGCACGGCTCGCCAGTGCCGAGCAGAGAACGCCGCCCACGCGCCACGCGGCGCCCTGCCCGGCCAGCAGAGGACGGGGATCGTCCTCGATCACCGGCATGTCCGCGTCGTCCAGCACCACGACCGGGAACTCAGTGACGATGGTCAGGCGCTCCGGCTGGGGTCCGATCCCCAGATGCCAGTTCAGCTCGGCCAGTTCCGGCTCGGAGATCTCGTCCCGCAGGTCGACGGCAATCATCAGCTCGTATACGTCGCTCACCCGGGCCACCCTAGCGCGGATCTATGACGGTGGCCCCTGCCGTCAGCAGGTAGGGGTCCTCGCCGTCCCGCTGTGTCACACAGGCCACCAGCCAGTGCTCTCCGGCCCTCCACAGGTGGACGTGGTCGGTGCTGCCGCACAGCTCCTTCCACGGCTCCGGTATCTCCTCCCCCTCCGCCACGCGGTCCCTCAGCGTCCCCAGGCTGAAGATCTGCGGGTCTCCCCACCGGTCGGTCACGGCCTGCGTGAGCGCCCCGTATTCGGCACTGATCTGGTCGGCGGCCTCGGTCCTGCCCGAGCCGTCGTCGTCCCAGAACTGCCGTGTCCGGGACAGCCGCACCAGATGGAATCCCGGACCGCTGCTGCTGCCGACGTTCCGGACCGGCTCCCGCGGGAACTCCTTCGCCAGGAGCCGGTCGATCGTGTCGAGGTGCTCTGCCGTGGTCATGCCGTCAGTATCCCGAGCAGCACTGACAACTGGCCTGCTGTCACGCGTCCCTGCGGCGCACCGCCAGCCATCCGCCGAGCACGGCAGCCCCGGCCCACAGGGCCATCACGCCGAGCCCGGTCCAGGGCCCGAGGTCGCCTTGCGTCTGGGCGTGCAGCACCAACTGCCCGGCGCGGTCCGGCAGGAACTGGGCCGCGCCGCCCGCGGCCTCGCCGACGACGAAGGACACCAGCAGGACGAAGGGTATGAGCAGGCTCAGCACGACCGTCCCACTGCGCAGCACCGCGGTCAGCCCGGCCGCGAACAGTGCCATCATCGTGAGGTAGAGCCCGCTGCCGACGACGGCACGGTAGGTACCCGGGTCGCCGAGCTCGAGGGCGTACTGCCCCATGAACGCCTGACCCGCGACGAAGGTGACCAGCCCGGTGATCTGACCCGCCAGCAGGGCCAGGACGCCCACCGTAGCGATTTTCGACAGGTAGAAGCGGGTGCGGTTGGGCACCGCTGCCAGCGAGGTGCGCAGCGCCCCGTTGTGGAACTCGCAGGACACGGCGCCCGCGCCGAAGACCATGGCGGCGATCTGGCCGAAGGAGATGCCGTAGTAGGCCGCGAAGAGCGGATCGTCACCCATGCTGCCGTCCTCGGACCGGCCGATGGCGGCTGCCGTCAGCGCCTGGATGCCCGCGGTGACGACGAAGACGGCTATGAGCCCCCCGAGGCTGCCGCGCAGGGACCGTATCTTGATCCATTCCGAGTGCAGGGTGGGGACGGTGGGCAGAGCGGCGCGCATGGCGGGGCCTCCTGGAGGTCGGGAAGTCAGTGGGTTGCGGTGAACTGCGCGTGATCGGCGGTGAGGTCGAGGTAGGCCTGCTCCAGTGAGGCGCGCTCGTCGGACAGTTCCAGCACGGGAATGCCCTCACGGGCGGCCAGGTTGCCGAGCTGCTCGGCCTGTATGCCCTCGACGGTCCATCGCCCGTCGGCCGCGTCGGCCAGATCGAAGCCGTCCCGGGCGAGCGCGGTCCGCAGCCGGCCCGGTTCGGAGGTGCGCAGGCGCACCCTCCGGGTGCTGCGGGCGTCGATGAACTCCTCCATCGACGTGTCGGCCAGCAGCTTGCCGTTGCCGAGCACGACCAGGTGGTCGGCGAGCGCGGAGGTCTCGGACATCAGGTGGCTGGAGACCAGCACGGTGCGCCCTTCGGCGGCGAGGCCGCGCATCAGCTCGCGGATCCAGATGATGCCCTCGGGGTCGAGGCCGTTGGTCGGCTCGTCCAGGAGGAGCACGCCGGGGTCGCCCAGCAGCGCGGCGGCTATGCCGAGGCGCTGGCGCATGCCGAGTGAGAAGGACTTGATCCGCCGCCCCGCCACGGATGCCATCCCGGCCTGCTCCAGGACCTCGTCCACCCGGCGTGCCGGAATGCGGCCTGCGGCGGCGAGGAAGCGCAGGTGGTCGCGGGCGGTGCGCCCGCCGTGGGCCGACTGCGCGTCCAGGAGGGCGCCGACCCGGTGCAGCGGGTCGGGCAGGTCCAGGTAGCGTCGGCCGCCGATGGTGGCCGTGCCGGCGGTGGGCCGGTCCAGGCCCAGCAGCAGGCGCATGGTGGTCGACTTCCCGGCGCCGTTGGGGCCCAGGAATCCGGTGACCCGCCCGGGCAGGACATCGAAGGTGAGGCCGTCCACCGCACGGTGGGCGCCGTATGCCTTGGTCAGTTCTCGGATCTCGATGCTGTTCATGGCTCAAGGTTCGCCGCCGGCCCCACCCCCTTCCCTCCCCCATGCGAGGGTGCCGTCTCCCCCACGTGGGGGAGACGGCCGCGAGCAGGGCACTGCCACCATGGAGCCATGTACCGACTGCTGCGGGCTCCGTTCCAACCAGTGACCTATTCACGCTGGTTGCACCTCTGCGTGCCCCTGCTGCTGCTGGCCATATGGATGTTCGTGGTGCCGGAGTGGCCGTGGGGGCCGATGCTGCTCGTCCTGCCGTTCGGGCTGGTTCCCTGGGTGCGGCTGGCGGAGGGGCTCCAGGCTCAGTTCCTGCTCACGCCGTATGACCGCGGCTCCGCCGACGGCTCCATAAGCCTGGCTCCTTCGGCGCATTGGGGCGACCGCTGGCGTACGGTGCTGTGGCTGGAGACGCGGATGGTCATAGCGACGGGGGCGGTGGCCGCCACCGTCTGGATGCCCGCGCTGACCGTCGAACTGTTCGCGAACGCGCTCGGCTTTTCACCGGATCCGGGGCCCTTGGCACCGCTCATACCCGAGCGTCGCTGGGTCGCCGCGCTGCTGGTGCCCGTTCCGCTCCTCGTCCTGATGGTCGTCGTGGTCCTGCTCGGCGAGTTGATCACTGCGATCGCCACCCGGCTGCTCGGTCCTTCGGCGGCCGAGCGGCTGAGCGCCCTGGAGGCGCGTACGGAGCAGTTGCTGGAGCGCACCCGGATCGCGCGGGAGCTGCACGACTCGATCGGGCACGCGCTGACCGTGGCCGTCGTGCAGGCGGGGGCGGCGCGCGCCGCGGGTGATCCCGCCTTCACCGACCGGGCGTTGTGCGCCATCGAGGAGACGGGCCGGGCCGCGCTGGAGGACCTGGAGCGGGTGCTCGGGGTGCTGCGGGAGTCCGGGCAGCCGCCGTCACAGCGGCCGACGCTGGCGGAGGCCGACCGGCTGTTGGAGTCGGCCCGGGCCTCCGGCTCCGAGGTGGACGCACAACTGACCGGGCCGCTGGAGAAGCTGCCGGGGCCTGTAACCCGGGAGGGGTACCGCATCCTGCAGGAGTCGCTCACCAACGTGCTGCGCCACTGCGGTCCCGTACCGGTCCGGGTGCGGGTGGAGATGGCCGTGGACCGGCTGGAAATGGAGGTGACGAACCCACTGCCCGAGCGCCCCGGCGTCACGCTCGGCGGCGGCAGCGGACTGCGCGGGATACGGGAACGGGCCGCGCTGCTCGGCGGGGAGGCCGAGACCGGACCGCACGAGGGCGGCTGGAGGGTGCGCGCACGGCTTCCGCTGGAGCGAATACGCTGACCGGATGCCGGTTACCGTACTGCTCGTCGACGACGAACCCCTGGTCCGCGCGGGTCTGCGCGCCGTCCTGGACGCCCAGCCCGACATCGAGGTGGTGGGTGAGGCGGCCGACGGCGCCTCCGTGATCCCGCTCGTGCGGCAGTTGCGGCCGGACGTGGTGGCCATGGACGTGCGGATGCCGCTGCTCGACGGGATCGAGGCGACCCGCGCGGTGCTGCGTACGGTGGACTCCCCGCCGAAGATCCTCGTGGTGACCACCTTCGAGAACGACGAGTACGTCTACCAGGCGCTGCGGGCCGGAGCGGACGGGTTCCTCCTGAAGCGGGCCCGGCCTTCCGAGATCGTGCACGCCGTACGGCTGGTGGCGGAGGGCGAGACCCTGCTCTTCCCTGCGGCCGTGCGGGCCCTGGCCGCGGAGTACGGCAACCGGCAGGCGCGGGCGGTGCTGGAGCGGGCCGCCCTGACCGAACGGGAGGAGGCGGTCCTGCGGCTCATGGCGCGGGGGCTCACCAACGTGGAGATCGCGTCCGAGCTGATCATCGGCACGGAGACGGTCAAGTCCCATGTCAGTGCGATCCTGGCGAAGCTGGGGGCCCGGGACCGCACCCAGGCGGTGATCACGGCGTACGAGTCGGGCTTCGTCTCACCCGCCTGAGAGGAAGGGCCTGCTCCGACCGATGGGGGGCTGCTTCTCGCCGCCGCACCCGACGCGCAGTACGATCCGGCTGACAAGCTCGCTAGCTGGGAGGACACACGTTGGGGCAGCTGACCGGCGGGGATCCCTCTCTGCTTCGGCGGATCAATTCCGCGGTGGTGCTGCGTGCACTGCGCACGGCCGGGTCGCCGACCCTCACCGACCTCACACGGCTGACCGGTCTCTCCCGGCCGACCGTCGAAGGGGTCGTGGAGGGGCTGATCGGGACCGGGCTCGTCGTCGAGGCCGACGCGGAGGAGGGCGCGCGGCGGCAGGGACGGCCGGCCAGACGGTTCCGGTTCCGGGCCGAGGCCGGACACCTGCTCGGCATAGAGATCGGCTCGCACCGGGTCGCGGTCCTGCTGTCCGGGCTGGACGGCCGCATCATCGGCGCGGGCACCAAGGAGGTCGCGGAGACGGCGTCGGCCGACGAGCGGCTGGAGCGGGTGCGCGCGGCCGTCGCCGATCTCCTGCGCCGCGCCGGCGTGCCGCGGGACTCCCTGCGGGCGGTCGGGGTCGGCAGCCCCGGGATCGTGGAGGCGGACGGCACGGTACGCCTCGGCACCGCCCTGCCCGGCTGGACCGGGCTGCCGCTCGGGGACCGCCTGCGGCGCTCGTTCCGGTGCCCGGTACAGGTGGAGAACGACGCCAACGCGGCGGCCGTCGCCGAGCACTGGAAGGGCGCCGCGCGTGACACCGGCGACATGGTGTTCGTGATGGCGGGACTCAGTCCCGGCGCGGGCTCGCTCATCGGCGGCCGACTCCACCGGGGCTTCGGCGGGGCGGCCGGAGAGATCGGCGCCCTGCACCTGCTGGGCCGCGAGGCGACGCCGGAGCGGCTGCTGTCGACGACGGGCGAGCCGCTGCACCCGCTGGACGAGCCGGCGGTCGCCGAGGTCTTCGCGAAGGCCAAGCGGGGCGACGAGCGGGCGGTCGCCGCAGTGGAAAGGTTCCTGCAGCGCCTGGTCCACGACGTGGCGGCGCTGGTCCTGGCGATGGATCCGGAGCTGGTGGTGGTCGGCGGCTGGGCGGCCGGCCTGGACGGGGTCCTGGAACCCCTGCGCCGGGAGCTGGAGCGCTACTGCCTGCGCCCGCCGCGCGTGGCCCTGTCGCTGCTCGGTGAGGCGGCGGTTGCGACCGGTGCCCTCCGACTCGCGCTCGACCACGTCGAGGAGGAGCTCTTCGCGGTGGAGAAGACCGTCACGGCCCGCCGCCGCTGACGCCCCGCACAGCCCCGCATCACAGCACACCGGCGCACAGCACAAGCACTCGCTGCCCCGCCCGCGCACCCCGGAAAGCCGGTACGGCCGTGGCCCCCGCCCCGCATCTGCGGGGGGGGCCACGGCCGTACCGGCTTCGTCCGGTGTCAGGAGGCGACGGGCTCGTGCGTGATCTCGACGCCGCCCGAGTCACCGAAGGTGAGGCGGCAGGTGTCGGCGCGGTAGGTCGCCACCGAGACCGCCGCCGTGCCTGCGGCGGTGAAGTACCGCGTGGTGACCAGGAGCACCGGAGCGCCGGGCAGCCGGTCCAGTTCCTTGGCGTCGTCGGCGCGGGCGGAGCCCAGCTCCACCGAGCGGTCCTGGCCGTCGAGGACCAGCCGCTGCAGCTCGCGCAGGACGGCACGCGCACGGGCAGGACCCGACGGGGCCTCGATGGCGGGCAGTCCGGGCACCGAGGCGGCCGGCACGTACAGCAGCTCGGCGGCGACGGCCTGACCGTTCGTCATCCTGGTGCGGCGCACGGTGTGAACCGGCTGGTCGGCGGCGAACGCCCCACCCGTTCCGAGGAGCTTCAGCACCGCGGCGGGCGGCAGGGACTCCGAGGCGTCCTGCGGCTCCCAGCCGTCGACGGCCTCCCCCGGCCAGCTGTGCTGCGCGCTGCCGACGGCGACGCCGACGCGCGGCGGGGCGACGGTGGTGCCGACGCCGCGGCGGCGCTGCAGCCGGCCTTCGAGCTCCAGCTGCTCCAGCGCCTGACGCAGGGTCGCGCGGGCGACTCCGAAGCGGGCTGCGAGTTCACGCTCGTTGGGCAGCACCTCGCCGACGGCGAAGTCCTGGTCGAGCGCCTCGCTGAGGACGGTCTTGAGGTGCCAGTACTTCGGCTCCGGCACCGTTTCGAGCTGCGTGGTCCCCACCCTGACTCCTCCTGCCATCGCTGCACTCGCCGTGTGTTCCAGCGGCAGTTCCGCGCCTTTGTTTATTAAAGGTTCCTGCACTATCCCTGCGACGATAGGACGGTGCACCCCCTTGGTCAAGACCAATGCTCATACCTTTGCCGGGCAGATCGGGCATATGTATCAAGCCGTTCACGGGATGTTCTCGTACGCCGCAGGGGCTTGTAGTCAAGGGCTACCCGACGGTAATCATGGCGGTGGGCACTCCTGACAGCCTGTCTCGCAGCCGTCCAACCGACGAGGAGCAGCATGACCGCCACGGTCTCCTTCACGATCGATTCGCCGCTCGGCCCCCGCACCGCCACCGTCGCCTACGAGCGCAAGGGCTCGGGCGAACCGCTTCTCCTCCTGCACGGCATCGGCCACCACCTCCAGGCCTGGCACCCGGTGACCGACATCCTGGCCGCCGAGCACGACGTGATCGCCGTCGACCTGCCCGGCTTCGGTGCCTCGGAGCCGCTGCCCAAGGGCGTTCCGTACTCCCTGGACACCGTGGCCCCGGCGCTCGGAGCACTCTGCACGGCCCTCGGCGTCGAGCGCCCGCACGTCGCGGGCAACTCCCTCGGCGGCCTGCTCGCCCTCGAAATGGGCCGGAGCAATCTCGTCCGCTCGGTCACGGCCCTCTCCCCCGCCGGGTTCTGGACCGAGGGCGAACGCCGCTACGCCTTCGCCGCGCTCCTCGCCATGCGGGCCGGCGCCCGGACGCTGCCCCTCCCCGCCGTCGACCGGCTCGCGCGCAGCGCCGCCGGCCGCGCCGCGCTCACGGGCACCATCTACGCACGCCCGTCGCGCCGTTCGCCCGAGGCCGTGGTCGCCGAGACCCTCGCCCTGCGCCACGCCACCGGATTCGAGGACACCCTGGCCGCAGGTGGTTCCGTACGCTTCACCGAGGACGTGCCGGGGCTGCCGGTCACCATCGCGTGGGGCACCCGCGACCGGCTGCTGCTGCGCCGTCAGGGCGTCCGCGCCAAGCACACCGTCCCCGGCGCACGGCTGGTCCGCCTCCCGGGCTGCGGCCACGTCCCGATGAGCGACGATCCGGCGCTCGTCGCCCGCGTGGTGCTGGACACGGCACGCCGCGCCGCCGTCCCGGTCGCGTGAGTGTGCGGACCGGGTCCCGGTCAAGAGGTTGAACGTCTGAACGGATGAGCGGCCGGCGGCTGTTCATCCGCGGTTCGCGTGGGCGACGCGGCCGGGCCGGTGCGCGACCGCACGCTGGTCCGACCCGTCCTCGCCGCCCCCTGGAGACGCACCGATGGCATCGACCCCACACACCCGACGGTCCCTCATCGGCGGTTCCCTCGCCCTGTCCTCCGCGCTGCTTGCCGCTCCGACGCTCGCCGCCCCCGCCTTCGCCCGCTCCGGCCGGCCGAACGCGCACTGGGGCGTCCAGTCCGGCGAGATCACCGCGCACTCGGCCACCGTGTGGACCCGTTCCGACCGCCTCGCGCGGATGTACGTCGAGACCTCTCCCAGCGAGGCGTTCCGCTACGCCGTACGCCGCCACCGCGGCCCGCTGCTCGGCCCGTCGAGCGACTTCACCGGAACGACCGTCCTGCGCGATCTCCCGCCCGGGCAGCAGGTGCACTACCGGGTCGTCCTGGCCGACCCCGACGACCCCCGCCGCACCGCCGAGCCGGTCCACGGCACCTTCCGCACCACCCCGGTCTCGCGCCGCCGCGACGTGCGCTTCCTGTGGTCCGGGGACCTGGCGGGCCAGGGCTGGGGCATCAACCCCGACGTCGGCGGCTACCGCGTCTTCGACGAGATGGGCCGGCGCAACCCCGACTTCTTCCTCTTCAGCGGGGACACGATCTACGCCGACGGGCCGATCAAGTCGGCCGTGCCCCTGCGCGACGGCACCGTCTGGCGCAACGTCACCACGGCCGAGAAGTCCAAGGTCGCCGAGACCCTCGACGAGTTCCGCGGGAACTTCCGCTACAACCTCCTCGACCGCAACCTCCTCGACTTCAACGCCCAGGTCCCCGTCCTCGCCCAGTGGGACGACCACGAGGTGCGCAACAACTGGTACCCGGGCCAGCTGATCGACGACCCCCGCTACACCGTCAAGGAGGCCGACACCCTCGCCACCCGGGCCCGCCGCGCCTTCGGCGAGTACTTCCCGGTGACCGACCTGCGCGGCGGCCGCGCCGAGGGCCGGATGTACCGCGTGATGCGGTACGGCCCGCTCCTCGACGTCTTCGTGCTCGACATGCGCACCTACCGCAACGCCAACTCCCCCGGCGACCGGGCCGAGGACCCCATCGGCATCCTCGGCGCCGAGCAGCTGGCCTGGATCAAGCGCGAGCTATCCCGCTCCCGGGCCACCTGGAAGGTCATCGCATCCGACATGCCCCTGGGCATCGTCGTCCCCGACGGGGCAGCGAACTTCGAGGCCGTCGCCCAGGGCGACCCGGGCGCCCCTTTGGGCCGGGAGCTGCAGATCGCCGAGCTGCTGCGGCACATCAAGCACCAGCGGATCACCGGCACCCTCTGGCTCACCGCCGACGTGCACTACACCGCCGCCCACCACTACTCGCCCGAGCGGGCCGCCTTCACCGACTTCGCGCCGTTCTGGGAGTTCGTCTCCGGCCCCATCGGGGCCGGCGGCTTCCCGGCCGGGCGGCTCGACGCCACCTTCGGCCCGCAGACGGCCTTCGTCCAGTCGGCCCCCTTCGCCAACATGTCGCCGTCAGAGAACCCCCCGTACTACGGGGAGGTCGACATCGACGGCGGCAGCGGGGAACTCACCGTCCGGTTGCGCCGCCAGGGAGGGGACGTACTCTTCACCCGGACCCTCCAGCCCGGGCGCGTGGGCCAGTAGGGCGACCGGGAGAAGGCCCCGAAAACTGGGTGAAATCGGCCAGATGGACACTTAACCAGTCGGTCACAGATCGTTCGTGATCACGCAACACCCTTGGGCAACAGTGGTGTGCATGACTGACCGTACCCACGCCTCCGCCCAGCGTCCCCACCGCCACCACTGGCGCCGCGACGTCGTCGAACTCGCCGCACTGTTCTGCGCCGTCGCGGTCGCCGACGCCATCGCCAATCTCGTCGTGCACGGCCCCCGGGGCCCGATCCTGCTGGTCGCCTCGGCCATCGCGCTGCTGGTGACCGCGGCGTTCCACACGTGGTGGGCGCGGCGCCACAGCCATGCGCCGCCGCCCAGCACACCGCCGCCGGGCGATCCGGCACCGTCGGCGGCCGCCGCCCCCGGGTCCGCCGGGGCCACCGCCCTGTGGCGGATGCGCACGACCGTACGCGACCAGCCCGGCTCCCTGGCCGTCCTGTGCACCGCCCTCGCCCGCAACGGCGTGGACATCCTGACCCTCCAGACGCACCCGCTGCCCGAGGGCGGCACCGTGGACGAGTTCCTGCTGCGCGCCCCGCAGCAGCTCCCCTCCGGCGACCTCACCCGCGCCGTCTCCCGGGCCGGAGGCCACAGCACCTGGATCGAGCGCGCCGACGCCCACGACCTCGTCGACACCCCGACCCGGTTGCTGGGCCTGGCCACCCGCACCGCGCTGGACGCCGCCGAGCTCCCCCTCGCCCTGCGCCAGCTGCTCGGCCGGTGCACGATCCACTCGATCCCGGCGACCACCCTCTCCGGACGCCCGAACGCCGGCGCGGACGCCCCCGTCGAGGGCGTGCTGGAGGCGACGGTCATGCGGCTGCGTGACCCCTCGGGCGGTGCGATCACCGTGGAGCGGCCCTACCTGCCCTTCACGCCGACCGAGTTCGCCCGGGCCCGCGCCCTCGTCGAGCTCGACGCCCGGCTCGGCCCGCGCGTCCCGCGCAGCCAGGACGTACTGACCCTCCCCGAGGGCAACGAGATCACCGTGCGCCGTGCCGACGCCTCCGACCTGCCCGCGGCCCGCGCGATGCACGACCGCTGCTCCGAGCGGACCCTCGGGCTGCGCTACCACGGCCCCGTCGCCGACGCCGACCGCTACCTCGGCCACCTGCTCAGCCCCCGCTTCGGCCGCACCCTCGCCGCCACCACCGCCTCCGGCAAGCTCGTCGCCCTCGGCCACCTGCTGTGGGACGGCGACGAGACCGAGATCGCCCTGCTCATCGAGGACGACTGGCAGCGCCGCGGCATCGGCTCCGAGCTGCTGCGCCGGCTCGTCGCCATGGCCGTCGAGGCCGGGTGCGACAGCGTGTACGCCGTCACCCAGGCCGCCAACACCGGCATGGTCGCCGCCATGCGCGGCCTCGGCCTCCCCCTCGACTACCAGATCGAGGAGGGCACGCTGGTGATCACGGCCCGGCTGGACGCGAAGCCCGTCGGCTCGCGGCTCCCGTACGAACTCCCCCTCGGGCTGCCGCACGAGCACCAGGCTCCGCGCCGCCCGCACTGAGCCCCGGCCGACCGCGGAACCCCCGGGCGCCCGCTCCGGCCGGAGCGGGCGCCTCCGTTCAGATCCGGCCAAACTCCGGACCTCGCCGTCACCGGCCGCGTCCCCCGGATCCCCTGAAGTCGCTTGTGCGCAGGGCCGGTTGATCACTTCGCGCCGCTTCCGACAGCCGTGCTCCAGCCCGTGTCAGGAGGCTGACGACAATCGGTGATGACGGGAGTACGCATGACATACGAAGATGGCCGCATGTCAGAGACCCTCCACACCGGCAGCGCCCCCCGGCTGCCCCGCCAGGTGGCCGACGATTACGTCGACGGCCTCATCGCCCTCGACCCGATCACCGGCACCTACCTGGGTGTAGCCGAGAGCTCCGCCAAGCTCCCCGACTTCTCCCCGGCGGGCCGCGCCGCCGTCGCCGAGCTCTCCCGTGAGACCCTCGCCCGCCTCGACGCCGCCGAGGCGCTGCCCGGCGCCGACAGCGATGCCGAGCGCCGCTGCGGCCGCCTGCTCCGCGAACGCCTCACGGCCGAGCTCGCGGTGCACGAGGCCGACGAGGACCTGCGCGCGGTCAGCAACATCCACAGCCCCGTGCACTCGGTCCGCGAGGTCTTCTCCCTCACCCCGGCCGACACCGACGAGGACTGGGCGGCCATCGCCGAGCGGCTGCGAGCCGTCCCCACCGCCTTCGCCGGCTACCGCGAGACCCTGCAGCTCGGCCTGGACCGCGGTCTGTACGGCGGCCCGCGCGCCACCGAGACCATGATCGGCCAGCTGACCACCTGGGCCGGCCAGGACGGCTCCGCCGCGGCCTTCTTCGAGGACTTCGCCTCCGGCGGCCCCCAGGCCCTGCGCGCCGAGCTGGACACGGCGGCCGCCGGCGCCACCGCCGCCGTCGTCGAACTGCGCGACTGGATGGCCGCGGTGTACGCCCCCGCCGTCGAGGGCCGGCCCGACACGGTGGGCCGCGAGCGCTACGCCCGCTGGTCCCGGTACTTCAACGGCACCGACCTGGACCTGGACGAGGCGTACGCCTACGGCTGGTCGGAGTACCACCGGCTGCTCGCCGAGATGAAGACCGAGGCGGCCAAGATCCTCCCGGGCGCCGGCCCCTGGGAGGCGCTGAAGCACCTGGACGAGCACGGCACCCACATCGAGGGGGTGGACGAGGTCCAGGCCTGGCTGCAGGGCCTGATGGACGAGGCCATCGAGAACCTCGACGGCACCCACTTCGAACTGGCCGAGCGCGTCCGCAAGGTGGAGTCCCGCATCGCCCCTCCGGGCGGCCCCGCGGCTCCGTACTACACCTCCCCGTCGGAGGACTTCTCCCGGCCCGGCCGCACCTGGCTGCCCACCATGGGGCAGACCCGCTTCCCGGTCTACGACCTGGTGTCCACCTGGTACCACGAGGGCGTGCCGGGCCACCACCTGCAGCTCGCGCAGTGGACGCACGTGGCGGACCAGCTCTCCCGCTACCAGGCCACCGTCGGCTGGGTCAGCGCCAACTGCGAGGGCTGGGCGCTGTACGCGGAGCGGCTGATGGACGAACTGGGCTACCTCAAGGACGCCGAGCAGCGCCTGGGCTACCTGGACTGCCAGATGATGCGCGCGGCGCGGGTCATCGTCGACATCGGCATGCACCTGGGCCTGGAGATCCCGGCGGATTCGCCGTTCCACCCGGGCGAGACGTGGACCGTGGACCTCGCGCAGGAGTTCTTCGGCCTGCACAGCGGCCGGCCGGCGGAGTTCGTGGAGAGCGAGCTGACCCGCTACCTGTCCATGCCGGGGCAGGCGATCGGCTACAAGCTGGGCGAGCGCACCTGGCTGCTGGGCCGGGACAACGCACGTGCCGCGCACGGCGATTCCTTCGACCTGAAGGCCTGGCACATGGCGGCGCTGTCGCAGGGTTCGCTGGGGCTGGACGACCTGCTGGACGAGCTCTCGAAGCTCTGACGGCACCGCAGCCGGCTGCCGGACGAGGTACGGGCCGCTCCTCTCCCCCGGGAGCGGGCGGCCCGTGCGCGTGGGGCGGGCACATCAGCAGCCGCAGTCGTCCGAGTCGGTCGGCGCGGTCAGCGGGTCGGCCTCGCCGCGCTGCTGCGTGCCCTGCCAGGTCTCGACCTCGAAGCCCTCCCGGATCCAGTACTCGATGCCGCCGAGCATCTCCTTGACCTGGAAGCCCAGTTCGGCCAGGGCGAGGGCGGAGCGGGTGCCGCCGTTGCAGCCGGGGCCCCAGCAGTACGTCACCACGGGGAGGTCCTTGTCCAGGAGCCGCTCGGCCTGCTCCGGGACCAGGGCGGTGGGCAGGTGGATCGCACCGGGCACGTGCGCCTGGTCCCAGGAGGGCGTGGAGCGGGAGTCGACGAGCTGGAAGCCCAGCTCGGCGCCCGTCTCGCGGTGGGCCTTGAAGGCGCTCGCGACGTCCGAGACGTCCGCGTGGAAAGCCAGGCTGGCAGCGAAGTACGCGGCGGCCGCGGCCGGGGAGGCCGGGGGCACGCGGAGCACCGGGTTGGTGGCGGCGGGGGCGGAGGAGGCGTTCTGCGTCGTCGTCATGGCCAGAAATCTACGATCTGTTGATCATCCCTGGAAGTCGGTTTCCCCGGCCTTCTCCTTGTCTCACCGGGGAATCCCCTGCTAGACCTGCCACATGACCGACTATTCCCCTGACGCCACCGACTGGCGGATCCTCGAAGCGCTCCAGCGGGACGGCCGCGCCAGTTTCACCGAGCTCGCCCGCTCCGTGTCCATGTCCGCGAGCGCCGTCACCGAGCGGGTCCGCCGGCTGGAGGAGGCCGGAGTGATCACCGGCTACACGGCCGTGGTGGACCCGGAGAAGCTCGGCAAGTCGATCCTGGCGCTGGTGCGGCTGCGCTATCCGCACGGCAACTACAAGCCGTTCCACGACTTCCTGGAGGCCACCCCGGAGATCCTGGAGGCCCATCACGTCACGGGCGACGACTGCTTCGTCCTCAAGGTCGCGACCCGCTCGATGGGGCACCTGGAGGAGGTCACCGGCCGGATCTCGGGACTCGGCTCGGTGACGACGAGCATCGTCTACTCCTCGCCGCTGCCCCGCCGCCCGCTCAGCCCGTGAGCCTTCCGGGCCCGCTCGGTCCGTGATCCGCTCAGTCCGTGAGGGCCGCCGTGCGGTGGCGCACCACCGAGCCGCCGCGCTGCTTGACGATCTCCAGCTGGGCCTGGACCCGGGTCCGCAGGTCGGCGACGTGGCTGACGATGCCGACACTGCGGTCCCGCTCGCGCAGCGAGTCCAGCACGTCGAGCACCTCGTCCAGCGCCTGGTCGTCGAGGCTGCCGAAACCCTCGTCGATGAAGAGGGTGTCGAGGCGCGTGCCGCCCGCCTCGTCGGTGACCACGTCGGCGAGGCCCAGCGCGAGGGCGAGCGAGGCGAAGAAGGTCTCGCCGCCGGACAGGGTGGCGGTGTCCCGCTCGCTGCCGGTCCAGGCGTCGACCACGTGCAGCCCGAGGCCGGAACGCCCCCGTCCACCCGCTCGCGCGTCGGAGTGGACCAGGGTGTAGCGGCCACCGGACATGCGCAGCAGCCGTACCGTCGCGGCGGCGGCAACCTGCTCCAGGCGGGCGGCCAGTACGTAGGCCTCCAGGCGCATCCTGCGCTCGTTGTCGGCGGAGGTGCCCGCGGTCAGGCCGGCCAGCCGGGCCACCCGGTCGTAGGCCTCCCGCAGCGGGCCGAGCGCGCGCAGTTCCTGCTCCATCTGCCGGGAGAGCCGGTCCAGCTCGGTGCAGCGGACCCGGGCCGCGTCACAGGCGGAGCCTGCCGTACGAAGCTTCGCCGCGGCCCGTACCGCGTACGCCTCGGCCGCGTCCGGTGCGGCCGGAGGCAGCGCCGCCGCCTCGGCGGTGCCGCTCTCGCCGAGGCGGTCCGCCAGGAGGGCCTCCTCCGCCTGCCAGGCGTCCGACCGGTGCTGGAGCGCGGTGCGTTCGTACTCGGGGAGGACGGCGTCGGCGGCGGCCTCGATGGTGTCGAAGCCGGCCTTGAAGGCGGCGTCGGCGAGCTGGTCGTCGGCCTCCTTCAGCCGGGCGGCGGCCGTCTCGGCCCGGCGCAGGCAGGCCGCGGCCCCGGCGACGATGCGGACCCGGTCCTCCAGGGTCCGGGCACGGGCCGCGACGGTGGGCGCGTCGCGGCGTACGAGGGCGAGTTCGGCCTCCAGCGAGGCCTGCTCCCGGTCCAGGGCCTCGCGGCGGGAGGCGCGGGCGGCGGCCCGGGTCTCGGCGTCGAGCCGGTCGGCACTGCGCGCGGAGTGCTCCCGTTCGGCCCGGGCGAGCTGCTCGCGGGCGGCGTGCAGGCCGGCGGCCGCCGCGTGGGCGGCGGCGTGGCGGGCACTCAGGTCCGCGGTCAGGGCCAGGAGTTCGGCGGTGGTGGCGTCCCCGGCGGCGGAGGCCGCCTCGGCGCGGGCTTCCCGGGCGGCGGCCAGGCGGCGCTCGACGGCGGCCCGGGCCTGCTCGGCCTCTTCGAAGGCGGCGTGGGCGGCGTCCTCGGCGGCCCGGTCCACGTGGCCGGGGGCGGGGCGGGCCGGAGCGGGGTGCTCCGCGGATCCGCACACGGTGCAGGCCTCTCCGGCCACCAGTGCCTCGGCGAGCTCGGCGGCGATTCCGCGCAGCCGGGCCTCCTTGAGCTCCAGCCAGCTTTCGCGCGCGGCGGCCGACTCCTCGCGCAGGTCGAGCAGTTCGCCCTCGGCACGTTCGGCGTCGGCGGCGAACTCGTCCCGCCTGCGGGCGGCGTTCAGGTTCATCCGGGCCGGTTCCAGCCGGCCCGCGAGCTGCTCGGCCAGCGTGGCGGCCTGCTGCGCGGCGTCCACCCGCTCCTGGAGGGCGGTGCGGGTCTCCTGCCAGCGCTCCAGCCACTCGGCGGACTCCTGGTGCTGCTCCTCGGCGGCCCGCGACTCCCGTTCCAGGTCGGCCCGTTCACGGCCGATCCCGGCGCAGCGCTGCTCGGCGCGGTGGGCGGCGCCGAGCGCGCCCAGCTCCTCGCGCAGCCGCTGCTCGACGGTGGCGAGCTGCTCGGCGCCCGCCTCCCGCAGCGGGGGCGGCAGTTCCGCCCGCGCGGCCGTCTCGGCGTGCGCGGCGGCGAGGTGCGCCGAGGAGGCCGCGCCGCGCAGTTCCAGGGCGGGGGCCACCAGGGCGCCCCGCCGGGCCCCGTCCAGCAGGCCGCGCACGCGCTCGCGCTCGGGCCCCGCCTCGGCGAGCAGGGCGGCGCGGCGGGCGGTCTCCGCGTGCCGGCGCTGGAGCCGGTCGAGCTCGCGCGCGTCCTCGGCGGCCAGCCGGGCGGCGGCGTGCCGGCTTTCGACGGCGGCCAGCGCGTACTCGGCGACGTCGAGCCGTTCCCGGGCCGAGCAGCGGGCGACGGCCGCCCAGGCGCGGACCGCCCCGGCCAGCCCGGGGTCTCCCGGCTGGTGTCCGGGCAGCGGCCAGGCCCGCAGATCGGCGCTGTCCCCGGCGGCCTGGGCGAGCCGCTGGGCGGTGTGGAGCACCTTCTCGTCGCCGGCCCGGACCCTGGCCTCGGCGGCGCGGCGCCGCTCCCCGAGCAGGGTCTCGACCGCGGCGAACCGGCGGGTGTCGAAGAGCCGGCCGAGGAGCCGGCCGCGGGCCGCCTCGTCGGCGCGCAGGAACCGGGCGAACTCCCCCTGCGGCAGCAGCACGACCTGGCAGAACTGCTCGCGGCTCATGCCGAGCAGCTGCTCGACCTCCTCACCGATCTCCTGGTGGGAGCGGCTGAGCGCCTCCCAGCCCTCGCCGGTGTGCTCGCGCAGCCAACTCTGCGCCTTGTCCTTGGTGGTGCCCGTGCCCCGCTTCTTCGGACGCTCCTGTTCGGGGCGGCGGGTGATCTCCAGGCGGCGGCCGCCCGCGGTGAGTTCGAGGGTGACCTCGGTGGGCGTGCCGGCGGCGGCGTGGTCGCTGCGCAGGCTGGTGCCGGGAGCCTGCCGGGCGCCGGGCACGGAACCGTAGAGGGCGTAGCAGACGGCGTCGAGCACGGAGGTCTTGCCCGCGCCCGTGGGGCCGTGCAGCAGGAAGATCCCGGCGCCGGACAGGGCGTCGAAGTCGATCTCCTGTGGGTCGGCGAAGGGCCCGAAGGCGGTGACGGCCAGCCGGTGCAGCCTCATCGGTGGGTCTCCCGGCGGCTGTCGTCGGCGCGTACGTCGTCGAAGGCGCCCTGGAGGACGGCCCGTTCGGCCTCGTCCGGGTGTCCGCCGCCGCGCACGTGGGCGACGAAGTCCTCGGCGATCTGCTGGTCGGTGCGGCCGCGCAGCCGCTGGGCGTAGGAGGCGCCGGTCTCCTCCTGGCGGCCCTCGGGGTCGAAGGCGAGGGTGAGGGTGTGCGGGAAGCGGGCGGCGAGGCGGGCCATGGGATCCTCGGGACGGACCGGGTCGGTGAGGGTGGCCTCCACCCACGCGTCCTCGTGCACGGCGTACGCGGGGTCGTCGAGCAGGTCGTCGATCCGTCCGCGCAGCCTCGCGAGGGCGCGCGGCACGGGGGTGTCGATGCGCTCGGCGGCGGCGATCTCTCCCTGCGCCCCCAGTTCGATCAGCCACATGGTCTTGCGGTGGTCCGCCTCGGAGAAGGAGTAGGCGAGCGGGGAACCGGAGTAGCGGACCCGTTCGTTGATCGTCTGGCAGCCGTGGAGGTGGCCGAGGGCGGCGTAGTCCACCCCGTCGAAGACGGAGGCGGGCACGGCCTCGACGCCGCCGACGCTGATGTCGCGCTCGCTGTCGCTGGCCTGCCCGCCGGTGACGAAGGCGTGCGCCAGGACGACGGAGCGGGTGCCGGGCGGGCGGGTGGCGAGGTCGGCCCGGATCCGGTCCATGGCCGCGCCCAGGACCGCCTCGTGGCTGACCTTCCGCGCGGCGAACTCGTCCTTGACCAGGGCCGGCTCCAGGTAGGGCAGCCCGTACAGCGCCACGTCACCGTGTACGTCGGCCAGCACGACGGGGTCGGCGCAGCCGGCCGGGTCGGTCCGCAGGTGGATCCCGGCGCGGCCGATCAGCCCGGCCCCGACCCCGAGCCGGCGCGCGGAGTCGTGGTTGCCGGAGATCATGACGGTGGGCACCCCGAGCCCGGCAAGCCGGTGCAGGGCCCGGTCGTACAGCTCGACGGCGGGCAGCGGGGGCACGGCA
Organism: Streptomyces erythrochromogenes; assembly: GCF_036170895.1. NCBI lineage: Bacteria > Bacillati > Actinomycetota > Actinomycetes > Kitasatosporales > Streptomycetaceae > Streptomyces > Streptomyces erythrochromogenes. Next base: position 6,851,719 of record NZ_CP108036.1, on the reverse strand, counting down.
CGGTCGTAGACGTCGCCGGCGACGAGGACGGCGTCGACCTCGTGCGCGCGGACCGTCTCGACGAGGTGGTCCACGAAGGCGGCCTGGGCGCCGAGCAGGTTCACCCGGTGGAAGGCCCGGCCGAGGTGCCAGTCGGAGGTGTGCAGGAACTTCACTCGCCGGCCCCGCCGCACATGCCGTCTCCCCCTGGTCGTCTCCCGCTCGCTGAACCCCACTACGCTAACCCGTCCCCGGGGGCGCTCAGGGCGCGTACGTCTCCCCGCCGAGGGTGAGGGCGGCCGTACCGGCCGTGCTGTCGGCGAGCCAGGCCTCGAAGGCGGGCAGATCCGCCTCGGGGAGGGCGACCTCGATCTCCACGGCGGCCCCGTAGCGCAGGTCCACCACGGTCCGGCCGGTGGAGCGCAGGTCGTTCTGGGTCTTGCCGGCCCGCTGGTGGTCGACGGTGACGGTGGCCAGCCGGTAGCGCCGCCGGGTCACGGTGCCGAGTTCGTCGAGCGCCTCGCCGACGACGCCGCCGTAGGCCCGGATCAGCCCGCCTGCGCCGAGCTTGACGCCTCCGTAGTAGCGGGTGACGACGGCGACGGCGTAGCGGACGTCCCGGCGCATGAGCATCTGCAGCATGGGCACCCCGGCGGTACCGCCGGGCTCCCCGTCGTCACTGGCCTTCTGGACGGCTGCGTCGGCGCCGATGACGTAGGCGTAGCAGTTGTGCGAGGCGGTGGGGTGCTCCTTGCGGATGCGTGCGACGAACTCCTGCGCCTCCCGCTCGGTCGCGGCGGGCGCGAGCGAGCACAGGAAGCGCGAGCGGTTGATCTCCGACTCGTGCACGCCCTCACGGGCCACCGTCACGTACTGGTCTGCCTTCACCGCTCCACCCTAGTCCGTGGCCGCTCAGGCCCCGGCGCCCCGCTGCGGCACCGCCTTCCCGGGCGGGCCCGGCCTGCCGGGCGGGGTGTGTGCCGAGCGGCCAGCGGGAATCGGGGGTGCGGGATTTCGGTTGATGCGGCTGAGCAGCAGACGACGGCAGACAGCAGCAGGAGGCGGCACGCGTGTACGGCGATCCGGCAACCATTCGCAAGATCCTCACCGAGCTCGGCGACACCTGGGCCGTGGTGGGCCTCTCGAACAACCGGGACCGGGCGGCCTACGGGGTGGCCCGTGTGCTCCAGCAGTACGGCAAGCGCGTGGTCCCCGTGCACCCCAAGGCCGAGACCGTGCACGGCGAGCCGGGGTACGCCTCGCTGGAGGCGATCCCGTTCAAGGTGGACGTGGTGGACGTCTTCGTGAACAGCGAGCTGGCCGGGGCCGTGGCCGACCAGGCGGCCGCCGTCGGCGCCGAGGCCGTCTGGTTCCAGCTCGGCGTGATCGACGAGGCCGCCTTCGACCGGACCCGCGAGGCCGGGCTGACGATGGTGATGGACCGCTGCCCGGCGATCGAGATCCCGGCCCTTTAACCTTCCCGGCCCGCGGCCGTGCCGCCGTGTGCGTGCGCGGTCGCGGTCGCGGGGACCGGCGCGGACACCGGCGGGACCGACACCGCGAGGGTCATCTCCATCGGCACGGAGCCTTCGTTGCGGTAGGAGTGCGGGAGGTTGGCCTCGAAGGCGGCCGCGGCTCCGGTGGGGACGCGGAACTCCTCCTCGCCGACCACCAGGGTCAGCTCCCCGGCGGTGACGTGCAGCATCTCGATGGTGCCGGAGGGGTGCGGGACGGAGTCCGTGCCCTCCCCCGGTACCAGGTGCCAGGTCCACAGCTCCATGGGCCCGCGCTCGTCGGTGCCGATCAGCATGGTCGTGGAGCTGCCCGCCTCGCTCGACCAGATCCGCACCACCTGCTCCGGTGGGACGACCCGGACCTGGGGGCCGCGGTCGTAGTCCAGGAGCGCGGAGATGCTGACGCCCAGCGCGTCGGCCAGCCGGACCGTGGTGCCCACGCTGGGGTTCGTACGGGCCTGCTCGATCTGGATGATCATCCCGCGGCTCACGCCGGCGCGGGCCGCCAGGGAGTCCAGCGTGAAGCCGCGCTCTCCGCGCCACCTCTTGAGGTTCCGGGCGAGCGCCTGGCTGAGCTGTTCGAGATCCGACACCATTCCGTCCAATATCCTGGATGACACGGTCCAACAGGGTGCACTAACGTGTTCCGTATTCGATGCTGCACTCCGGCGTTCACTGCACTGTACTGCGAGGCCTCCCGATGACCGCCCTCTTCGCCCTGGCCACAGCCGTGCTGTGGGGCCTCGCCGACTTCGGCGGCGGGCTGCTGACCCGCAAGATACCGGCGCTCACGGTGGTCGTCGTCTCGCAGGTCGTCGCCGTCGTCGTGCTGGGCGCCGTGGTCCTCGGCACCGGCGCCTGGCACGAGGCCGACCCCCGGCTGTGGTTCGCCGTCGCCGCCGGCCTGGTCGGACCGGTCGCCATGCTCAGCTTCTACAAGGCGCTGGCCCTCGGCCCGATGGGCGTGGTCTCGCCGCTCGGCTCCCTCGGCGTGGTCGTGCCCGTCGCCGCCGGGCTGATGCTGGGCGAGCGGCCCGGCCCGGGCCAGTTCGCCGGTATCGCCGTGGCCGTCGTCGGCATCGTCCTCGCCGGCGGACCCGAACTGCGCGGCGCCCCCGTCCAGCGGCAGGCCGTGGTCCTCACCCTGGTCGCGGCCTTCGGCTTCGGCGCCGTGATGGCCCTGATAGCGCAGGCCTCCACCACCCTCACCGGGCTCTTCCTCGCCCTGTTCGTCCAGCGGGTCACCAACGTCGCCGTCGGCGGCGCAGCCCTCTGGGTGCAGTCCCGGCGCGGTGTCCCCGCCCTCCCGGAGGGCACCGGCCCGCGGATCCTGTGGGGGCTGCTGCCCGCGCTGGCCTTCGTCGGCCTGGCGGACGTCGCGGCGAACGGCACGTACTCCGTCGCCGCCCAGAACGGCCCCGTCACCATGGCCGCCGTACTGTCCTCGCTCTACCCGGTGATCACCGCGCTCGCCGCCTTCGCCTTCCTCAAGGAGCGACTGCGCACCGTCCAGGCGGCGGGTGCCGGCCTGGCCCTCGCGGGAACGGTCCTGCTGGCCGCCGGCTGAGGCTTCCCTACGGGCGCCCTACTTCTCGGCCTCGGCGAGCTCGGCCCCCGCGTGCCCGGCCCCCGCGCGCCCGGCCTCCGCGTGCTCGGCCTCCGCGTGCTCGACCTCCGCGTGCTCGGCCCCCGCGTGCTCGACCTCGGCCAGCTCGGCCTCGGTGAGCTCGGCCAGCCCCCGCAGCTGCTGCGATGTCATGCCGTCCGGGATCGGAACGGGCGCCGGGGTCCGCAGCGGCGGCTGCCAGCCCGTCTCCGGCGTCCAGCGCCGTACGATGCGCGCCGGCGCCCCCGCGACCACGGCGTGATCGGGCACTTCGCCCCGTACCACGGCCCCCGCGGCCACGACGACGTTGCGACCCAGTCGCGCGCCCGGCAGGATCACCGAACCGGTGCCGAGCCAGCAGCCGGAGCCGATCTCCACCGGTGCACTGCGCGGCCACTGCCGCCCGATGGGCTCGTGCGGATCGTCGTAGCTGTGGTTCGTGGACGTGATGTAGACGCCGGGCCCGCAGAAGGTGTTCGACCCGATCGTGATGCGGGCGTCCGCGATGACGTGACTGTCCCGGCCGATGACCACCCCGTCGCCGAGCACCAGCATCGGTTCGGCGCCCAGGTCGAGGTCCGGCATCATGCCGGCGGTCAGGGTGACCTGCTCGCCGATGATGCAGTGCCCGCCGAGCCGGATCCACCGCTCGCCGAAGACCGTGCCCTGCGGGAACGCGAGCCGGGTGCCGTCCCCGATCGCACCGAACCGCAGCCGGCCCGGAGTCTGCGCGGTCACGGCGCCGGCCTGCTGCATCCAGCGCCAGCCGGTGTGGACCACGCGGCTCGCCAGCCTGCGGCGCAGGGCCGCCACAGATGAGAACGTGTTCTGTTTCTTCGGCACCCGGCCACGGTAGTGCGCCGGGCCCCGGTCGGCCGGACGACGATCCTGTGATCTTCACCCCATCGCGGGAGCGGTGGGCCGTGTGCCCTACCGTGCTGTTGGCGCGGCACCAGGACGACAGACCACTGACCACAGACGACGGACGGCAGAGGAAGAGAACATGACGCACCAGGCGGCCCAGGCACTCGTGGCGGGTGTCGGCGGAAAGACCCCGGACATCGACCCCACGGCCTTCACCGCGCCCACCTCGGTCGCGGTCGGCGACGTCACCCTCGCCGCCGGCGCCAGCATCTGGTACTCGGCGGTGCTGCGCGCCGACTGCGGCCCGATCGCCCTCGGCGCCGACAGCAACGTGCAGGACAACTGCACGCTCCACGTGGACCCGGGCTTCCCCGTGTCCATCGGGGAGCGCGTCTCCATCGGCCACAACGCCGTCGTGCACGGCTGCACCGTCGAGGACGACTGCCTGATCGGCATGGGCGCCACCATCCTGAACGGCGCGGTCATCGGCGCCGGTTCCCTGGTCGCCGCGCAGGCGCTGGTCCCGCAGGGCATGGTCGTCCCGCCCGGCTCGCTCGTCGCGGGCGTCCCCGCGAAGGTGCGGCGCGAGCTGACCGAGGAGGAGCGCGAGCACATCCGCATCAACGCCCTGATGTACGTGGAGCTGGCCAAGCAGCACCGCGCCTCGGTCACCCCGGACGCCTAGGACGCCGTCCCCGGATGCCGCTCCCGCCCTTCCCGAACCGTCCGCTCGGTGGGGCGGCGCCGCGTGCGAGAGCCCTCCCGGCCCCCGTCCGACCACTCCGGCCGGCCGGTCCGGCCCCGGCGTCTCCGCCGCCGTCAGTCGCCGACGGTGGCGCGGGCCGCCGACTGCGCGGGGATCTCCGCGCCGGCTGCCCCGGCGGCCTCGGCCGCCTTCTTCATCCGGCTGCGCACCACCAGGGTCACGACGAGCCCGAACACCACGGCGAGGCCCAGGGCCAGCCAGGAGAACCGCTTCAGCCAGGGCTCAGCGACGATGCCGACCGAGTAGATGACGGCGGTCGTTCCGCCCGCCCAGAGGATCCCGCCGAGGACGTTGGCGACGAGGAACCGCCAGTACGGCATCTGCAGCACGCCCGCCAGCGGCCCGGCGAAGATCCGCAGCAGCGCCACGAACCGGCCGAAGAAGACGGCCCACATGCCCCACTTCTCGAAGGAGCGTTCCGCCAGGGCCACCTGCTGGGGTCCGAAGTGCTTCGGGAAGCGCCGGCCCAGCCGGTCCAGCAGCGGCTTGCCGCCCCTGCGCCCGATGGCGTAGCCGATCGAGTCGCCCACGATGGCGCCGGTGATCGCGCAGAGCCCCAGTACGACGGGGTCGATCTCCCCGTGCTGCGAGGCCAGCAGCGCCGAGCTGACCAGGACGATCTCGCCGGGCAGCGGGATGCCGAGGCTCTCCAGGCCGATGACCAGACCCACCAGGAGATAGATGCTGACCGCCGGAATCGTCTCCAGCCATTCCTGGATGTGCACCGGTACGTCCTCCCGAATCGTCCCCGGCGCGCCCCCTGTGACACGCCGAACGGGCAGCCTATCGGCTCGCCGGCACGACCTTTGACCTCAGAGGCAGTTCCCGCGAGGAACGTCCCGCGAACACCTCGCGGCGGCCGGTGCCCCGCACCCAGGCGTGCTTGTCCGGGTCCCACGACGACAGCGTCCGGGCATCGATGTCGACGGTGACGCGCTGCGCCGCGCCCGGCGCGAGGGTGATCCGCCGGTAGCCGGCGAGTGCGCGCACCGGCTGGTCGAGCCGGAGCTCCTCGGAGGGGCCGACATACACCTGGGCCACGTCCGTGCCCTTGCGCCGGCCGGTGTTGCGGACCGTGAACTCCACGCGCAGCCCGCCGCGCTGCGGCCGGACCGTGAGCTTCTCGTACTGCCAGGTCGTGTAGGACAGGCCGTGCCCGAAGGGGAAGAGCGGGGTCTCCCGCTCGGTGTCGTACCAGCGGTGGCCCACGTGGACGCCCTCTGCGTACTCCTGTCGGCCGCCCACCCCCGGGTAGCGCGACGGGTCCGAGCCGACCGGGGTCGTCCGCTCGTCGGCCGGGAAGGTCTGGGTGAGGCGGCCCCCGGGGTCCACGTCGCCGAAGAGCACGTCGGCGGTGGCTCCGGCACCCTCCTGCCCCGGGTAGTACATCTGGAGGACGGCTCCGGTACGGGAGAGCCACGGCATGGTGGTGGCGGACGAGGTGTTGAGCACGACCGTCGTACGGGGGTTCGCGGCGGCCACCGCCTCGATCAGCCGCTCCTGCCCGCCGGGGAGCGCGAGCGAGGTGCGGTCCCTGCCCTCGGTGGAGTCCTCGTAGGCGAACAGGACCACGCTGCGGGCCGCCTTCGCGGTGCGCACCGCCTCGGCGAGGTCCGCGGCCCGGATCGCCCCGGTGATGTGGCGCAGGCGCAGGCGCTGGCCCTTGTCCCCGCCGGCGGCGGTCAGGGCGAGCCGGTGGGTGCCCGCCTTGAGCGCGAGGGTGCGGCGGCGCACGGCCATCCCGTCGGGTGCGGAGCCGAGCAGTCCGCCCGCGTAGTGCTCGGCCATGCCCGGCCGGACGGGGAACAGCTCCTCCCCGTCGAGGCGTACGCCGGGCCGCTTCCCGGTGTAGTGGACCAGCAGGGTCCACTCGTCGTCCGCCGCCAGGCGGAACTCGCCCTCGTACGTCCACACGCGCCCGGGGCCGACCTCGCGGGCCTCCAGGTCCGCGGCCGGAGTCAGCAGCTTCGCGGGGAGCGGCCGCCCGTAGAGGTCCTCGCCGAGGGCGTGGTGCACGGCCCCTCCGTTCCCGGCCCGCCGCCGGATGGCGGTGAGCGGGGCGGCCGCGCCGTCGGGGACCACGTGCGAGCTGCCCCCGCCGCCGGTGAACGGCACCTGGGCGGTGGGCCCGATCACCGCGATCGAGCGGGCCGCGGCCCCGGTCAGCGGCAGGGTGCCGTGCTCGTTGCGCAGGAGCACCGCCCCGGCGGTGGCCACCTTGCGGGCGACGCGGGCCCCGGCCGCGGCGTCGCGCGGGGGCCGGGCGGATTGCCGGGCCGCGAGCAGCCCGAAGCGGTCCATGGTGGTCAGGATCCGGTGCACGGCCTGGTCCACGGCGGCCTCCGGTACCGAGCCGCCGCGCACCGCCTCGCGCAGCGGCTCGCCGAAGTGGGTGCCTCCGGGCATTTCCATGTCGAGGCCGGCGCGGATGGCGGCGACGGTGCTGTGGGCGGCACCCCAGTCGGAGACCACCCAGCCGTCGAACCCCCAGCTCCCCCGCAGCAGTTCGTCGAGCAGGGGCCCGCTCTCGCAGGCGTGGACGCCGTTGACCTTGTTGTAGGAGCCCATGACGGCGCCCGCGCCGGCGGCGACGGCGGCCTCGAAGCCCCGCAGCTCGGTCTCGCGCAGGGTCTGCTCGCCGACGGTCACGTCGACGGTGTCGCGGCCCTGTTCCTGGTTGTTGAGGGCGAAGTGCTTGACGGTGGCGATGAGTCCCTCGTCCTGGATGCCGCGGACCAGCTCGCCGACCAGGTCGGCGGTCAGGCGCGGGTCCTCGGAGAAGGTCTCGAAGTTCCGGCCGGCGTACGGGGTGCGGATGAGGTTGACCATGGGGGCCAGGACGACGTCCTGGCCGAGGGCCCGGCCCTCGCGGCCGATGACGCGTCCGTACTCGCGGGCCAGCGCCGGGTCGAAGGCGGAGGCGAGCAGCACCGGCGCGGGCAGTGCGGTGGCGGGCCGGTCGACCCGCACCCCGGCGGGCCCGTCGGCCAGGCGCAGGGCCGGGATGCCCAGCCGCGGTACGCCGGGCACGTATCCGGCCTGGCCCCGGGGGGCGGGGTCGGCGGCCCCGTGCAGCAGGGCGGTCTTCTCCTCGAGGGTGAGCCGCTCCAGCAGGGCGTCGATCCGGGCGGCGCCTCCCGTGCCGGTGCCGGTACCGCTCCCGGCGGCGGGTGCGCCCGGTGCGCCGCCGGCGGACCCCCGCGGGACGGCGCCGGGCGGCGGCACGGTCGGGGCGCAGCCTCCGGCGGCGAGGGAAGCACCCGCAGTGCCCGCCGCCGCGATCAGCCTCATCGCCGAACGTCTGGACACGTCCTCGCTCATGGGTGCTCCCTGCGGCGTGGGTCGGCGGGAGCGGCCCGCGCCGGACCGCTCCCCGTGCCACTGTGCGCCGCGGGCCCCCGGGCCCTGCCGAGACGCGCCACCGGGGGCGCCCAGGTTCAGCCCTCCGGCAGGGGCGGCAGGCTGTCGGTGGTGCGCCGGGGCTCGTCCTGACGCTGGACACGGGCCTCGGTGCGGTGTCCGCGCGCGATGTAGTCCCGTACGACGGCCTCCACCGCGTCCTGCGGGGAGCCGACCCCGGCGAGCACCATCACCTCCACCACGAGCTCGGCGTCGAGGCTGATGTTGACCTTGGCCACGGGTACCCCCTCCATCGTCGTGCCAGGACTCTAGCGCCGGAAGCAGGACGTGCCCGCCGCCCCATGGGGCGGCGGGCACGTACCGGGCCGGGCGTTACGCGTTGGGGCGCAGGGTCCAGACGACCGTCATCTCGCCGGTCACGGCCTCGTCCTCGCGCTGGATGGCGATGGTGACCGGGAACTCGGGGCGGCCGCCCGCGTCGAGTTCGGCCACGACGTCGGCGGCCGGGCGGCCGAGGGTGGCGGTGGCGGTGACGACGCCCTTGGCGAGCTTCTTGTAGCCGATCTCCGCCTTCACGGCGAGGGGCACGGCCCGGGAGAGCTGGTCGCCGAAGGCGGCCAGGACGATGGCGCCGCTCGCGGACTCGGCGAGGGTGAACATGGCGCCGGCGTGCGGGCCGCCGACGTGGTTGTGGTAGTCGGGCTGGTCCGGAAGGCGGACGACCGCACGCTCGGGGGTGGTCTCCAGGAACTCGAGGTTCAGGGTCCGGGCCATCGGCACGGTCGCGGCGAGCAGTTCGCCCACGTTCATCTGATCTGCGCTCATGAAACGCGATGTTACCCGCGAGTAGACAGGATTGGCCAGAGCTCTTCAGGGGGCGGCCGTGGCTCCCCGGCACCGCTCCCACTATCGTTACCGGCCATGTGGCCAGGACAGCAGCAGCCGCCCGGGGGCGAGCAGAACCCCCAGGACGCGCATCAGAACCCGTACGCGCAGCCGCCGGGACAGCCGGCGCAGCCGAACCCGTACCAGCAGCAGCCGGGTTACGGATACCCGCAGCAGCCCGGCTACCCGCAGCAACCGGGCTACCAGCAGCCCCAGGCCGCCCCGGGCCAGCCCTGGGCCCAGCCCCAGCCGCCCCAGCAGCCCCAGCCCTCCGGCGGGAGCCCGTACTCGACGAGGACAGTGGCCATCGTCGCGGCCGCCGCGGTGGTCGTGGCGGCCGCCGCGACCGGCGCGTACGTCCTGACCCGGGACGACAAGAACACCGAGGCCAACGACAAGCCGGCCGCGAGCTCCTCGGCACCGGTGGAGGCACCCGCCCCGGCCGGCAGCAGCGCCAACCCGCGGGCCGGCGGCGCCATGCAGCCCGTCATCCCGGGCTGGAAGGTCGTCACCAACACGAAGTACAACGTCGCCTACGACGTGCCCCCGGAGTGGAACGTCAACGACCCCGGCGTCTCCCTCTTCTACGACGACGACGTCAAGAACGACGGCAAGCCGGTCATCACCATGTCCGGCACCGCCACCCTCAAGCAGGAGTGGTGCACGGTCGACAAGGACGCCGACGGCAACCTCGAGAAGTTCTCGATCGCTGACGCCGGCGTCAAGGGCGCCCAGGGAGCCAAGGACACCGCCCAGGCCGCGACCGACAACACCGGCACGTGGGTGTGGGCGGGCTTCGCCCAGAAGGAGCCCAAGGGAACGGTCAAGGTGACCGACCCCAAGGAGTTCACGACCGCCTCCGGGATCAAGGGCCACATGGTCGTCGCGACCGCGCCGAACGTGAAGAAGGAGCACAAGTGCTCCACCGACGGCAAGGCGGTCGGCTTCGCCTTCAAGAACGCCGCCGGTGACTTCGCCAGCTTCGCCCTGGTCACCGCCGCCGGTGTGAAGGAAGAGGTCCCGACGGACATCTCCGACAAGATCCTCAGCTCCATCCGGCTCAGCACCGGATGATCACCGGCTGAACCCGCCCCGGACCGGACCGGTAATCCATTTGGATTTCTCGGCCCGGGGCGGGGATAGTCCGGGGGTGAGCTCTCCACCCGACGCACCGCACCGCACACGCGCGCCCCGCCCCCGCCGCAGCCGGCCGGAGTGGGCCGGCCGCAACTACACCCTGCTCACGGGTGCGGCAGTGGTGACGAACCTCGGCAGTCACGGGGCGCTCATCGCCTCCGCCTTCGCCGTCCTGGAAGCCGGCGGCTCGGGCGGCGACGTGGGCCTGGTCGCGGCCGCCCGCACGCTGCCGCTCGTCCTCTTCCTGCTCGTCGGCGGAGCCGTGGCCGATCGGCTGCCGCGCCACCGCGTGATGGTCGCCGCCAACGCCCTGAACTGCATCTCGCAGGCCGTCTTCGCGCTGCTCGTCCTCACCGGCGACCCGCAGCTGTGGCAGATGATGCTGCTGACGGCCCTGTGCGGCACCGGTACGGCCTTCTTCAACCCTGCGGCCGAAGGCATGCTGCTCTCCACGGTCTCCGGCGAACACGCCAACCGCGCCTTCGCCCTCTTCCGCATGGCCATGAACGGCGCCGGCATCGGCGGGGCGGCCCTCGGCGGGGCGATGATCGCCGCGATGGGCCCGGGCTGGGTGCTGGCCGTGGACGCCGCCGCCTTCGCGATCGCCGGGGCGCTGCGCGCCTTCCTCGACGTCAGCCACACGCCCGACCGGGCACCCGGCGGCGGTCTCCTGGCCGACCTGCGGGAGGGCTGGGTGGAGTTCCGCACCCGGCCCTGGCTGTGGAGCATCGTGCTCCAGTTCTCCGTCGTCGTCGCCGTCGTCGGCGCCGCGGAGGCGGTCTACGGGCCGCTGGTCGCCCGGGACCAGCTGGGCGGGCCGGCGCCCTGGGGCCTGGCCCTGGCGCTGTTCGGCGTCGGCACCATCGCCGGGGCCGTCCTGATGGTCGCGTGGAAGCCGCGGCGGCTGCTGCTGGTCGGGACGCTGTGCGTGTTCCCGCTGGCGCTGCCGTCGGCCGGACTGGCCGTGCCGCTCCCCGTGTGGGGGCTGTGCGCGGTGATGTTCGTCAGCGGAGCCGCGATCGAGGTCTTCGGCGTGAACTGGATGACGACGATGCACCAGGAGATCCCGGAGGAGAAGTTCTCCCGGGTCTCCGCCTACGACTGGTTCGGCTCGGTCTCGATGCTCCCGCTCGCCACGGCCCTGGCCGGGCCGGTCGAATCGGCCTTCGGCCGCACCGAGGCGCTGTGGGGCTGCGCGGCCCTGGTCGTCCTGGTCACCGCTCTGGTCCTGCTGGTCCCGGACGTGCGCCGCATGACGCGCAAGCCGTCCGTCCACAAGACCGGGGGTCCGCTCGCGTCCGACCCCGCCGCTGCCGCGGCCCCCGCGGTGTCCTCGCCGTCCTCGTCCGGCCTCACCCCAGGCTGAAGGCGCCCTCCGGCGGAGCCGGCGAGGGGGCCGCGTCCGCGTCGGAGACGGTGGCCGCGCCCCTGACGAAGCGGGCCAGGCCGTCACCGTACTCGACTCGGGCGGGAAAGGCGTCGGACGCGCACCGCCGGGCCAGCGCCCCCACGTCCAGCGGGGCGTCGGAGGCCAGCAGCACGGCGTTCCCGAAGCGCCGCCCCCTCAGCACGGACGGCTCGGCGACGAGGGCGAGCTCCGCGAAGGCGGCGGCGAAGTTCGCCAGTTGCGTCCGCAGGAACTCGAAGGGCGCCCCGTCCGCCAGGTTCGCCGCGTACAGCCCGCCGGGCCGCAGCACCCGTGCGGCCTCCCGCGCGTACTCCAGCGAGGTCAGCTGCGCCGGCACCCGTGAGCCGCCGAACACGTCGGCCACCACCACGTCCGCGCTGCCCGCGGGCGCCGCCTCCAGCCAGGCCCGGGCGTCGGCGGTGTGCACGGTGATCCCGGCCCCCTCCGGCAGCGGCAGGTGCTCGGCGACCAACTCGACCAGGCCGGCGTCGAACTCCACCACCGACTGCCGGGATCCGGGCCGGGTTGCCGCGGCGTAGCGGGGCAGGGTGAGCGCGCCGCCGCCCAGGTGCAGCAGGTCCAGCGGGAGCCCCGGCTGCGCCGCGCAGTCCAGGACGTGCGCGAGGCGGCGTACGTACTCGAATTCCAGGTGCTGCGGATCGTCCAGGTCCACATAGGACTGCGGGGCCCCGTCGACGGTCAGCAGCCAGGCCCGTTCCCCGTCGACGTCCGGCATCAGCTTGGCGGTGCCCTGGCCCACGTCCCGTATCACCGGGATCCGTTCGTCGCTCACCGCTCCATTGTCCGGCAGGCGCCGGGCTACCGGAGCGGGGGCCTCAGGTCGCCCGGCCCGCGCGCCTCAGTCCGTCGCGCCCGACCAGACGGCAGCCGCCTCGGAGGCGTGCGCCGCGGCCTGCGCCAGGCCGGCGCGGGCCGCCGGGTCCCGCCGGGCCGGGTCCAGGACGTTGCGCCCGAAGGCCTTCCGGGCCGTGGCCGACGGGGTGATGAGCAGGACCTTCGCCCCGGCCTCGCGCAGCCGGGCCGCCTGCGCGGCCGGTGAGGGGACGAGCCCGGAGCCGAGTGCGATCGGGGCGATGATCACCACGCGCGCGTAGTCGGCGGCGAGGTCGGCGTTGGTGGCGGAGCGGATGCCTCCGTCGATGAAGCGGCGTTCGCCGACCGTCACCGGGGGCCACACCCCGGGCACCGCGCAGCTCGCCGCCACCGCGTCGACCAGCCCGCTGCCGCTCTCGCGGTCGAAGGCCTCGAGCTCACCGGTGAGCGCGTCCACCGCGGTGACCACGAGCCGCCGCTCGGGCCACTCGTGCGAGACCAGGCGGGCCGCCAGCACCTTGCGGCGCTCGGCCTCGGGGCCGGTGTCCGCGGCCAGGGCCATCGCCCCCACCCGCCGGCGGTACGCGGCCGCGTCGCTGCGCGAACGCACCATCGCCAGCGCGTACCGGGCGAAGACGCCCGCCCCCAGCTTCGCGGCGCTCTCCCCCGCCGCGTCGCCGAGCTGGCGCTCGTACAGCTCCTGTGCGCTGAGTCGTCCGGAGGTGAGCTGGGCGCCGACCACCGAGCCGGCCGAGGTGCCCACCACCAGGTCCGCGGTGGTGAGGTCCACGCCCGCGCGGGCGAGCCCGTAGAGGATTCCGCACTCCCAGCCGATGCCGGTCAGTCCGCCGCCGCCGAGCACCAGTGCCGTGCCGCCGCCCATTCCGCCCGCCCCTCCGTCGTGCGCATGTCTGTGGTGACGGCAGTCTGGCGCAGCCTTCCTGCCGCCACCACAGCGGGGTCCCGGTCGGGCGGGTCAGCCCAGGACGGCCGTCACCGTCCCGGCGCCGACGGTCCGTCCGCCCTCACGGATCGCGAAGCCGAGGCCCGCCTCCAGCGGGACGTCCCGTCCCAGCTCGACGGTCATCGCGACCGTCTCGCCGGGCCGGGCGACGCCCGCAAGGCCGAGGTCCACGTCCCCCACCACGTCGGCGGTGCGGATGTAGAACTGCGGCCGGTAGCCGCTGGCGACCGGCGTCGTACGGCCGCCCTCGCGCCCGGAGAGCACGTACACCTGCGCACTGAAGCGCCGCTTCGGCGTCACGCTGCCGGGGGCGGCCACCACGTGCCCACGGCGCACGCCGTCGCGCGGCACCCCGCGCAGCAGCAGCGCGACGTTGTCCCCGGCCTCGGCGGACTCCATCGGCTTCCCGAAGGTCTCCAGGCCGGTGACGACCGTCTCGAGCGGCTCGCCGTCGCCGCCCAGGAGGGCGACGCGGTCGCCGATGCGTACGCTGCCCCGCTCGACGGCGCCGGTCACGACCGTCCCGCGCCCGGTGATGGTCAGCACGTTCTCCACGGGCAGCAGGAACGGCGCGTCCGTGTACCGCACGGGCGTCGGCACGTACGTGTCCACCGCGTCCAGCAGCGCCTCGATCGCCCCCGTCCACCGTGGGTCGCCCTCCAGCGCCCCGAGCCCGGAGACCCGGACGACGGGTGCGCCGTCACCGCCGTACCCGTGCGCGGTCAGCAGCTCGCGGACCTCCAGCTCGACCAGGTCGGTCAGCTCGGGGTCCCCGGCGTCGGCCTTGTTGAGCGCGACGACGATGTGGTCGACGCCGACTTGGCGGGCGAGGAGCACGTGCTCGGCGGTCTGTGGCATGACCCCGTCGAGCGCGGAGACGACGAGGATCGCGCCGTCGAGCTGCGCCGCTCCCGTGACCATGTTCTTGATGTAGTCGGCGTGACCGGGCATGTCGACGTGGGCGTAGTGGCGGGTGTCGGTCTCGTACTCGACGTGCGTGAGGTTGATGGTGATGCCCCGCCGGGCCTCCTCGGGGGCCCGGTCGATGCGGTCGAAGGGCACGAAGGAGGCGCCCCCGCGCTCGGCGAGGACCTTGGTGATGGCGGCGGTGAGGGTGGTCTTGCCGTGGTCGACGTGACCCATGGTGCCGATGTTGAGGTGCGGCTTGGTCCGCACGAAGGCCGTCTTGGCCATGATCTCTTCCCGTTGCTCGAAGCGTGGACGGGACCCCTGAACCGAGCCGACCCTCCCCCTGCGGGGTCCGCCGGACGATCCGGGAAGGGTCAGCTTCGTGCGCCGTCGAATGCGGCGAAGACGGGTGCGTCCGCGAATTCGGCAGCCTTCGGCGCGTCCGCGACTGCGGACGGCGCTGCGGGGAAGGCGTACCGGGACATGTCCCCGATCCTGCCGGACCGTCCCGCGTCCGTCGAATGATTTACCGGGTGAACCCGCGGGCGCTCAGAGGTTCTTGAGCGCTTCGCGCACGGAAAGCGGGGACAGGGCGGCGCGTTCGGCGTCGACGAAGGCCCGCACCGCGTCGGGGTCCGTCTTCGCGTACTCGCGCAGGGACCAGCCGATGGCCTTGCGGAGGAAGAAGTCCGGGTGGCCGGCCTGGCGGCGGCAGTAGGCGAAGAGCCGGCCGGTGTCGGTGGCGTCCTTGTAGCGGAGTTGGTGGAGGAGGGCGGTGCGGGCGAGCCACAGGTCCTCGCCGGCGATCCATTCGTCCATCACGAGGGCGAGGCCGGGGTCTGCGGCCACCAGCGGGCCGACGGTGTGCGCGGCGAGCAGGTCGACGGTGTCCCACCAGGGAACGGTGGTGATCAGGTGCCGGGCGACCGGGAGGAGCCCGGAGGAGCACGTGTCGACGTGGCGGCGCAGGTAGTCCACCGCGAAGTAGTGGTACTCGCGCTCGGGGAGCCGCCAGCAGCGCAGCGCGAGCGCCGCGACGTCCGTCCCGGACGGCCGGGGAGTGTTCTTGGTCACTGCCTTCGACAGTTCGCGGCGCAGCGGTGTGGGGATGCCGAGGAAGGGCGCGACGTGCTTCATGTACGCGGTCATGGCCTCGGCCCGCGCGGGATCGGCCGCGGGTGCGTACGTTCCGGTCAGCCGCTCCAGCAGGGTGTCCGCGAGGGTGCTGCGGGGAACCCTGGGGGGCCGCCCGTCGTTCGACAGCATGAGGCCCAGATTACGGCGCGATGCCGCATAGCTGGGCTAGTCTCCCGGGATGTCCCTCCTCCTCGCGCCGTGGGCCCGGCTGGCGCTGCTCGTCGTGCTGCTCGCGGCGGCCGGTGTGTGCGTGCTGGTCTACGAACCCCAGCGGATCCTCTCGGAGGGCTGGCCCCCGGGTCTCCCGGTGGGCGCGGCTGTCCTGTTGTTCGCAGCCGTGTACGGCGTGTGCTCGGCGGCGTTCGTGCCGCGTCCCCTGCTCAACCTGGCTGCGGGAGCCGTCTTCGGCACGCAGTTCGGGCTCGTCGCGGCGGTCGGGGGCACCGTGCTGGGTGCCGGGATCGCCTTCGGGCTCGGTCGGGTGATGGGTCAGGAGGCTTTGCGTCCGTTGCTGCGCGGGCGCTGGCTGGAAGCGGCCGACGGGCAGCTGAGCCGGCACGGGTTCCGCTCGATGCTGGCGGTGCGGCTCTTCCCCGGTGTGCCCTTCGTGGTGGCCAACTACTGCGCGGCGGTGTCCCGCTGCGGCTGGGCTCCGTTCCTGCTCGCGACGGCGCTCGGCGTGGTCCCGAACACCACGGCGTACGTGATCGCCGGGGCCAGCGCGTCCTCCCCCGGCTCTCCCGCGTTCCTCATCTCGTTCGGCTTCATCGTGGTCTCCGTGGTGGCCGCGGGGATCGTCGGCTGGCGCAAGAGGCACCGCCTGGCACCCCCTCGTACCGGCGGTCCGGCGTATGAACTGACCTCACAGCACCCCCCAGTGGTCAGCGGTGCTTCGCACGGGCCCTAGCATCGGACCCGAACTGCCCGACGATCACAAGGACGAGCGCACCCCGACATGAGCTGGTTCGAATCCCTAATCCTCGGTCTCGTCCAGGGGCTTACGGAGTTCCTCCCGATCTCCTCCAGCGCCCACCTGCGGCTGACCGCGGCATTCGCCGGCTGGCACGACCCAGGAGCGGCCTTCACGGCCATCACCCAGATCGGCACCGAGGCCGCCGTTCTGATCTACTTCCGCAAGGACATCGCTCGGATCGTCTCCACCTGGTTCCGGTCCCTGTACACGAAGGCCCTGCGCTCCGAACAGGACGCCAAGATGGGCTGGCTGGTGATCGTCGGCTCGCTTCCGATCGGCATCCTCGGCCTCGTCTTCAAGGACGCGATCGTCGGCCCGGCCCGTGACCTGCGGCTGACGGCCACGACCCTGATCGTGATGGGCATCGTGCTGGGCATCGCCGACCGGCTGGCCGCGCGCGACGAGGAGGGCGGCCGGCACCGGGCGATCCGCGAGCGCAAGACGCTCCAGCAGCTGGGCGTCAAGGACGGTCTGATCTTCGGCTTCTGCCAGGCGATGGCCCTGATCCCGGGCGTCTCCCGCTCCGGTGCGACGATCTCCGGCGGTCTGCTGCTGGGCTTCACCCGCGAGGCCGCCGCCCGCTACTCCTTCCTCCTCGCCATCCCGGCCGTGCTGGCCTCGGGCGCTTTCGAGATCAAGGACGTGATCGAGGAGCCGGGCCACATCTCCTGGGGTCCGACGGTCTTCGCGACGGTCATCGCCTTCTTCGTGGGCTACGCCGTGATCGCGTGGTTCATGAAGTTCATCACCACCAAGAGCTTCATGCCCTTCGTGATCTACCGCATCCTGCTCGGCATCCTGCTCTTCGTGCTGATCGGCACGGACGTGCTGAGCCCGCACGCCGGCGAGTCCGGCTCGTAGCGCGCCGGATTCCACCACTTCGCGTGAATCGGAGGCCGCTCGGGAACGTTCCCGGGCGGCCTCCGCGTCGTTGTTCACGAAGAGAGCGGAAGGCAAGCAGCAGGGGGTGTCCCATGGGGCGAGTGGTACTGGAGCGTTTTCCGGCCGGAAGTCCGCGGGGGAGCTGGCCCGCCGAGGAGTACGCGGCGCAGCGGATGCGCGAGGGCGTACCGGCCGAGGTGGTCATGGATCTCGCGAGCGACGCGTTCCTCGTCGTGGTCCGGCAGCGGGAGGCACGTTCCGGTCACTGACGGGACGCGCGGGGATCCGGTCGGCGCACGCCCCTTGGCCTCGCGCCCGCGCAGCCCCACACTGACCCGATGACGCAGCGTGTGGATCTCGCGACGGTAATGGACCGGTTGGCGATCGACGACGTGGTCACCGGCTACGCGGTGGCCGTCGACGACGGCGACTGGGCCGCCTACCGGGCCCTGTTCACCGCCGGTGGGCGGGCCGACTACAGCTCGGCCGGCGGGATCGAGGGTCCGGTGGCGCAGGTCGCGGAGTGGCTGGAGCAGACCATGACGCTCTTCCCCGTGCGTCAGCACCTGATCGTCAACCGGCTGATCCGGCTGGAGGACGTCGCCGGCTCGCCCGGTGACAGCGCCGAGGTCCGGGCGGACTTCCTCAACCCGATGCGGCTGGAGGGCCCGGAGGCCGACGGTACGGTCACCTCCCCCAATTTCGTGGCCGCCGGCCGCTACACCTTCGCGCTGGCCCGCACCCCGGACGGCTGGCGGCTCACCCGCGTCACCGTGCACGAGAAGTGGCGGCACATGACCGCGTGAGCGCGTCCCCGCGGGCCCGTTCGCGCGGACCCGTTCGCGCGGTACCGGAGGGCGGTTCCGCCCTGCACTGCCACACTGGAAGCGGAGGCGCGCCATGATCCCGAAGCACGACGGGTGGTCCCGCCGCTGGCGCGCGCCCGCCGCGGTCGCCGCCGGGGCGCTGCCCGCCCTCGCGTTCCCCGCCCCCGCGCTGTGGTGGTTCGCCTACGTGGCCCTCGTGCCCTGGATGCTGCTGCTGCGCTCGGCCCCCGGCGGGCGGCGGGCGGCCCTGGAGGGCTGGCTGGGCGGCGCAGGGTTCATCCTGGCCGTGCACCACTGGCTGCTGCCGAGCCTGCACGTGTTCCTGATCCCGGTGGCGGCTCTGCTGGGGGTGCTGTGGATCCCCTGGGCGCTGCTGGTGCGGGAGCTGCTCGGAGGCCGCCCGTCGGCGGGCCGGGCGGCCTGCGCGGTGGTCCTCGTACCGGCGGGGTGGCTGTTGTCGGAGCTGGTCCGCTCCTGGCAGGGGCTGGGCGGGCCGTGGGGGCTGCTGGGAGCCAGTCAGTGGCAGGTCCCGCCGGCGCTCCGGCTGGCCTCGGTGGGCGGGGTGTGGCTGGTCAGTCTGCTGCTGGTGGCGGTGAACTGCGCCTTGGTGCTGCTGGTCGCCGTGCCCGGGGCACGGGTCCCGGCGGTGGCCGGGCTCGCGGGTTGTGCGCTGCTGACGGGCGCGGTGTGGGTGGGGGCGGTGCGGCCCGCGGAGTCGGGCGGGCTGCGGGTGGCCGTCGTACAGCCGGGGCCGGTGCCCGACGGCCCCGACAGTGCGGAGCGGCGGTTCGCGGCCGGTGAGCGGCTGACCCGGCCCTTGGCCGGGCAGCGGGTCGACCTGGTGGTGTGGGGCGAGAGCAGCGTGGGCGAGGACCTGTCGGCCCGCCCGGACCTGGCCCGCCGGCTGGCGGCGCTGTCCGCGGAGGTCGGGGCTCCGCTGCTGGTGAACGTCGACGCGCGGAGTGCGGACCGCCCCGGGATCTACAAGAGCGCGGTGCTCGTCGGGCCGGGCGGCCCGACGGGCGACCGGTACGACAAGATGCGGCTGGTCCCGTTCGGGGAGTACGTGCCGGCCCGGGCGCTGCTGGGCTGGGCCACCTCGGTCGGCAGGGCGGCCGGCGAGGACCGGATGCAGGGGGACGCCCCGGTGGTCATGGACCTGCCGGGACAGCGCGAGGGGGGCCCGGCCGTCCGTCTCGGCCCGCTGGTCTGCTTCGAGTCCGCGTTCCCCGACATGAGCCGGCGCCTCACCCGCGACGGCGCCTCCCTGCTGATCGCCCAGTCGGCGACCTCCACCTTCCAGGAGAGCTGGGCACCGGCCCAGCACGCCTCCCTGGCGGCCCTGCGCGCGGCCGAGAACGGGCGCCCGATGGTCCACGCGACCCTGACCGGGGTCAGCGTCGTGAACGGCCCGTCGGGCGAGCGCATCGGCTCCGCACTGCCCACGTCGGCGCGGACCGCCGAGGTGTACGAGGTGCCGCTCGCCCGGGGCTCGACCCTCTACGTCCGCTTCGGGGACTGGCCGGTGACCGCGGCCCTCGCCGCCCTGGCCTTCTACTGCGGTGCGGCGGGCGCCCGTTCGCTCAGGAGGCCTTCGCCGCCTGTTCCAGAGCCGAGTTCACCACCAGCTCGCACAGCTCGTGGGTGAGCAGCGCGTCGCGTGCGCTGAGGGTCCGTCCCGCCGCGACCGCCTGCAGGAAGTGGTCCACCACCTGCTCGATGCCGCGCTGGCGGGCGACGGACACCCAGTCCCCGCGGCGGCGCACGGTGGGCTGGCCCTTGTGGTCGATGACCTCGGCGAGGTTGACGACCTGCCGCTTGGTGTCCGTCCCGGAGACCTCCAGGACCTCCTCGTTGGAGCCGGACAGGCGGTTCATGATGCCGAGCGCGCTGAAGCCGGCGCCGGAGAGGTGCAGGACCACCTGGCACATCAGTCCGTCGCGCATCACCGCCCGCGCGTCGGTGTGCTCGACCTCGCCGGGCAGCAGGAAGCGCAGGGTGTCGACGACGTGGATGAAGTCGTCGAGCACCAGGGTGCGCGGGTCCTCGGGCAGGCCGACCCGGTTCTTCTGCATGACGATCAGGTCGCGCGGGTGGTCGGCGCACTGCGCGTACCCGGGCGCGAAGCGGCGGTTGAAGCCGACGGCGAGAGAGACCCCGCGCTCCTCGGCCAGCTCGACGAGGCGCCGTGACGCCGCCAACTCGTAGGTGAGCGGCTTGTCCACGTACGTCGCCACACCGGCCTCCAGCAGCCGGGAGACGATCTCGGGGTGGGCACCGGTCGGTGCGTGCACGAAGGCCGCGTCGAGCCCCTCGGCGAGGAGGGTGTCGAGATCGGTGTGCCGGTGTGCGGCGGGGACCCGGTGGACCGCGCCGACGCGTTCCAGCGTTTCGGGAGTACGGGTCTGCAGGTGCAGTTCGATGTCCGCGCGGGTGGTGAGGACGGGCAGGTACGCCTTCTGCGCGATGTCGCCGAGTCCGATGCAGCCGACCTTCACCGGGGCCTCCAAGTTCGGTCCTTGTGGGATCTTGGCAGCTTAATCCCTGGTGACCGGGGCCCGGTTCGCTCAGGATGGGCCCCATGACCACCAGTTCAGGATCACACCGCACCGAACCCTCCACCACCGCCGCCGAACGGGAGATGCTCGACGGCTGGCTCGACTACCACCGCGCCACCCTCCTGTGGAAGTGCGAGGGACTGCAGGACGAAGAGCTGCGCAGGACCCCGCTCGCGCCTTCCGAGTTGAGCCTCCTGGGGCTCGTACGGCACATGGCGGAGGTGGAGCGGTACTGGTTCCGGGAGATCATGCTGGGCGAGGACCTGCCCGAGCTGTACGTCACGGACGAGGACCGGGACGGCGACTTCCACTTCACCGAGGCGGCCACCTGGGCCGAGGCCGAGCAGGTGTGGCGGACGGAGGTCGAACGGGCACGGCAGGCCGCCGCGGGCCGGTCGCTGGACCTGGTGTCGAAGGCCGAGAGCCACCACCGCGGCGAGGTGTTCAGCCTGCGCTGGGTCTACACCCACATGATCGAGGAGTACGCGCGCCACAACGGCCACGCGGACCTGCTGCGCGAGCAGATAGACGGCGCCACCGGCGAATGAGCCGGCGGGCGGCCCGGGGCGGCCCGCGATCCGCCGGTCACCCCGCCGCCCGTCACCCGTCACCCGTGCGGGGTGAATATGGGCTCCCGGTTTCCACAACGGGGTCCTCGCACAGCAGAGTTGCGCGGGTGCATCCCACGCGAACCACGACAAAGCTGCTGCTCGGAGTCGCCTGCGCCGTTTCGGCGGTCTCCGGCTGTGTCAATGTGAGCCCCGGACCCGTGCAGCCCGCGGCGGCCCCCGCCGCCGGGGTCCCGCCCCGGCACGAGCCGCGCGGCGGGCCCGGGGCCGCCCCCGTGGCCGTCCGGGCACCCGCCCTGGAGGCGCTGGAGGCGGTCGAGGCGGCCCCGGAGCAGCCCGCGCGCCCGGCGGCCGAGGCACCCGCCGTACGGACCGCGGAGCGCCCGGGCCAGGGCGCCCCCGGCGGGCCCGTACCGGACGCTCCGCCGGTCCCCGACATCCCGGAGCCCCGACGGGCCGCCGAGCCCGCCCAGGGGCGTCCTGACGGCCCCCGGCGCCATGCCCGGCCCGACGCCGAGGCGGAACGTGAGCTGATGCGGAAGCTGCCGGTGCGGCCGGCCGACGTCTGCGCGCTGGGCCGGCGCCACGGCCGCTGGCACCCCGACAGCCCGGAGGCCCGGATCTGCGCGGGCGTCCACGGCGGCTGAGGAGCGGCCGGACGGGAGCGGCCGGACGGTGAGCGGCCGGACACCCTTACGACTGTTCGGGGAAGGGCCGGGGACGGCCGGCGCCCGGATCCGCGGCGAGGCGGCGCTCCAGTCGGGCGATGGCCGCCCGTACGCCGTTGCCGTAGCCGTCGTCGGACAGGGCCCCGGCGGCCGCGCGGGCCCGCGCCAGGTGGACCCGGGCGGCCTCCGGCCGCTGGAGCTTCAGGTAGTCGGCGGCCAGGCTCAGGTGCAGGGACGGGTAGAACACGCGCATCGCGGGAAGCGGTTCCCGCTGCGCCCGGCGCCCGTCCCCGCTCCCGGGCCCGTCGCCCAGGGCGTCGGCGGCGGTCAGGGCCCGCAGGTCCCAGGCCAGCTCGTCGGCGGGATCGTCCTGGGCGTCGGCCATGTAATGGGCGAGGGTGCACCGGTGCAGGGAGTCCCCCTCCTCGCCGATCTCCTGCCAGATCTCGCCGAGCCGGTTGCGGGCCTCCTCCCGGTCCCCGGCGTGCAGCAGGATGACCGCCTGGCCGATCCTCGTCATGACGGCGTCCTCCGACGCCTCCTGCTGCTCGGTCACGGCGGCCTCCGGCTTGCTCTGCCGGACCTGCTCCGGTCCGGTCGTCACGAAGCTAGCCGGAGGCACCGGCTGTGGCGCCGAGGCGCGGTGGGGCGTCAGCCGAGGTCCGGGATCCGCCAGTCGATCGGCTCATGGCCCTGGGCGGCGATGGCCTCGTTGATCTGCGTGAAGGGCCGGGAGCCGAAGAACTTCTTGGCCGACAGCGGGGAGGGGTGGGCACCCTTGACGATCACGTGCCGCTCCTCGTCGATGAGCGGGATCTTCTTCTGGGCGTAGGCGCCCCACAGGACGAAGACGGCCGGGTCGGGGCGCTCGGACACCGCGCGGATCACGGCGTCGGTGAACTTCTCCCAGCCCTTGCCCTTGTGCGAGTTCGGCTCGGCCTCCCGGACGGTGAGCACCGCGTTGAGCAGCAGGACGCCCTGCTGGGCCCACGGCATCAGGTAGCCGTTGTCCGGGACGGGAAGGCCGAGCTCCTCCTTCATCTCCTTGTAGATGTTGCGCAGCGAGGGCGGGGTCTTGACCCCGGGCTGCACGGAGAAGCACAGGCCGTGGCCCTGGCCGGCGCCGTGGTAGGGGTCCTGGCCGAGGACGAGCACCTTCACCTGCTCGAAGGGCGTGGCGTCCAGAGCCGCGAACACCTGCTCGCGGGGCGGGTAGACCGGCCCGTTCGCCCGCTCCTTCTCGACGAACTCGGTGAGCTCTTTGAAGTAGGGCTGGTCCAGCTCCCCGCCGAGGACGGGGAGCCAGGACTCGGGCAGCATCTGGGTCACGGCGACAACCTCCGGTACATGTTCGTGCAACTGCTCCAGAACCTACCGGGGGCCACTGACAACGCGTCGGCCGCCCGGGAGATCTCCCGGGCGGCACCACGGCTACCAGCTGGTCTTGCGGTACAGCTCCCACATCTGCATGGCGGTCTGCGGGTCGAGGGCCCGCTCGGCGCCCGCGATGTCCTCGCGTGCGGCTACGTGCAGCTTGCCCTGCCACAGGGGCAGCAGCCGGACGTCCTCGGCGAAGATCTGCTGGGCCTTCTCGAACTCCTGGACCCCGGAGGAGCGGTCGCTGTCGCGGCGGGACTTGGGCAGCAGGTCGGTCAGGATCTCGTTCTGCTCGTACGGGGTGCCGACCGCGTTCTCCTTGCCGACGAACGGCGCGATGAAGTTGTCCGGGTCGGGGAAGTCGGGGAACCAGCCTCGGCCGAAGACCGGGTACTCCTGGCCCTTGTAGCCCTCCTGGAAGGTCTTCCAGGGCTGGCTGCGCAGGGTGATCCGGAAGAGGTCGCTCTCGTCGAGCTGCCGCTTGATCTCGGTGAACTCCTCGGCGGTGGAGGAGCCGTAGCGGTCGGTGGTGTACCAGAAGGTCAGGTCGACCGGCTGGTTGATCCCGGCCTCCTTGAGGATCTTCTTGGCCTTGCCCACGTCCGCGGCGCCGTACTTGTCGTAGAACGGCGTCTTGTGGCCGACGACGCCCTTGGGGACCATCGAGTACAGCGGCTCCGCGGTGCCCTGGTAGACCTTGGAGACGAGGGTGCCGCGGTCGATGACCTGGGCGATGGCCTGGCGGACCGCGAGCTTGCTGACCGCCGCGTCCTTCGGGTTGAAGACCAGGTAGCGGATCTCGGCGCCGACGTTCTCGACGACCTGGACGCCCAGCGCCTGCGCGGCGGGGCTCTGGAGGTCGGTGATCTGCGGGGCGGACAGGCCTCGGTAGGTGGCGTCCAGCTCCTTGGCCTTCAGGGCCGCGACCATCTTCTCGGAGTCCGCGAAGTAGCGGATCGTCACGGCCTTGTTCTGGCGGTTCGCGAAGCCGGAGTAGCCCTTGTACTCGGACAGGACGGCCTCGCCGCCCTCCTTGTACGAGTCCAGCAGGTAGGGGCCCGAGCCGGTGATCTTGCCGTCCTCCCGCACCTTGTCCGCGGGGTAGTCCTTGGGGGCGACCAGCGAGGCCGCCGGCGAGCCGAGGACGTACGGGAAGGTGGCGTCCGAGGTCTTCAGGTGGAAGACGACGGTCAGCGCGTCCGGGGTCTCGATCTTGTCGAGGCTGCCGAAGAGGTCCTTCGGGCCGACCTTGGAGCCGATCGTCCTGATCCGGTCGAGGGAGTGCTTGACGGCCTTGGAGTCGAGGGGCTCGCCGTTGGAGAACTTCAGACCCTTGCGCAGGGTGCACCGGTAGGCCTGGCTCGCGCCGTCGGTGAACTCGCAGTTCTGGGCGGCGTCCGGCTGGGGCTTGGTGGAGCCCGTGGGGAACGCCAGCAGGGTCTGGTAGACGTTCCGGTACAGCTCCCAGGAACCGTCCCACGCCGCGGCGGGGTCGAGGGTGCTCGGCGCGCTCGTGGTCCCGACGACGATCCTCTTCGCTTCGTCGCCGTCGTCATCCGACAGCAGGCCGCAACCGGCGAGCAGGGATATGGACGCAAGGGCCGCAGTGATCTGCAGGCATCTGGTCCGGTTGAACACGTGCACGCTCCTCGATCAGCCAGGGGTGCGGCAGACCCTACCGCAGTGCCCCACGAATCCAATGGGTTGGTTTCGTGAGGCACTTGACCGGTTCCGTGCCTATTCGATACACATTTACCTCCCTTTCGGAGGCAAATACGTCCGATTATCGGTCAGTGCACCCCGGCATTGAGGAACATCCCACCGTCGACGACCAGAGTTTGCCCCGTGATCCATTCCGCTTGTGCAGATGTAAGAAACGCCGCGGCCCCTCCGATGTCCTCCGGGAGCCCGAGCCGGCCGAGCGGATAGGCCGCCGCGGCCTCCTGCTCGCGGCCCTCGTAGAGCGCCTGGGCGAACTTCGTCTTGACCACCGCCGGGGCGATCGCGTTGACCCGGACCCCCGGCGCCATCTCGTGGGCGAGCTGGAGGGTGAGGTTGACCATGGCGGCCTTGCTCATCCCGTACGCGCCGATGAAGGGCGAGGCGGAGACGCCGGCGATCGACGCGATGTTCACGATCGCGCCGCCGTTCTCCTTCTGCCACGCGTGCCAGGTCCGCTGCGCGAAGCCGAGCGCCGAGATCACGTTGGTCTCGAAGACCTTCCGCGCGACCCCGAGGTCCAGGTCCGCGATCGGACCGAAGACCGGATTGGTGCCCGCGTTGTTCACCAGGAAGTCGACCCGGCCGAAGGCCTCCATCGTGCGCTCGACCGCGTGGGCCTGGTGGGCCTCGTCGTGCGCCTTCCCGGCCACCCCGATCACCCGGTCCGCGCCGAGGCGCTCCACGGCCTCCTTGAGGGCCTCCTCGTTGCGTCCGGTGATGCAGAGCCGGTCGCCCCGGGCGACCAGCGCCTCGGCGATGCCGTAGCCGATGCCCCGGCTCGCCCCGGTGATCAGCGCGACCTTGCCGCTGTCGGTACCGCTGTACGTCATGACGTACGCCCTGCCTCTCGTCGTCGTGTCAGTTGAGGGGGCCGCCGGCCACGTACATGACCTGGCCGGAGACGAAGCCGGCGGCGTCGCCGGCGAAGAAGGCGATGGCGTTGGCGATGTCGTCCGGGCGGCCGACGCGCTGGACGGGGATCTGGGTGGCCGCGGCCGCCTGGAAGTCCTCGAAGCCCATGCCGACGCGGGCGGCCGTCTGGGCGGTCATCTCGGTGACGATGAAGCCGGGGGCGACGGCGTTGGCCGTGACGCCGAACTTGCCGAGCTCGATGGCCAGGGTCTTGGTGAAGCCCTGCAGACCGGCCTTGGCGGCCGAGTAGTTGACCTGGCCGCGGTTGCCGAGCGCCGAGCTGCTGGAGAGGTTCACGATGCGGCCGAACTTGGCCTCCACCATGTACTTCTGACACGCCTTCGACATCAGGAAGGCGCCGCGCAGGTGCACGTTCATGACCGTGTCCCAGTCGGTCTCGCTCATCTTGAAGAGCAGGTTGTCGCGCAGCACACCCGCGTTGTTCACCAGGATGGTGGGGGCGCCGAGTTCGGCGGCGACGCGCTCGACGGCCGCCTCCACCTGGGCGCCGTCCGAGACGTCGCAGCCGACCGCCAGGGCCCGGCCGCCGGCCGCCGTGATGGCCTCCACGGTGTCCTTGCAGGCCGCCTCGTCGAGATCGAGTACGGCGACGGCCCGGCCCTCGGCGGCCAGGCGCACGGCGGTGGCCGCGCCGATGCCCCGGGCCGCCCCGGTCACGATCGCGACGCGCTGCTCGGTGGTGGACATGCTGTTCTCCTCGCCCTTGAGAAGCGGTCACCCGGAGGTGAGCAACCGCTTAGTAGCTTCAGCTGAGGAGACGCTAGGAGCCATGGCACCCCGTGTCAACGGCCGCCGGTTCGACACCGGCCGCGGACACCCGCTAGCGGACGAGGAGGTCCAGCAGCCGTTCCACCTCCGCCGCGGGATCGGCCGTCAGGCCGGTGTGCACCGGCCCCGGCTGCACCACCGTGCTGCGCGGGGCGATCAGCCAGCGGAACCGGCGTCCCGCGTCGTCACCCGCCGCCTGTCCCGCCGCCTCGCCGCCGCCGCACACGCCCTCGACCCCGCGCAGGGCGGCCCGTACGCCGGCCACGTCGGCCCCCGGGTCCAGCGCGAGGAGCTTCGCCTCGTCGAGGTGGGTGCGCGCGGCGACGTAGGAATGCGCCCGGCAGTAGACGATCACACCGGCGTTGAAACACTCTCCGCGTTCCATCCGGGGCACCACGCGCACCAGCGCGTACTCGAACACGTCCCGCTTGGTCACTCGTCGCCGCTCTTCTTCTTGTGGGTCTTGTGGGGCCATTCCGGCAGGTGGTCGGTGAGCCAGCCGGGAGGCCCGGCCGGCGCCTTCACCTCGGCCTCCAGCGAGATCCTCTCGTGGATCGTGGCCGCGCGCGGCAGCAACGCCTCCACGTAGGCACGGCGCAGCGCGTCCGTGGAGTCGAATCCCGGCTCGTCGACCAGCCACTCGTCCGGCACCTCGGCGGTGACCTCGATGAGCAGCTCCTCGGTGACCAGCGGCGCGAGCGCGGCGGCCGCGGCCTCGATGTCCGGGCCCACGGGGGCCAGTACGTGGTCGGAGGCGTTGTAGGGCTTGGCGGCGGCGGCCTGGGCCGTGGGCCAGTTGTGGTGCCAGATCATGGTGGCGCCGTGGTCGATGAGCCACAGGTCCCCGTGCCAGACCAGCATGTTCGGGTTGCGCCACGAGCGGTCGACGTTGTTGATCAGGGCGTCGAACCAGATCACGCGCCCCGCCTCGGCCGCATCCACCCGGTACGCGAGCGGGTCGAAACCGATGGAGCCCGGCAGGTAGTCCATGCCGAGGTTGAGGCCGCCGCTGGCCTTGAGCAGCTCCTGGACCTCCTGGTCGGGCTCGGCGAGCCCGATCACGGGGTCGAGCTGCATCTGCACCAGCGTGGGGACCCTCAGGCCCAGCCGCTGGGCGAGGCGGCCGCAGATGACCTCGGCGACCAGGGTCTTGCGGCCCTGGCCGGCTCCGGTGAACTTCATGACGTAGGTACCGAGGTCGTCGGCCTCGACGATCCCGGGAAGCGAGCCGCCCTCACGCAGGGGCGTCACATAGCGGGTCGCGATCACTTCTGTGAGCATTTTCCCAGGCTATCGGGCGAACAAGGTGCACGATCAAAGGGTTTTCCCGCTCTGGGCGGAATCCGGCGGATCCGGCCGTTCCGGCTCTCACGCCGGGGCGTCCGCCTCCGCCGAGGAGGGCTGGGCCGTCGGGATGCGCTGGGTGAAGAACAGCGCGATGAGCGCGGCGAAGGACAGGATGGCGAGGGCCGCCCGCAAGCCGTCCAGCCTCGCCTCCTCGTTCGCCCCCAGCGCGGCCTCGGCCACCTCCGGGCTGACGCCCGCTTCGGCGAGCGCGCTCTCCAGCTGGGCGTCCGACAGGAAGGGCGCGCCGCTCGCGAGCTGCACGGTCGCCTGGCTCTTGACGCTGCTCGGGACGGCCGGGTTCGCCTGGACGCTCGTCAGGAAGGAGGACGTGAGCGCCGCGATCATGATCGATCCTGCGAGTGCCGTGCCGATGGAGGAGCCGAGGTTGGTGACGGCGTTCTGGACGCCGCCGACCTCCGCGGACTGCGATTGCGGCACCGCGGAGACGGTGACCGCTCCGAGCTGGGACGCCAGCGCGCCCATCCCGAGCCCGATCAGCAGCAGGGGGACGGTGACCACCTCCGCCCCGGCGTCCGCGTCGAGCGCCGCCATGAGGATCACCGCTCCCACGAGCAGGGCCAGGGTCCCGAGCCGGACCACGCGGCGCGGCGACACGTCGGGGAGGAACCGCGGGATCAGGACGGCGGCGGCCAGCAGGGTCACCGACAGGGGCAGCAGCCGGGCTCCGGTGGCCAGTGCCGACAGTCCGAGGGCCACCGACAGGTAGAGCGGGACGACGAAGAAGATGCCCATCATCACCAGGTACTGGAAGAAGAACATGGTCAGCCCGCCGGTGAGCTGCTTGTTCTCCAGCATGGCCGGGTCGACGAGGGGTTCCCGGCCCCGCCTCACGAGACGGTGCTCCCAGCAGAGGAAGAGCCAGACCAGGAGGATCCCGAGGAGCATGAGCCAGACGGTCAGGGAGACCCCGAACCAGGCCGGCCCGCCCGTCTTCGGCCGGAACCAGCCCCACTCGTCGGAGCGGAGCACGCCGTACACGAAGATCCCGAGCCCGAGCGCCGACAGGACGACGCCGACGAGGTCGATGCGCGGACGTTCCTCGCTCACGGCGTCCGCGATGGGGCGGGCGAGCAGGAGGATGCCGGCCACCACCAGCACCTCGCCGGCGAAGACCCACCGCCAGGAGAAGTAGGTCGTGGCGATCCCGCCGATGAGGGGCCCGAGCGCGATGGCGATCGCGCCGGCCGCCGCGACGAGACCGTAGGCGGCGGGCCGGCGTTCGACGGGGAAGTTGCCGGCGACGAGCGCGACGATCGCGGGCAGGATGAGTGCCGCCCCGACTCCTTCCAGGAAGGACCAGCCGATCAGCAGCACCGTCAGATTGGGTGCGAGCGAGGTGACGAGGGAGCCGCAGCCGTAGATGACGCAGCCGATGAGGAAGGCGCGTTTGCGGCCGATCAGCACCCCGACCTTGCCGCCGGGGATCATGAGCATGGCCATCACGAGGGTGTAGGCCGTGATGGCGCCCTGGATCCCGGTGACGGTCGTACCGATGTCGTCGGCGACCGTGGCGATGGAGACGTTCATGACGGAGCTGTCGAGCGCCATCAGGAACTGGCCCGACGCGAGTGTCATCAGGACGAGTCGCGCCTTCGCCGGGTTCCCGGTCGCCGTCCCTGCCCTGGATGTCATGGGGGCATGCTTCCAGCCTGTTGCGGGAGCGGCCGGACGACCCGCCCGGGAGTCAGCCGGACGGACAATCCGGCGGACAACCTGCCGGTCAGCCGGACGGTCAGCCGGCCGGTCAGCCGGCCGGGCAGTCGGCCACCGGGTCGTCGTGGACGAGGGCGCAGACCATCTGGGCGCCGCGCCCGCGCTCGGGATGGGCGGAGAGGAGTTCGTCCTTGAAGGCGTTCCACTGGCGGGTGATCTCGGCGGTGGCCCCCGCGGTGGCGTGGCGGAAGTTGTCGCCCGTCGCGGCCCGGGCGGACGCGGGGGTGTCCTTGTTCAGGTCGCGGTTGTGGGCGACGCGGCCTTCGCAGTCGGCGGGTTTGACCCCGGCGGAGTCGAAGTCCGGGTAGCAGCCGGTCGCGAGGTCCTCGGGGACCAGGGCCCGGACCTCCCGGTTCCAGTCGGCGTCCTTCATCCCGCTGTAGCGGCGGATGTCGAAGAACGGTGCGACGCCGGTACGGCCCAGCCCCGGCGGGTTGGCGACCCCGACCGCGCCGGGGGCCGCCTCGTCGGCCCAGTTGGAGTGCGAGTAGAAGTCCTCGAGCTGGTGCCAGCCGCGGCCGAGCTGTTCGAGGACGTCGCACTTGGCCGGTCCCGGCCGCTCGTCCCAGGTGCAGGGCGCGGACAGGTCGGTCTGGTCCGCACGGACCCTGCCGTCGGCGTCGACGAGGCCGTCGGCCGCCCGTACGGCATTGCGGAAGCGCGCCACGGACGTGCCGACGCAGGCGATGAGCTCGGTGGTGGCCTCGTCCCGGGTGCGGGGGTAGTGGGGGTCGTGGCGCGGCGCCAGGTAGTCGGCGTTGTCGCAGTGCAGGGGGCCGAGGTCGAAGTACGGGCGCTTGTCGTTGGCGTTGATCGCCCCGTCCCGGGCGTCGGCCATCTGCGCGAGCGTGGCGGGCTGCCAGGGCAGGGCGCCACGGGTGATGTCCTCGTGGTTGTCGCCGGTGAACGCCTGGGCCGGGCCGCCCGGCAGGACGACGAGGGCGGCGAGAGCGGCCGCCAGGAGGGTCGCGGCGGCGCGGGCCGACGGTGCGGGGCTCGTGCTCGGTCTCTTCACGGGATGCTCCCGGCGCGGGATCGTCGGACGGGGTGCTTCCATGCTGCGCACCGCCCTCCGTCCCCGCACCTGCACCCGCACCCGCACCGGCGGCCCGCGACCAACCCGCACGCCCTCCCGGAGGTGCCCCTGCGTACCGCGCCCACCCCGTACGGTGACCGCCCCGCGCCCTCGCGCGCCCGGCGGTCGGCAGACCTAGAGTTGAGGGCGAGGCTGCGTGCCGGGACTCGGGGCGGCCGCTCCCTCGGCGCTCAGCCCCAACCCCCGCGCCCGGCGCGGCAACACCCCAGGAGGACATGCGACATGTCCACTGCATCTGAAACCCCGGTTCTGGACACCCTTGCCGCCATGACGGGCGATTCGCTCGAGCGCTGTGGGATGGACCCGGGCACGCTGCTGCTCGTCCGCATCGCGGCCCTCGCCGCGTCGGACGCTCCCCCGATCTCCTACGCCGCGCACATCGACCCCGCCCTCAAGGCCGGTCTGACGGCGGAGCAGTTGCAGGACGTACTGGTCGCCATCGCCCCCATCGTCGGCACCGCCCGCGTGATGACGGCGGCGGGCAACATCACCCGGGCGCTCGGCGTGGCCATAGCCGTCGCCGAGGCGGAGGCCGAGGCCCGGATGGACGCCATGGGCTGAGGCGGAGCGAACGCCCGCAGGTCACCCCGGGGCCCGCCCGGCCGCTGTTCCCGGGGTGCGGGCGGCGTGCGTACGAACCGCGGACCGTCAGCCGGTCAGCGGCACGGGCAGCCGGTAGACAGGCAAGCAGGCAGACCAGTCGGTCCGGCCGGCAGTCAGGAGGGCTCCATGTCCCGGAGTGCGATCACCGCGATGCGCGCGGTGCCCGATGCCACGCCCGAGGAGCGCATGGCGATGGGCAGGGAGGCCCGACGCCGCTGCCCCAGGTCGGGGCACGCCGTGTACCAGCCGTCTCCCGACCGGCCGGACCCCTTGGCGATCCTGGAGGCGCAGTCCGCGACGCGGGTGTCCGAGCTGGTCCCGATCCGCTACGCCCGGATGACGGAGTCCCCGTTCCGCTTCTACCGTGGTGCCGCCGCGATCATGGCGTCCGACCTGGCCGGCAGCCCGGACTCGGGCATCTCGGTACAGCTCTGCGGTGACGCGCACCTGCTGAACTTCCGCCTGCTGGCCTCGCCGGAGCGGCGGCTGATGTTCGACATCAACGACTTCGACGAGACGCTGCCCGGCCCCTGGGAGTGGGACGTCAAGCGGCTGTCCGCGAGTCTCGTCATCGCCGCCCGGGCGAACGGCTTCGACGAGGGCGAGCGCGCCCGCATCGTGAACTCCGCGGTGCGCTCGTACCGCGAAGCGATGTCCGGCTTCGCCGGGATGGGCAATCTCGACGTCTGGTACGCGAAGATCGACGCGGAGGGCCTGAAGGCCCTCGTCACCGAACAGCTCGACAAGCGCGGCCGCAAGAAGCTGGCCACGGCGATGGCGAAGGCCCGGTCCCGTGACAGCCTGCAGGTCTTCGACAAGCTCACCGAGGTGGTCGACGGCCGGCCGAGGATCGCGGCGGACCCCCCGCTCCTGGTCCCGCTCGCCGACCTGCTGCCGGATTCCGAGCGCGACGAGCTCGTGGACCGGCTGGGCGCACTGGTCGGCCACTACGGACACACACTGGAGAGCAACCGGCGGGCGCTGCTGGAGGACTACCGCCTGGTGGACGTCGCCCGCAAGGTGGTCGGCGTCGGCAGTGTCGGCACCCGGTGCTGGATCCTGCTCCTGCTCGGCAGGGACGGCCGCGACCCGCTCTTCCTCCAGGCCAAGGAGGCCGACACCTCCGTGCTCGCCGACCACGTCGGCGCCAGCCTCTACGGGAACCAGGGTGAACGCGTGGTCTCGGGACAGCGGTTGATGCAGGCGGCGAGCGACATCTTCCTCGGCTGGGAGCGGGTGGACGGCATCGACGGCAGGAAGCGGGACTTTTACATCCGGCAGCTGCGCGACTGGAAGGGCATCGCGATGCCGGAGACGATGCCGCCCGCGCAGCTGGAGACCTTCGGCAACGCCTGCGGGATGACCCTGGCCCGCGCGCACGCGCGGTCAGGCGACCGGGTGGCGATCGCCGCGTACCTCGGCCGGGGCGACGTCTTCGACCGGGCCCTCGCCGAGTTCGCCGAGGCGTACGCCGACCAGAACGAGCGCGATCACCAGGCCCTGGTCGACGCGGTGCGGGCGGGCCGGCTGCCCGCCGAAGAACTTCCGGCGGCCTGACCGCGGCGGCCCGGACGCGGCCGGACGGCGCCCCCTCCCCCCGCGGCGCCGTCCGGCGGGGCAGGTCGGATCAGAACGCGAAGACCGCGTTGCCGTTCAGGGTCGCGCCCATGGTGCAGGAGTTGGAGAAGGTGTGGTCCCAGGCCACGCGGCGGCCCTCCCACACGCCGACCGCGGACACGGTGACGGGCGCGTAGTGCATCGGGCACGCCCGGTCCGGGTCGGGCGTGGACAGCAGCCGGTCGAAGGTGCCGCCGGTGGACTTGAGGGCCGCGCAGGCGGCCTTGGGGTCGGGGTGCGTCCCCTGGGCACCGGGCGCGCAGCTGACCGTGGTGGCGCGCAGGACGGTGGGCGCGGTCACGTCGTCGCCCTGGGCGACGCTGAAGACCATGGCCGAGGGGGCGTACAGGCTTTCGGGCTGGGCCTGCGCGATGCCGGTGGCACCGGCCAGACAGAGGAGTGCGGCGGCGGAGACGGCGGCTGAGCGACGGTGACGCACGGGAAGACTCACTTTCGATTCAATGGTTGAACGCGACCATTACTTTCGGTATCGCGTTCCGTTGCACCAAAGCCTCGCGGAGTCCAAGGGGCATTGCACATCGACGACCGATTTACGGACACCCTGTTCGCATAACGGAGATCGAATGGTCATTCGAGCAGCTCAGACAGGGTGCGATGGTTCCGTCACTCCGCGCGACCATCGAAGGTCCCGGACGGTGACGTGCGACGTTGCGGACGCCGCACCGCTCGCGGGCGCCCCGGGTTCACCGGACGGCTACCCAGCTTGTCCGGAAGTGCACGCTCCGCGCCGGCCCCGACGGCGCTCAGCCCGTGGGGGCCCACTGGTCGAGCAGCGCCTCGGCCGTGGTGATGGCCGCCACCAGCGCGAGCGAGTTGCGGATCACCTCGGCGGTGCAGGAGGCGGGCACTCCGGCGATGGCGTCGGCCGGGACCACGACCTGGTATCCGAGGTTCACGGCGTCGAAGACGGTGTTCGGGATGGCGATGTTGGAGGAGACCCCGGTGACGACGAGGGTGCGGATCCCGAGATTGCGCAGGAGCGCGTCCAGGTCGGTGCCGGCCATGGGCGAGAGTCCGTGCAGCCGGCGTACGACGAGGTCCCGCTCGGCCACCGTGATGGGCGCGGCCACCTCCACCGCGCGGCTCCCGGTCAGCTGCCGCACCGGCAGCTTTCCGGCGGCCCGGAAGAGCCGTGCGTTGGTGTTGGCCCCGAGCCCGTCCGGCCGCCGCTCGGCGACCGCGTGCAGCACCTGTACGCCGGCCCCGCGCGCGGCGTCGACCAGCGCGGCCACCCGCCCCAGCATCCCGGAGTCCCGCGCCTCCTTGGCGAGTTCGGGCAGCGCACCCTCCTCGCCCACGACGCCGTTCTGGCACTCGACGGTGAGCAGCGCGGTCGTGGCGGGATCGAGATCCGGCATGACTCCCCCTGGCGTGGCGTCGGAAGAGCCCTCATGATTCCTGACACACAGTCAGATGTGAAGGGGCGCGGGACCGATGGACGAGACTCAGCGGCGGGGCCGCCGCATCATGATGAGCGGGGCGGAAGTGGACGCGTTCCTGCGGGAGCAGCGGACCTGCCGGGTGGCGACGGTGTCGCCCGACGGGCGCCCGCACGTGGGCGCCCTGTGGTTCGCGTGGGACGGCAGCTCGCTGTGGCTGTACTCGATCACCCGCAGTCGGCGCTGGGCGGACCTGCGCAAGGACCCGCGGATCTCGGTGGTCGTGGACGCCGGCGAGTCGTACGACGAGCTGCGCGGCGTGGAACTGTCCGGCAGCGCGGTCTTCGTGGGCGAGGCCCCGCGCACGGGCGAGCCCTGCCCCGAACTGGCCGAGGCGGAGCGGATCTTCCCGGTCAAGAACTTCGGGATCGAGGAGATGCCGCACGACGGCCGGCACGCGTGGATCCGCCTCACCCCGGACACGGTCGTCTCCTGGGACTTCCGCAAGATCTGACGCCCGGCGGGACCGAGGGCACCTACGCGTGCTGGAGCTCGGCGGAGGTCGTCCGGAGGGCGTAGACCGCGGCCCGGATGGAGGGCCGGCGATCGGCGTCCGCGCGCCAGACGGCGTACACGTGGCGGCGTACGGCGTCGCAGACGGGCAGCAGCCGCACCCCCGGCGGCACCGGGCCGCGGCCCAGCTTCGGCGCGACGCACACCCCGAGCCCGGCCTCGACGAAGGCGAGCTGGGTGTGGTGCTCCTCGGCGATGTGCGCGATGCGCGGCTCGATCCCCGTACCGCGCAGGGTGAAGACCAGCCACTCGTGGCAGAACTGGCCCTCGTTCCAGGAGATCCATTCGTCGTCCGCGAACTCGGCGAGGGAGATCGCGGCCCGGTCCGCCAGCCGGTGGCCGGCCGGGACCGCGATGTCGACGGAGTCGTCCAGCAGGTGCGTCCGGGTGAGCTCCGCGGGCACCGGCATCCGCTTGTTGTGCCAGTCGATCGCGAGCGCCATGTCGAGGTCGCCGCGCACGACGGCCGCCATGCTCTCCTCGGGTTCCTGCTCGCGCACCCGGACCCGCAGGTCCGGGTGGCCGGTGCGCAGCGCGGTCAGGGCCTGGGGCAGCAGGCCGCGCATGGCGGTCGGGAAGGCGCCGATGCGCAGCTCACCGACGGCGCACCCGCGCTGGGCCTCGACGTCGGCCTGGGCCTGCTCCACCTGGGAGATGATCCGGGCCGCGTGGTCGGCGAGCAGCCGTCCGGCGTCGGTGAGGCGGACCCCGCGGCCGTTCTTCGCCAGCAGCGGCTGGCCGACCTCGCGCTCCAGCTTGGCCATCTGCTGGGACACGGCGGAGGTGGTGACGTGGAGCCCGTCGGCCGCGCCGCTGACCGAGCCGTGGCGGGCGAGGGCGTCGAGGGTGCGCAGGCGCTCCAGGTTCAACATGTAAGCGATGCTACGCCGTCACCACGAGAAACTTTCGCTTGTCCTACGAAGTTGATACGAGCACAGTAAAGGTCATGAGCGCACCCGCAGCCCCTCGGCCGACCCTTCCGACCCCCTCCACCGGCTCCGCCGCCGCGGCCGCGGCGGCGCCCGGCTCGGCCGCGGTCACCCGTCGGCGCGGCGTCCTCGACTGGCGCGTGCGGTTCGCGATCCTCTCGGTGGTCTGGGGCTTCAGCTTCCTGCTGATCAAGGTCGGCACCGAGGCGTACGCGCCCTTCCAGGTGGCCCTGGGCCGGGTCCTGTTCGGGGCGCTCGCCCTCATGGCCGTGCTACTGGTGCGCCGCGAGCCGCTCCCCCGGGGTCTGCGCACCTGGGGCCACCTCACCGTGGCGGCGCTCCTGCTCAACACCGCGCCCTTCTCGCTCTTCGCGTACGCGGAGCTGAGCATCCCCTCCAGCCTGGCCGGCATCTGCAACGCCACGTCCCCGCTGTGGGGCATGGCGCTGTCGCTGGTCGCCCTCTCCGAGGACCGCCCGACGCGCCGCCGCTTCGCCGGCCTGGGCCTGGGGTTCCTCGGCGTGCTGACCGTGCTCGGCGCCTGGCAGGGCTTCTCCGGCGTCGACGCCAAGGGCACCGCGTTCGCCCTGCTGGCCTCGCTCTGCTACCCCATCGGCTGGATCTACGTCCGCCGCACGCTGGCCGGCACCCCCGGCTCCCCGGTGGCCCTGACCGGCGGGCAGCTCACGGTCTCCACGCTCCAGCTCGCGCTGGTAAGCGCCCTGTTCACCTCGGCCCCGACCTCGTTCCCGCTCTGGCCCACCGTGTCGGTGATCGCGCTGGGCGCCCTCGGCACCGGCATGGCCCTGCAGATGCAGTACGGCCTGGTGACGGAGGTCGGCCCGACCACCGCCCAGATGGTCACCTACTTCATCCCCGTCATCGCCACGACGGCCGGCGTGCTGGTCCTCGGCGAGCAGTTGCACTGGAACACCCCGGTCGGGGCCGCGATCGTCCTGGCGGGCGCCGCCCTCACCCAGACCCGAACCGCCCCCCGCAAGCCGGCCTGACCGGCGCCTGCGGGGCCGCGTCCACAGCCTCCAGCCCGCTCCGGTGGTCCTGTCGGCAGGACCACCGGAGCGGGCGGGCAGGGCCGGCTCTCAGGGGCTCGCCCTCCCGCCGACGGGACCCGCGGTCAGTCGTTGCGCCCGCCCGGCAGGCCGGGCCGGACCGCCGCGGCCACGGCGTCGGCCAGCGCCGGCACCTCCGCCACCGCCAGCTGGGACACCGTCAGCCGCACCCCCGGTCCCGCCTCGACACGGAAGATGGCCCCGGGTGCCACCCCCCACCCCGCGGCGAGCAGCCTCGTGACCACCACCGTCTCGTCGGCCACCGGCACCCACACGTTCAACCCGGTCCGCCCGTGCGCCCGCACCCCCCGCTCCCGCAGGGCCTCGACCAGGGCGTCCCGCCGCTCCCCATAGGCCCGCGCGACCGCCGTCCGGTCGACGGCGTGCGAGGTCCACAGCTCGACCACCGCGTGTTGCAGCAGCCGGCTCACCCACCCCGGGCCCAGCCGTTGGCGTCCCCGCACCCGGTCCAGGGTCACCTCGTCGCCGGTCAGCACGGCGAGCCGCAGGTCGGGCCCGTACGCCTTGGCCGTGGACCGGATCATCACCCAGTGCCGGGTCACCCCGCCCAGCGGATGGACCGGCAGGTCGACGATCCCGTGCCCGTGGTCGTCCTCGATCAGCAGCACGCCGGGATGGCGCGCCAGCAGCTCCCGCAGCTCCCCCGCCCGCTGCGCGCCCACCGCCGCGCCGGTCGGGTTCTGCGCCCGGGAGGTCACCACCAGTGCCCGCGCCCCTGCGTCGAGGGCCCGGGCCACCGCGTCGGCCTGTGGCCCGTCGTCGTCCACCGCCACCGGCAGCACCCGCAGCCCGAGGGCGGGGACCAGGTCGAGCGAGCCGCCCCAGCCCGGATCCTCGACCGCCACCGCGTCGCCGGGCCTCAGGTGGGCGGCCAGGACCCGTTCGATGGCGTCCAGTGCACCCGAGGTCACCGCGACCGGCCCGGGCGGCACCCCGTCCGCGTCGAAGTCGGCGCGGGCGATCCGCGCCAGGTCGGGCGCGACCGGGTCCGCGCCGTAGAGGGTGGGCGAACGCCCGTGGCGGAGGGCGGCGGCCGCCAGCGCCCCGTCCAGCGCGGGGAGCAGCGACACGTCCGGATTGCCCTCCGCGATGTCGCGCACGCCCGCCGGCACCACCATCCGCAGCGCGTCCCGCGGGGTGCTCGCCGGGCGGGAGCGCACGCGGCTCCCGCGCCGCCCGTCCGTTTCGATGACCCCGCGCTCGCGCAGTGTCCTGTAGGCGGCCGCCACGGTGTTGGGATTGACGCCCAGCACGCCCGCCAGCTCCCGCATCGGCGGCAGCAGCGATCCGGGCGGCAGTTCGCCCGACGCGACGCCCGCCTCGACGCTGGCCGCGATTTCAGATGTGCGACGCCCTGCGATCCGATACTCTCCTAGCACAAACCACATTATGCACTAGTGCAATGGAGTTCGCACCATGACCGCCACGCCTGCCACGGAGACGACGGACAGTACCGGGACGACCGGTGCGTACGATCCCACCGACCGCACGGTCCCCACCCGCTCCCGCGACCGGGCGCGCTACGACCGCGAGACGGTGCACTCGATACTCGACGAGGCCTACATCTGCCACCTCGGCTACGTCCGCGACGGCGCGCCGGTTGTCCTGCCGACGCTGTTCGCCCGGGTCGGGGA
The DNA here is from genome assembly GCF_036170895.1 of Streptomyces erythrochromogenes. NCBI lineage: Bacteria > Bacillati > Actinomycetota > Actinomycetes > Kitasatosporales > Streptomycetaceae > Streptomyces > Streptomyces erythrochromogenes. The sequence goes on along the minus strand of NZ_CP108036.1, from coordinate 6,813,055 downwards.
AGCGCTCTACATGCACGGTTCCACCGGATCCCGCCCGCTGCTCGCGGCCGGCCGCACCGACCCGGGCCTGCCCGTCTGCGTCACCGTCACCCACGTGGACGGCCTGGTGCTGGCCCGCTCGGCCTTCCACCACTCGCTCAATTACCGCTCGGTGGTCGTCCACGGCACCGCCCACCAGGTGACCGACGAGGAGGAGTGCCGGACGGCCCTGGACGCCATGATCGACGCCGTCGCCCCGGGCCGTTCCGGCGACGTGCGGCCGGCCAACGCCAAGGAGCTCGCCGCCACCGCGGTGATCCGGGTGGACCTGGACGAGGTGTCCGCGAAGCTCCGTACGGGACCGTCGAACGACGACGCCGAGGACCTGGGCCTGCCGCACTGGGCGGGCGTGGTCCCGGTCGGCACGACGTACGGGACCCCCGTGCCCGCCGCCGACCTGGACCCCGGCATCGCCCTGCCGGACTACCTCGCCGCGCTCTGAGGAGCCGGCCGTACGGCGGCGGATCCGGCCGGCTCGGCGGGCCCAGCGGGTCCGCCCGCTGGACGGCGGGACTCCGCGGCGATCAGCGCACCGACCGCCGTCAGCAGCAGTACGGTGCCCAGCACCACGGCGCCGGTCAGCCGCTCCCCGAGGACGAGGACGGCGATCGCCGCCGCGCTCACCGGCTCGATCAGCATGATCACCGAGACGGTCGCGGCGCGCACGGCCGCGGCGCCCGTGAAGTAGAGCGCGTACGCCAGCGCCGTCGGCACGGTGGCGACGTACAGCAGCAGCCAGAGCACCCGGCCCAGGTCCGCGGTGTGCGGCAGCAGCCCCTCCGCCGCGGCGAGCGGCAGCAGGCACACCGCGCCCACCGCCACGGACCAGGCGGTGGTCACCAGCGGATCGCCGGCCGCCCCGCGCTGCCCGAGCCGGCGGGCCCGCAGGGTCATCCCGGCGTACCCGGCCGCCGACAGCAGCGCCCAGCCGACGCCGAGCGGGCGCACCTCGGCGCCACCGCTGCCCAGGACCAGGACGGCGAGTCCGGCGAGCGCCCCCGCGACGGCGAGCGCACCGCCGCGGCCGAGTCGTTCCCCCATCCAGGAGCGCGCGCCGAGCGCGATGAGCACGGGCCCGGCGCCGAGGGTGACCACGGTGCCGACGGCCAGCCCGGTCTCGCGGACCGCGGCGAAGTAGGCGGCCTGGAAGAGGGTGAACAGCAGCCCGGTGACGATCAGCGAGCCCGCCGAGGGCGAACCCGGCGAGGCCACACCCGCAGCAGGCCTGGCCCGCCCCCGCCCGGAGTGGGCCCGCCGTACGGCGAGCACCCCGAGCAGCACGACGAGCCCGCCCGCGCACCGCCAGAACGACAGGGCGAGCGGGCCGAGGTCACTGGCCAGGAAGAGGAGGGAGGCGGCCGCCCCGGCGGTGCCCCAGGCGGCTCCGGCGACGACGAGGTACAGCAGACTGCGCCCGGCAGCGGGCGAGTGGTTCGACACGTGTGTTCTCCGCGCGTGCGTGAAGGATGAGTGGATCGGGTCATCGCTTCGCGGGCAGCACCGACCCGCCCGGGTACTCCCCGGGCCGGGTCGTCGTCGTGGGGGCGCCGCCCGCTAGGACGCGGGAGGCGGAAGCACGGTCGAATGCATGCCCGCCACCCTACAGCGGGGCTTTCGCGGGTTCGCGGTCCGCCGGGACCGGTTCGGCCGCGGGCTGCGGGGTCGGCCGGGAGGACTGTGCGATGAAGGCACCGCCCAGCACCAGGGCTCCGCCGACGATCTGCCAGGTCGAGAGGTACTCGCCGAGCAGGATCCAGGCCAGCACGGTGGCGACGACGGCCTCCAGGAAGGCCACCACGCCCGCGACCTGGGGCGAGAGCCTGCGCACCGAGACCACGCCGGTCACATAGGCGAAGACGGTCGCGACGAGCACGACCCAGCCGAGCAGCACTGGCGCGGGCACCATCGTGCCGCCGACGGAGGCGTCCCCTCCCAGTACCTGCCAGTCGATCTCCCACGGCCGGGCGATCACCGTCATCACCAGCGCGCCGATGAGCATCCCGTAGGCGATCACCCCGAGCGGGTCGGGGGCGTCCTCGCCGTCGGCGCCCTGGTCGGCGAAGACGAAGTAGAAGGCCTGGCAGCAGGCCGCGGCGAGACCGAAGAGCACACCGAGCAGGTCCAGGCTCAGCCCGGCCCAGATCTCGACCACGCAGGCCAGGCCGACGACGGCCACGGCCGCACCGGCGGCGGCCCCGCGCGTCACGGGCTTGCGCTGCACGAAACGGATGTAGCCGAGCAGCAGCGCGGGGCCCAGGTACTCCAGCAGCAGGGCCACGCCGACCGGGATCCGGGACAGGGAGGCGAAGTAGAAGGCCTGCACGCCCGCGACGGCGACCAGGCCGAAGCCGGCGAGCAGCGCGGGCCTGCGCAGGAGGAGGTCGCGGTGGCGCCAGGCCAGCGGGGACAGCACGAGTGCCGCGCCGGCCACCCTGAGCCAGACCATGTGGAGGGGGTCGAGACCCGCCTCGATCAGCGGCTTCGCAGCCACTCCGGAACCACCGAACGCGAACGCCGAGACGAGGGCGAGGCCCAGTCCGGCGTTTTTCCCTGACGCTTGCATCCGGCCATCATGACAGGGCCGGTCAGGAGCGTCACTGCGGTGACACCTGTTGAGACAGACCTGAGATCACGCCCGCCCGCCCCCACCGGATCTGACAGGTCGTCAGTATTGAATGTTTCCGCCGCCGGGGCTACCTTCCGCGCACGTACCCGACGAGAAGGGGTGGTCGCATGGCTGAAGTCACCGCGGAATCACGCATCGAGGCGTCCGCCGCGCAGCTCTGGTCCCAGCTGACGGACTGGGACGCGTACGGGCAGTGGAGCATGACCCACACGAACTTCCCGCAGGGCGGTCCGCAGACCCTGGCGGTCGGATCGACCTTCGCCGAGAACATGAAGATGATGGGATTCCCGGCCGAGGTCGTCTGGACCGTCTCGGAGCTGGAGGACGAACGCCTCTTCGCCATCACCGGCAAGGGCCCGATGGGTGTCGCCGTCCTCACCCGCTACACCCTGACGCCGGACGGCGGGGCCACCACCGTCCGCATCGACGGCGAGTTCACCGGGGCCGCCGTCTCGCTGATGGCGGGCAAGCTGAAGGACTCGGCCACCGCCGCCCTGAACGAGTCGCTGCGCAAGCTCGCCGGCCTGGTCGCCTGACCCGGCCCGCAGCCACCGGCGCACGGAGGGCGGCGCGCCCCGCGACGAGATGTCGCGGGGCTCGCCGCCGCCGTACGGGCGGGCCGGCCGGCCGGGCTCAGTCCTCGTCGGCCAGGATCAGGTAGAGCTTCTTGCGGGCGTCATTGAGGACCGCGAGCGCCTTCTGCCGCTGCTCGGGCGAGCCGGTCCTGAAGACCTGCCCGAAGGCCTCCATCAGGCCGGCGCCGGCCTGCCGGACCTCGTGCATCGCCTCGAAGTCGAAGCCCCGCCCGGCGTCCTGCCAGGGGGCGTCCGGCCCCGACTCGGCCTCGGCACGGCCGGCCTCGGTGAGCGTGAACAGCTTCTTGCCGCCCCCGCTCTCGCTGCTGATGAGCCCCTCGTCCTCCAGCAGGCTCAGGGTCGGGTAGACCGAGCCCGGGCTGGGCTTCCAGGCCCCGCCGCTGCGCTCGCCGATCTCCTGGATCATCTCGTAGCCGTGCATCGGCCGGTCCGCGAGCAGCGCCAGGATCGAGGCGCGCACGTCTCCGCGCCGGGCCCGTCCCCGCGGTCCCCCGCGGCCGCCGCGGCCGCCGAAGGGCCCCGCGCCGAAGGGCGGCCCGAAGGGGCCGAAGGCCGCGCGGAATCCCTGGAATCCCTCCCGACGGTCCGGCCCGCAGTGGCCGTGGCCCCGTCCGTGCTCGTGCCCGTGGCCGTGCTGTCCGTGCTGTCCGTGTGAACGCATGCCTGCGCTCCTTTCGCCACTTCGTGTCCGTTCATCGGTTCTCCGATGCATCCACTATCGATGAGCGATCGCGATCCGTCAACGATATATCGGAAACTATTCACCGAACAGTCTCGGAGGAGGCCAGTCACCCCGGATTGGCCTTTGTCGACGATCAAGGAACCGTCCTAACGTCGGTCCATGCGCATCCGAATCGTCGACGCCTTCACCGACCGCCCCTTCCACGGAAACCCCGCCGGAGTCCTGCTCCTCGAGGGCGGGTTCCCCCCGGACGCCTGGCTGCAGCAGGTGGCGTCCGAGGTGAACCTCTCCGAGACCGCCTTCGCCCACCCCCTGCCGCCCGGCGGGGACGCCGACTGGGCGCTGCGCTGGTTCACCCCGGCCGCCGAGGTCGACATGTGCGGCCACGCCACCCTCGCCACGGCGCACGTGCTGGCCACCGGCGGACTCGCCGAGGGGCTGATCCGCTTCACCGCCCGCTGCGGCGTCCTCACCGCCGAGACCGCTGCGGACGGCACGATCACGATGGACTTCCCGACGTCGTCACTGACCCCGGTCCCGGCGCCGCCCGCCGTGGACCACGCGCTCGGCGGGGTGCCGATCCTCTCCGTCCACGACACCGCCGCGCACATCGGCGACCTCGTCATCGAACTCGCCGACGAGAAGACCGTCCGCGAGCTGGAGCCGGACCACGCCGCCCTGCGCGCCTTCGCCAAGCGGGGGGTGATCGTCACCGCCCCCGCCGAGGACCCCTCCCTCGGGTACGACTTCGTCTCCCGGGGCTTCTTCCCGGCCTTCGGGATCGACGAGGACCCGGTCACGGGCAGCGCCCACACCGCGCTCGCCCCGTTCTGGGCGCAGCGCCTGGGCCGCGCCGAACTGACCGGCCTCCAGGGCGGCGCCCGGCAGGGGCTCGTACGGGTGACCCTGGCGGGCGACCGCACCCTGCTGACCGGCCACGCCGTCACCGTCGTCGACGGCGAGCTCCTCACCGCCCCGTGACCGGACGTCAGGGGTGAGCAGGCAGTGCCGGCACGGGGCGCGGGCGGCGGAGCCGGGTCAGCCCGCCGGCCCGTCCCGCTCCCCGCGGGCCGCCTTGGCCCCCTCCTTCGCCTCCGCCCTCGCGCGCGCCGCAGCACGCCGCTTGCGCTCGTTCTCCTCCCAGGCGTCCGAGTCGATGCGCTTGCGGTAGACCTGTCCCGGCTCGGCCCGCCCCAGCCGCACGGTCCACAGCCACAGGACGGCCGACACCACGAAGAGGACGAACGCCGTCAGGAGGTAGGAGCCGATTTCCTCGGACTCCGGGACGCCCTCCTCGTGCATGAAGCCGGGTACGCCGGAAACGAGCGCGTTCACCCACCACGCGAGCGCCAGGTTGAACAGGGCGAGGGAGATCCAGTACGCGACCCGCACGCTCCTCGCCGGGCCCGCCACCTCGCCCAGCAGCAGCAGGCGCCGCAGCGAGACGGGACCCGTCCGCTGGTGGCCGCCCGCGTCGTCCTGGGCCCGGCGCACCGACGCGTAGCAGTCGTCCAACCAGCGCCCCGGCGCCGGATCGGGGTCCGGGCCGTCGGCCGGAACCAGTTCCTTGGCCTGGATCCAGCCGGTGATGAACTGGACCTCCAGCTGGGCCTTCTCCAGCCGCTTGCGGTACTTGTGGTCGGCGCTGCGCGCCTCTCGGCGGTCCCGGAGGAGGAGGCTGGCCCCGCCCACCAGGCCGCTGATCACGGGCACGAAGAACGGGGCGAACGACACCAGGGAGTCCATGACAGCCACCGTGCGCGCCTCCTCACTCCCCCAGCGTCGCACCGCAGCGGCCCGCGGCCCCGCCCTGCGGGGCCGATCGGGTGCGCCGCCGCGTCACGGCGTCGGCAGCCAGCCCACCTTGCCCGCGAGCAGGGCGTACCCGCCGAAGGCGACGATGTCGAGCAGCGCGTGGGCCACCACAAGAGGTCCGACCCGTCCCCAGCGGCGGTAGGCCAGCACGAAGACGACGCCCATCACCATGTTGCCGATGAACCCGCCGATGCCCTGGTAGAGGTGGTAGGAGCCGCGCAGCACCGCACTGGCCGCCAGCGCCGCCATCGGCGACCAGCCGAGCTGGTCGAGCCTGCGCAGCAGGTAGGCCAGGACGATGACCTCCTCCACCACGGAGTTCTGGATCGCGGAGAGGATCAGCACGGGGAACTTCCACCACACGTCGGGCAGGGCCTCCGGCACCACCGTGAGGTTGAAGCCGGCGGCCCGTGACCCCAGGTAGAAGGCCAGCCCGGCGCTCCCGATCCCGGCCGCGACGAGGACGCCCCGGCCCAGGTCCTGCAGGGGCCGGGTGAGGTCGAAGCCCAGCACCCGCAGCCCGGGGGCGCCCTCGCGCGTCAGGAAGTGCGCCACCAGCAGTACGGGGACCAGCGCGCTCGCGATGCCGAACAGCTGCCAGGCCAGGTCCAGCCAGGGCCGGCCGGGGGCGTAGGAGCCGTTGAGCGTGGCGGCCTGGTCCTTCAGCCCGCCCGGCTTGGTCAGCGAGCCGATGAAGCTGATCAGCGCCGAGACCCCGCTCGCCCCCAGCGACAAGGCCAGGACGAGCAGGGTCTCGGTGCGCAGGAGGTCCCGACGCCCCTCCTCGCCCAGCTCCACGAACACCGGCTCCGGCTCAGCCCGCACGCCCGACTCCCGTCCTGCCATCCCGTTGCGACCACCCCATACTGCCTCGTCGGCCGGACGGGGGATCACCGAGGGAGGGTCGCAGGAGAGGGCCGGGCCCGGCGCGCCGCCTCAGCGCACGACCGGCACCGCCGCGCCCACCTCCTCCGTCAGCCCCACGGGCCAGGTGTGCACGGGGTCGCCCTTGTGCATGAGCTCGCTGTAGCGCCGGGTGGTCGCGGCCAGCGCCTCGTCCCGCTCCAGCCCCGCCGCCAGGGCCCGGTGGTAGGTGTCCACCTGCCACGTCGCACCGTTCACCCGCCGCCGGCAGCGCTCCTCGATGATGCCGAGGTAGTGGTCCCGGTCCGCGGGCTCGATGCCCCAGGCGTCCAGGCCCGCCGCCGCCATCGGCAGCAGCTCGTCCAGGACCAGCCGTACCGCCGGCACGCTGACGAGGCCGCCGGCCCGGCCCCGGCGCGGCCACCGCAGCCGGGCTTCGATCCCGTACCGGCAGGCGGCGTCGAAGTTCGCCTCCGCCTCGGCGAAGGGCAGCCGGGTCCACACCGGGCGCGGCTCGTCCGCGAGGGTGCGTACGAGTCCGTAGTAGAAGGCGGCGTTGGCGACGACGTCGGTGACCGTCGGCCCGGCCGGCAGCACCCGGTTCTCCACCCTCAGGTGCGGCACCCCGTCCGCCACCCCGTACACGGGCCGGTTCCAGCGGTAGACGGTGCCGTTGTGCAGGACCAGCTCCTGCAGGCTCGGCACCCCGCCCTCGGCCAGCACCCGCAGGGGCTCCTCCTCGTCGCATATCGGCAGCAGGGAGGGGAAGTAGCGGACGTTCTCGGCGAAGAGCTCGTACGCCGAGTCCACCCACCGCTCGCCGAACCAGGTGCGCGGCCGCACTCCCTGCGCCTGGAGTTCCGGCGGCCGGGTGTCGGTGGCCTGCGTGAACAGCGGCGGCCGCGACTCCCGCCACAGCTCCCGCCCGAACAGGAAGGGCGAGTTGGCGCCGACGGCTATCTGCGCCGCGGTCGCCGCCTGCGCCGCGTTCCACACGGCCGAGAACCGGGCCGGCGTCACCTGCAGGTGCAGCTGTACGGAGGTGCAGGCGGCCTCAGGCACGATGGACCCGGAGGTCCAGATCAGCCGCTCGACGCCGTCGATGTCGAGCGTGAAGTCCTCCCCGCGCATCATCAGGATCTGCTCGTTCAGCAGGGAGTAGCGGTCCACCGCCGAGAGGTTCGCGGTGACCAGGTCCGTGCGGGAGATCGTCGGCAGGATGCCGATCATCACGACTCCGGCGTCGATCTCCGCGGCCTGCCGGTGGGCGTATCCCAGCCCCGCGCTGAGTTCCTCGGCGAGTTGGTCGAATACCCGGCCGCCGAGCCGGTGCGGCAGAACGTTCACCTCCAGGTTGAACATTCCCAGTTCGGTCTGGAAATCAGGACTGGCAATCCGCTCCAGCACCTGGGCATTCACCATTCGCGGCAACCCGTCGGTTCCCGCGAGATTCAACTCGATCTCCAGCCCCATCATGTTCTTGGGGCGATCGAACCTCTTCTCCGCCAGAAGTCGCTCCAGTCCCTCCAGACACTCGTGGAGTTTCCTTCGATACCGCTGCCGATCGGACAGGTCGAATCCGCCCGCCACGACCTTCTCCCCCATCGAAGCGTCCCTCCTCGAGTGGGCCTGGCCCGGGGCACCCAGGCGCGCGTTACGGTCGATGATGCCCCGGCATCGTGATCCATAACGCGGAGGGGGCGTGCGTGGCGAGGAGCGCGCGCCGGGTTGGCCGAAGGGCGCTTCGGCACATTCACCTGGCAAGTCGCCTCATGCAAATTCATCTTGACATTTGCCCGCTCCTGAAAACAGGTGCTTTCCAGCCGAGCCCCCTTCCGGTAACCTCCGAGGTCAGCGCGGCACGTTCGCGCGCATCCGGCATGAATGCCATGTCAGCGGGACCGGTAAGCGCCTTGTCGGCAATAGGCGGGACGGCTAGCCGAAACACTGCGTGAACACATGTCGTATAAACTCCGCAAACGAGGCAGAGAGTTGGCGCGCGGCCATTGCCCCTCGGCCCCCCTCTGGCCCCAGAATGCGACAGCGCCGTCCCGCACCTGCCCCCGTTCCACAGGTCTCCCAAGTGAGAGGCGACCCACCATGCCGCTGCATGTCCCCCCGGCTCCCGCACCCGCCCTGCGCAGCGTCCTCGCGGCACTCGGTTCCCCCACCGCCGTCCACGAGGCGCACACTCCGGCCCTGCGCGCCATCCAGGGGCCGCTGACCGCCGAACTCCCCCTTCCGGTCCACGTCCTGGACCGGCTGAACCTCTCGGACCTCGCGTCCGCCGGCCGGCCGCCCCGCACCCGGCTCGTCGGCTGGCGGTTCCTGATCCGCAGCGGGGACCGCCACGTCGCGGCGGCCGACACGCGGCTGACGCCCGACGGCTGGACCTTCTCCCATTTCTTCGAGGGCCCCTACGTCGCGGCCACCGAGCGCGCCCTGCGCCAGGCCGAGCTGCTCGGCACCAGCTACCAGCCCCGGCTGCTCTCCGTACCGGAGCTCTACATGCTGACGCTGTGGCTGCACGGGGCGGTGGGCGCGGACGCCGCCGCCGGACTGCCCGCCGGCGAGGACCTGCTGGTGCCCCTGGCCCCGGCCCCGCCCGGGATCGCCGCGTACCGGCCGCATCCGGTGTCCGAACTCCTGCCCGTGCTGACCCACCGGCTCACCCCCGCGACGGCGCCGGTCCCGCCGTCGCTGGCCGCGCCCGCCGCCTGACCCGATTCGCCCATTCGGCCTAGTCCGCCCGGGCCACCCGCGAACCATCCGAAATGACAGGGGAGTTGGCCTGAACCGCCCGCACGAGTGATGCGTCATCAATCCATGAGGACAGCTGCCGGGAAATCCCTGCGAAGCGGCTGTCGTGGGGGAACACTGATGGCAAGCGCCCCGCGGCTGCGGGGATGACCCAGGGGGACGGCCATGAACCAGGTATCGAGCCGTAGCACACAGACCACACCGCAGCGAAAGAACGCATCCATGTGCCAGCACCAGCCAGCCTGCCCGTCTGCCGAATCCGCCGACCGGGAGGCCGCTCGCCCGGTGGCCAACCACCCGGAACAGGGCTGGAGCCTGCTGTGCAACGGCGTCCTGCTCTTCGAGGACACCGGTGAGCTGCTGCCCGACGGGCAGATCATCGCCCCGCACCGCCCGCTCGCGGCGGCGTAGACGGCGGCGGACGACGAAGGGGCCGGCCGGGAGAGTCTCCCGGGCCGGCCCCTTCGTCATGTCATACGACTGCCGTCAGAGGCGGACGCCTCAGTTGTCGTACTCGTCCAGCGGCGGGCAGGAGCACACCAGGTTCCGGTCGCCGAACGCACCGTCGATGCGGCGCACCGGCGGCCAGTACTTCTCGGCGGCCGTGACCCCGCCCGGGAAGACGGCCTCGTCCCTGGTGTACGCGTGGTCCCACTCGCCGCCCAGCGAAGCCGCCGTGTGCGGGGCGTTGGCCAGCGGGTTGTCGTCCGCCGGCCACTCGCCGCCCGCGACCCGCTCGATCTCGGCGCGGATGGCGATCATCGCGTCGCAGAAGCGGTCGATCTCGGCGAGGTCCTCGGACTCCGTCGGCTCGATCATGAGCGTTCCGGCGACCGGGAAGGACATCGTCGGCGCGTGGAAGCCGTAGTCGATCAGACGCTTGGCGATGTCGTCCACGCTGACGCCCGTGGCCTTCGACAGCGGGCGCAGGTCGATGATGCACTCGTGCGCGACCAGGTTGCCCGGGCCGGTGTAGAGCACCGGGTAGTGCGGCTCCAGGCGCTTGGCGATGTAGTTGGCGCCGAGCACCGCCACCTGGGTGGCGCGCTTGAGGCCCTCGCCGCCCATGAGGCGCACGTACGACCAGGAGATCGGCAGGATGCCGGCCGAGCCCCACGGAGCGGCCGAGATCGGGCCCACGCCCGTCTCCGGGCCGGCCGTCGGCTGCAGCGGGTGGTTCGGCAGGTACGGGGCCAGGTGCGCCCGGACACCGACCGGGCCGACGCCCGGACCGCCGCCGCCGTGCGGGATGCAGAAGGTCTTGTGCAGGTTCAGGTGCGAGACGTCGCCGCCGAAGTGACCCGGCTTGGCCAGGCCCACCAGGGCGTTCAGGTTGGCGCCGTCGACGTAGACCTGGCCGCCGGCCTCGTGCACCTGGGCGCAGATGTCGGCGACGTGCTCCTCGAACACACCGTGCGTGGAGGGGTACGTGATCATCAGCACGGCGAGCTCGTCGCGGTGCTGCTCGATCTTGGCGCGCAGGTCGTCCGCGTCCACCTCGCCGTCGTCGGCGGTCTTGACGACGACGACCTTCATGCCGGCCATCACGGCGCTGGCGGCGTTGGTGCCGTGCGCGGAGGACGGGATGAGGCAGACGGTGCGCTGCTCGTCGCCGTTCGCACGGTGGTAGGCGCGCACGGCCAGCAGACCGGCGAGTTCGCCCTGGGAGCCGGCGTTCGGCTGGATGGAGACCTTGTCGTAGCCGGTGACCTCGCAGAGACGTTCCTCCAGCTCGTTGATGAGCGTGAGGTAGCCCTCGGCCTGCTCCACCGGGGCGAAGGGGTGCAGCTGGCCGAACTCGGGCCAGGTCACCGGCTCCATCTCGGTGGTCGCGTTGAGCTTCATGGTGCAGGAGCCCAGCGGGATCATGCCGCGGTCCAGCGCGTAGTCCTTGTCCGAGAGCTTGCGCAGGTAGCGCAGCATCGCGGTCTCGGAGCGGTGCTGGTGGAAGACCGGGTGGGTCAGGTAGGCGTCCGAGCGCAGCAGGGCCTCGGGCAGGGTGTCGGCCGTGGTCCCGTCGAGCGCCTCGATGTCCGCGGTGACGCCGAAGGCGGCCCAGACGGCCTCGATGTCGGCGCGCAGCGTGGTCTCGTCGCAGCTGATGGAGACGAGGTCGGCGTCGACCCGGTGCAGGTTGACCCCGCCCTCACGGGCGGCTGCGACGACCTCGGCCGCTCGGCCCGGGACGCGGACCGTGATCGTGTCGAAGTAGGAGCCGTGCACGGTCTCGACCCCGCCGGCGCGCAGACCGGCCGCGAGCAGCGTCGCGTAGCGGTGGGTGCGGCCGGCGATCGTCCGCAGGCCGTCCGGGCCGTGGTAGACGGCGTACATGCCGGCCATCACGGCGAGCAGCACCTGCGCGGTGCAGATGTTGCTGGTGGCCTTCTCGCGGCGGATGTGCTGCTCGCGGGTCTGCAGGGCCAGGCGGTACGCCTTGTTGCCGTCCGCGTCCACCGAGACGCCGACGAGGCGGCCGGGCAGCGAGCGGGCGTGCTTGTCCTGGACGGCCATGTAGCCGGCGTGCGGTCCGCCGAAGCCCATCGGGACGCCGAAGCGCTGGGTGGTGCCCACGGCGATGTCCGCGCCGAGGGCGCCCGGGGACGTCAGGAGGGTCAGGGCGAGCAGGTCGGCCGAGACGGTGACGATGGCACCGAGCTCGTGCGCCTGGTCGATGACCGGCTTGATGTCCCGGACGGCGCCGGAGGCACCCGGGTACTGGAGCAGGACGCCGTAGACGCCGCGCTCGGCGATCTCGGCGGGGATGCCGTCGGAGAGGTCGGCGACGACGACCTCGATGCCGATCGGCTCGGCGCGGGTCTCGATGACGGCGACCGTCTGCGGCAGGGCGTCGGCGTCGATGAGGAAGACGTTGCCCTTGACCTTGCCCACGCGGCGGGCCAGGGTCATGGCCTCGGCGGCCGCGGTGCCCTCGTCGAGCAGCGAGGCGCCCGAGGTCGGCAGGCCGGTGAGTTCGGCGACGACGGTCTGGAAGTTCAGGAGGGCCTCGAGGCGGCCCTGCGAGATCTCCGGCTGGTAGGGCGTGTACGCCGTGTACCAGGCCGGGTTCTCCATGACGTTGCGGAGGATCACCGGCGGGGTGAAGGTCCCGTAGTAGCCGAGACCGATCATGGGGGTGAGGACCTGGTTGCGGTCGGCGAGCGAGCGCAGCTCGGCGAGCACCTCGGCCTCGGTCCGCGCCTCGGGCAGGTCGAGCGCGTCGGCGGTCTTGATCACATCCGGGACCGCGGCGGCGGTCAGTTCGTCCAGGGAGCCGTAGCCCACGTGGGCGAGCATCTTCGCCTGCGCCTCGGCATCCGGGCCGATGTGGCGCTGTGCGAAGGGGATGCCTCGCTCCAGCTGGGAGAGCGGAATGCGGTTGGCGGTCATGTACGGAGGCCTCCTGGTCATATGACCTGCGAGGGGCACCACGGCGCGGGCACCCGGACGGCCTCCCCCTCTGTCATCTGCACCTGAGAGTTTCACCGGAGTCACGGGGGTCTCCCGAGAGATCCGGCTTTCACCGTCGGTGAGGAGGGGGACCGGCACTGCGCGCCCGGTACCCGCCCTGCTTTCCAGAGTGGCCTCGTCCGTGCGGTACGTATGCCTGAGAGATTCCGGGGAGGATTTGCTCCTTCGGCGCCTCCGTCTTGCTCACTCGGAGGACTCTCCCGCACAGGGTCGACAGCCGTCACCCAGACTACCAGCGGGGTTCAAGGGGCTCCCCGAGTGGCCTCCTCTGCGGAAATGCACTTCTGTAGTCATTACGGAGCAGTTGCGACCATTTGGAGGGACCGTGCAGACCGACATCGATCCGCGCAGCCTGATCGGCCGCAAGGCGTTCGACCGCAACGGTGCCAAGATCGGCACCATCGACGAGGTCTACCTCGACGATGCGACGGGTGTCCCGGAATGGGCCGCCGTCCGCACGGGCCTGTTCAGCCGGGACGCCTTCGTCCCCCTGGAGCCGAGCGAGATGGTCGGCGAGACCCTGCGGGTGCCCTTCGAACGCTCCCTCATCAAGGACGCACCGGACTTCGGCGTCGGCCGCCACCTCTCTCCCGAACAGGAACTCCAGCTCTACCACCACTACGGCCTGGACACGACCCTTCCGTCCGACTTCCACCGCGACTTCGGCCGCCTGGCGGGCGACGAGGGCTGACCTCCCGCCGCCGGCACCCCTCCTAGTCCGTGTCCCCCACCAGCGGCAGCGGGTCGGACGGCTCCAGCTCGGGGTCGTCCACCCGGAAGGTCCGCACCCGGCCGGGCTCCGATCCGGGCTGCTCGAACCGCACGGTCACCCGTCCGACCCCGCTGCCCTGCACCCACCCCGGCCCGTACAGGACGTGCCGTACGTCGCTCCCGGCCACCCAGCGGCGCCCGGGAGCCCCCTGTGCCTCCGCGGGCGGCTCCGACCCCTCCTGGGCCCCCGCGCCCCCGTCGGCGGCATCCGGCTCGGCTCCCGCGGCCGTACCGCCCGTGCCGTCCGTTCCGGCCCCCTCGTCCGCCGCCTCCGCCTCGGCGGCGAGTGACTGCGCGAAGAGGTCCTCCTGCGTGTAGTCCGCCAGGCCGGTCACGCCCACCCCCAGCAGCCGCACCCCGCCCGTGGTGTCCACCGCCTCCAGCAGCCGCGCGGCGGCCTCGCGCACCACCGCCGCGTCGTCCGTGGGCCCGCGCAGCGTCTCGGACCGCGTCAGCGTGGAGAAGTCGTAGCGCCTCACCTTGAGCACGATCGTGCGCCCCGAGTGCCCGGAGCCCCGCAGCCGCTGCACGCACCGGTCGGCGAGCCGCTGCACCTCGCCCCGGATCCGCACCCGGTCGTGCAGGTCCACGTCGAAGGTGTCCTCGACCGACACCGACTTCGCGTCCCGCTCCGCGACCACCGGCCGGTCGTCCAGCCCCAGCGCCATCCGGTACAGCCCCGTGCCGTGCGCGCGCCCGACCATCCGGACCAGCTCGTCCTCCCCGGCCTCCACCAGCTCCCCCACCGTGGTGATCCCGGCGCGGCGCAGGTGCTCCCCCGTGGCCGGCCCCACCCCGGGCAGGGTCCGTACGGACATCGGAGCGAGCAGCTCCCGCTCGGTCCCGGGCTCGATCAGCAGCAGCCCGGCGGGCTTGGCCTCCTCCGAGGCCACCTTGGCCAGCATCTTCGACCCGGCGAGCCCCACGGACCCGCTGAGCCCGGTGGCGGCCCTGATGTCGGCCCGCAACCGCTCGCCCGTCGCCCGGGCCGAGCCCGCGTCGAAAGCGACCCCGCCCGCCTCCAGGTCCACGAAGGCCTCGTCCAGGCTGAGCGGCTCCACCAGCGGCGACAGCTCTCGCAGCATGGCCATCACCACGTCGCTGACCTGCCGGTAGAGCGTGAACCGCGGGATGAGGTAGGCGCCGTTCGGGCAGAGACGCCTGGCCTGCGCGGTGGGCATCGCCGAGTGCACCCCGAACCGCCTGGCCTCGTACGAGGCCGTGGCGACGACCCCGCGCGGCCCGAGCCCCCCGACGATGACGGCCTTGCCGCGCAGGCTCGGCTTCGACGCCTGCTCGACGGAGGCGTAGAAGGCGTCCATGTCCAGATGCAGGATGGTCGGAGCGGCTCTCACAGCACCGATGCTGCCCTACGCCACTGACATTCCCGCGGCTCGGCCGGCCCGCTCAGACGGCGCGGTTGCGGCGGGCGGCCAGCTCGTCCGTCGGGTTGTGCCCGACCAGGGTCTCGCCGGTGTCCACCCGCTCCCCGTGCAGCTGCGACAGCGCGCTCTGCACGTCGCGCCACACCACGCCCACGGCGATGCCGAAGACGCCCTGCCCGCCCTGGAGGAGGCTGACGACCTGGTCCGGCGAGGTGCACTCGTACACGGTGGCGCCGTCGCTCATCAGCGTCATCCGCTCGAGGTCCGCGAGGTCGCGGTCGTGCAGGTGCCGGACGGCCGTGCGGATGTTCTGCAGCGCCACACCGGTGTCCAGGAAGCGCTTGACGATCTTGAGGACGACGACGTCGCGGAAGCTGTAGAGGCGCTGAGTCCCGGACCCGTAGGCGGGCCGCACGCTGGGCTCCACCAGCCCGGTGCGCGCCCAGTAGTCGAGCTGCCGGTAGGTGATGCCGGCCGCGGCGCACGCCGTCGGCCCGCGGTAGCCGACCTGTTCGGGCGCCGGCTCGCCGTCCACCGGCCCGACCGGCGTCGACTCCGGCTGACGGTGCGCGGATCCGACCGCACCACCGTGCAGCGGGTACGGCCCGGTGCCACTCCGTACGGGGGTGCCCCCGGTCGTACCGTCGCCCGTGATCCTCACGCCGACCCTCCGTCCTTGACCTGCCCACCTCGAAGGTAGGCAGTCACCAGGGGTGCGTCAACGATCGCCACACTCGGCACGCCGAGTGATAATCACCCTGAGAGTGGTTTCCCGTATCCGTTTGCGGGGAAAGGCTACTCGAATGGGCTGGAGCCACACCGTGGACGACGCAGACGGTGCCTCACTGCGGGCCGGTGCCGAAGTCCTCGGGTGAGATCTGGTCGAGGAACTCGCGGAACTTCTCCACCTCGTCCTCCTGCTCGTCCGGGATGGCGATTCCGGCATCGTCCAGGACGCCGTCACTGCCGTAGATCGGCGTCCCCGTCCGCAGGGCGAGGGCTATGGCGTCGGAAGGCCGCGCGCTCACCTCGACCCCGCTGGCGAAGACGAGCTCCGCGTAGAAGACGCCCTCCCGCAGATCCGTGATCCGGACCTCGGTGAGCTCCTGACCGACCGCCTCCAGCACGTCCTTGAAGAGGTCGTGCGTCAGCGGCCGGGCAGGCGCCATCCCCTGCTGGGCGAAGGCAATGGCCGTCGCCTCCCCCGGACCGATCCAGATGGGGAGGTACCGATCGCCTCCCACTTCACGCAGGAGCACGATCGGTTGGTTGGAGGGCATTTCCACCCGGACACCCACAACGTCGAGCTCGTTCACACAGCAACCCTAGGACCTGCTCGGCAGGTTTGGGTAGTCGGGGCTCCACCTCGACCGCCGAGGTCAGCGCAACCGGACGCCGAGAGCCGTCTGCACCAAGGCCTCGTGCAGCCGTACGGAGAGCCCCGCGAGCTCCTTCATCGTGGCCTCCGCATGGGCCCTGGTCTGCGGGTTGCGGTGCCGGCGCAGCGGTGCCACGACCTGTTCCACCAGACCCGCCTCCCGGTCGGCGGCCGCCTTCATGGCGCGCAGGTGCCGCGGCTCCAGGCCGAAACGCCCCAGGTCGGCCACGAGCCGGGCCACCGTGACCGCATCGGCGTCGAACCCGCCGCCCGGCGCCTCGGCGAGCAGCCCGTACGACTCCCACTCGACGAGCTGCTCCTCGTCCACGCCGACGGCCTCCAGCAGCTCCGGCCGCCCCACACGGGCCGCGGGGGGCCGCTCCTGCCCCACCTCGCCGTATACGGCGGCGGAGACGGCCGGGTCGGACGGATCGGCGGTGTCGCCGTGCGCCGTGGGCGCCGGGATGCGGATCTGCTCCCCGCGTGCGAGCGCGTCGAGCTGCTCGCGGATGACCTTCAGCGGCAGGTAGTGGTCACGCTGCAGCCGCAGGATGCGGGCGAGGCGCTCCACGTCCTCCGTGCTGAACTTGCGGTACCCGGAAGGTGTGCGCCGGGGCTCGACCAGCCCCTCCGCCTCCAGAAAACGGATCTTCGAGATCGTGACTTCGGGGAACTCGTCACGCAGCGTGGTGAGCACCGTGCCGATGCTCACCAGCCGCCCGGCCGAGCCGGCGGTGCCGTTTCCGGCGCCGCCTGTCGGATTGCGCAGCATGGGACCTTCCCTCGGGTGCCCCCGGACCGGGTCCGGGGGAGGGTCAGACGCCCCGCAGGCTCGCGTAGAAGACCAACCGGTACTTGCCGATCTGCACCTCGTCGCCGTTGTGAAGGGCGACGGAGTCGATCGGTTCACGGTTGACGTACGTGCCGTTGAGACTGCCTACGTCGGCCACGGTGAAGCCGCCGTCCTGGCTCCTGCGGAATTCGACATGGCGCCGGGAGACGGTGACGTCGTCCAGGAAGATGTCGCTCTGCGGGTGCCGGCCGGCCGTGGTCAGTTCGCCGTCCAGCAGGAAGCGGCTGCCGGAGTTGGGTCCGCGCCGCACGATGAGCAGGGCGGAACCGGGCGGCAGTGCCTCCACCGCGGCCTGGGCCTCGGGGGACAGCGAGGACGACACGTGCGTCTGTCCCGTCACCTCGGCCTCGTAGGCCTCGAGGCCCGAGATCGAGATGGTGGACGTGGTCTCCGAGGCACGCTCCGGCGTCAGACCCGCCCGCAGCGGCGCTCCGCAGTTGGAGCAGAACCGGCTGGCCGCATCGCTACGGTGTCCGCACCTGCTGCAAACCTGCTCGGCCGACATGGACGGCTCCTCGCGCCGCGGCTGCCCCGCGGAGGCATTGGTGGCATACGGGTCGGGGGCAAACCCTCCACCCGCACTTGAGGTTGATGGTTCACCGAAACCTATGCGGCCGGTACCGGCAGGGTCAACAGACGACGCGCCGGGGGCACCCGGAACCTCGCCCGCGCCGGCGACCTCGTCGCGGAAGAGCGGCCGGTCGCCCTGGCCTTCCGCACCCCCGGCGCGGTGCCTCGCCGCGCCGCTCTCCTCGCGGTTCTTCTTGCCGAACAACTTCTCAAACAACTTCACGGGCGATTCCCCTTGACTGAAACAGACCCGCCCGTGGGGCAGGACGAACTCCGAATGCAGACACCTGCCGACCCGGACATTCTCACAACGTCCGTAACCACCAGACAGTTTCCACCACGCACCGCAACTTCGGTGCGGCGACCCCCCGCAGGCATCAGCCCGTGTGAGCCGCTCCACCCTCCACTCCGCTTCATCTTCACCCCGATGACGACCGAGCGTAGTCAGGCTGCTTCGCAGCCCGCAAGGCATCCACAACGATCTTCGCCGACCGTGTGACGGCGACCGTGGCCTGCTCCTTCTCCAGCGTCTGGACGACGCCGCCCGGGATGTTGAGCGCGGGCTCCAGATCCTGGGGCTTGCCGATCACCTTGAACTCATAGGGTTGTGTGATCTTCTTGCCGTCGATCCCGACCCCACCGTTCTCGTCCGAGAAGTACGAGCCCGCCACGATGCGCACCCCGTTGATCTGGATCGCCTCGGCCCCGGCGGCCCGCAGCTCCTGGAGCGTGTCCAGCAGCTGGTCGGACTGCACCTGGCCGGTGGGATCAGTGATCTTGAGCGTGATGCCCGGTCCCTGTGCTGCCACCGTACCGGCCAGGATGCCGAGTTGACGCTCCTTCTCCACGGTCTGCTTGCGGGCCTCCTCGGCCTGGTTGGAGCTGCTCTCCAGCTCCCGGCGCTGGTCCTCCAACCGCTGCTTCTCGTCCTCCAGCCGCTTGGTCCGCCCGTCGAGCTCGTCGAGGATCCGTACGAGGTCCTCCTGACGCGCCCCGCGCAGCGCGCTGGAGTCGCTGTTCGACCGGACCTGGATGGCCAGGCCCAGGCCCAGGACGAACAGCAGCAGGGCGACGATCAGTTGGGCCCGGCTGACCCTCGGCGGCCACAGTCCCGCCGCCAGCCGCTGCCGTCCGGTCTCCTCGGCAACCGGCTCGGCCTGTGTCTTTCCCTGTTCAAGAGGCTGTTCCGGGACGTTCGGTTCCTCGGCAGGGGTGTCGTTCGCGCTCATGGCCATCACGCCCGGAACACGTGCCGGCGGATGGCCGCGGCGTTGGAGAAGATGCGGATGCCGAGGACGACGACCACGCCGGTCGACAGCTGCGAGCCGACGCCCAGCTTGTCGCCGAGGAAGACGATCAGCGCGGCCACGACGACGTTCGACAGGAACGACACCACGAAGACCTTGTCGACGAAGATGCCGTCCAGCATGGCGCGCAGACCGCCGAACACCGCGTCCAGCGCCGCCACCACGGCGATGGGCAGATAAGGCTCCACCACGGCCGGTACCTCGGGCCGGACCAGAAGTCCGACCACCACTCCGGCCAAGAGGCCCAGTACCGCGATCACGATGCACCCTTCTGCTGCTCTGCTGCTGTGGCTGTACGTACGATCAGGCTCGAGGCGGCCGGAAGCCGCAGCTCGTCGGCCGCGGACAGGGTGTAGCGGATCCCGTAGCTCTCCTGCAGAACGTGCAGGTACTGGCCGTCCGCCGAGTCCTGGAAGGCCGGGCCGAGCTTCTTCTTGTCCCCCACCGCCAGCACTTCGTACGGCGGCACCAGAGGCCGGTTGTCGACCAGTATCGCGTCGCCCGCGGCCCTGATCGCCGACAGCTCCGTCAGCCGCTGCCCGTTGATGGAGATCGCCTCCGCGCCGGACTGCCACAGTCCGTTGACGATCTTCTGCATGTCACGGTCGCGGAGCCGGCCGGTGTCCGAGAAGCCGCTGCTCTCGCGCGGTTTTCCGCCGTCGCCCGTGGAGGAGCCCTTCGCGTCGTCCACCACCAGCTTGATCCCCGGCCCGCGGACCTCGGTGGCGCCGGCCAGCAGGGAGACGAGCTCGCCCTGGCTCCCGCCGGGCTGCTTGAGGGCCGCGCGCTGACGTGCGGCGACATCGGTCCTCAGCCGGTCGATGTTCTGCTCCAGGGCGTCCGCGCGCTCGTCGGCCCGCTGGACGCGGTCGATCAGTTCCTGGCGTTCCTTGGCGAGCACCGGCGCGTCCACGCGGGCCTCGGCCGCGCCGAGCGTGACGACCATCGCGGCGACCACGAGTCCGGCGGCGAGCCCCAGCTTGGCCTTGAGCGTGCGGGGCAGGCCGGCCGTGCCATCCGCCCGGCGCCGGGCCGTCGCCTCCGCGTAGCCCTCGTCGAGGCTGTGGTCCATCACGTGCGTCAGCAGCGACATGGAGGCGTCCGGCCGCGGTGGCACAGAAGACGCCGGAGTCCGGTTGTGGGGCGGCTGCGACATGCCGCACATCGTCGCATGTCGGCGCCGCACACTCCCAATGCGTCCATCCGGTGGGCCGGGGCCGGACACCCCGGCCCACCGGACTCACGCGCTATGTCATGGACCGCCCGGCACTCAGTGCCCGGCGCCGTCCACCACGCCCGCCCACTCCTCGAGCAGTGCCTGCGCGGAGGCGTCGTCGGGGCCCTCGGCCCACAGGTGCGTCACGGCCTCCGCCGGGTCCGGCAGGACCAGCGCCCACCGTCCGTCGGCCTCGACCACCCGCACGCCGTCGGTGGTGTCCACCTGCCGGTCTCCGGCCACTTCCACGACCCGCCGCATGACGAGCCCCTTCACCGCCCACGGGGTCGGCACGTCGCGCTTGAGCACGTGCGCCCGCGGGATCCGGGCGTCGATCTGGCTCAGCGTGAGCTGGGTACGCGCCACCAGGCCGAGCAGCTGCACGAACGCCGCCGAGCCGTCGAAGACGCTGCTGAACTCCGGAACGATGAAGCCGCCCCGGCCGTCTCCGCCGAAGATGGTGTTCTCCGCCCGCCCGACCCGGGTCAGGTCGTCCGGCGAGGTCGTCGTCCACTCCACCTGCGTGCCGTGGTACGCCGCCACCTGCTCGGCGACGCGCGTCGTGGTCACCGGCAGCGCCACCTTGCCGCTGCGCTTCTCCGCGGCCACCAGGTCGAGCATGACGAGCAGAGCCCGGTCGTCCTCGATGATCCGCCCGCGCTCGTCGACCAGGGAGATGCGCTCGCCGACCGGGTCGAACCGCACGCCGAAGGCCGCCCGGGCCGAGGCGACGATCTCGCCCAGCCGCACCAGGCCGGCCCGCCGGGACTCGGCGGTCTCCGTCGGCCTGGACTCGTCGAGGCCGGGGTTGATCGTCAGCGCGTCCACCCCGAGCCGGCCCAGCAGGCTCGGCATGACGAGCCCGGCGCTGCCGTTGGTGGCGTCGACGACCACCTTGAGCCCCGCGTCGGCGATCCCCGTGGTGTCCACCCGCCGCAGCAGCGAGCCGGTGTACGCGTCGAAGACGCTGCCCGGGAACTGCAGGTCGCCGATCTCGCCGGGGAACGCGCGCCGGTACTCCTGGCGCGCGTACACGCGGTCCAGCTTGCGCTGCTGCTGGAGCGAGAGGTCCGCTCCTCGTTCGTCGAGGAACATGATGTCGACGGAGTCCGGCACTCCGGGCGAGGTCCGCAGGACGATCCCGCCGGCGCTGCCTCTCGCGGTCTGCTGCCGCGCCACGGGCAGCGGTACGTTCTCCAGGTCGCGCACGTTGATCGCGCTGGCCTGGAGCGCCGAGATCACGGCCCGCTTGAGCGCTCGGGCGCCGCGGGAGTGGTCGCGGGCCGTGGTGACGATCGCACCCTTCTTCAGGGTGGTGGCGTAGGCGCCGGCGAGCCGGACCACCAGCTCGGGGGTGATCTCGACGTTCAGGATCCCGGAGACCCCGCGCGCGCCGAAGAGGTGGGCCTGTCCGCGGGACTCCCAGATGACGGACGTGTTGACGAAGGCACCGGCCTCGATCGTCTTGAAGGGGTAGACGCGCACGTTCCCCTGCACGATCGATTCCTCACCGACGAGGCACTCGTCGCCGATGACGGCTCCGTCCTCGATCCGGGCCGCGCGCATGATGTCGGTGTTCTTGCCGATGACGCAGCCGCGGAGGTTGCTGTGGGGGCCGATGTACACGTTGTCGTGGACGACCGCCCGGTGCAGGAAGGCTCCGGACTTGACGACGACGTTCGACCCGATGACCGTGTGCTCGCGGATCTCCACGCCGGCTTCGATCTTCGCGTAGTCCCCGATGTAGAGCGGTCCGCGCAGTACGGCGTCCGGGCTGACCTCGGCACCTTCGGCGACCCACACGCCGGGCGAGATCTCGAAGCCGTCCATCTCGACCTCGACCTTGCCCTCGAGCACGTCGGCCTGCGCCTTGACGTAGCTCTCGTGCGTGCCCACGTCCTCCCAGTAGCCCTCGGCCACGTAGCCGTAGATCGGCCGGCCTTCCTTCATCAGCCGGGGGAAGACGTCACTGGACCAGTCGACCGAGACGTCGGCGTCGACGTAGTCGAAGACCTCGGGCTCCATGACGTAGATGCCGGTGTTGACGGTGTCCGAGAACACCTGGCCCCAGGTCGGCTTCTCCAGGAAACGCTCGACCTTGCCTTCCTCGTCCACGATCGTGATGCCGAATTCCAGCGGGTTCGGCACCCGGGTCAGGCACACCGTGACGAGTGCGCCCTTCTCCTTGTGGAAGCGGATCAGGTCGGTGAGGTCGAAGTCGGTCAGCGCATCGCCGGAAATGACGACGAAGGCGTCATCCTTCAAGGCCTCCTCGGCGTTCTTCACGCTGCCGGCGGTCCCGAGTGGCTTTTCCTCGTTGGCATAGGTGAGCTCCATCCCGAGCTCTTCGCCGTCCCCGAAGTAGTTCTTGACGAGCGACGCCAGGAACTGCACGGTAACCACGGTCTCGCTGAGACCGTGCCGCTTGAGCAGCCTGAGTACGTGCTCCATGATCGGGCGGTTCGCCACCGGCAGGAGCGGCTTGGGCATGCTCGAGGTCATGGGACGAAGGCGTGTGCCCTCGCCACCGGCCATCACGACGGCCTTCATGTCGGAAGAGTCCTCCTTGAGAGATGACAGTCGTGCCGACTCTCACCCGCCTCGTTCGGTGACTTCGCGACTCCTCCGCGTCATCCGGCGTCGGGCGGGCTCAATCGGCCGTGGCGTCAGCCTTCACCAGGCGGCGGACTTGAACCACGTAAAGGATTCCTGCCCACCAATAGAGGGTTGTACCCCATCCCGCGAACGCCCATCCGAAAACTGAGGCCAACCAGGCCAACCAGCCGCTTCCGTCACTGAGCAGGAGCAACGGGAAGGCGTACATCAGGTTGAAGGTCGCGGCCTTGCCGAGGAAGTTGACCTGTGGCGGCGGATATCCGTGGCGGCGCAGGATCCACACCATGACCAGCAACATCAGCTCACGCGCGAGGAGAGCTCCGGTGAGCCACAGCGGCAGGATCTCGCGATAGGTCAGACCGAACAGCGTCGACAGGATGTAGAGGCGGTCCGCGGCGGGATCCAGCAGCCGGCCGAGCTTGCTGATCTGATTCCAGCGCCGGGCGAGCTTCCCGTCGAGGTAGTCGCTGACCCCGCTGAGCATGAGGACGGCAAGGGCCCACCCGTCGTACTCCGCGAGGATCAGCCACAGGAACAGGGGCACGCCGGCCAGGCGAGCCATGCTCAGGATGTTGGGAATGGTGAAAATTCGGTCAGTCTGAACCCGAGTCTCCTGGACCTCCACCCGGGGGCCTCCACGTGACGGTAGAAATGGTCGTTCGATGCCCCCTGACCCTACAGGAGTGCCCGCGGGTGTCCGGAACGCAGAAAAGCCCCGCACCCAGAGGGTGCGGGGCTTTCCCACAATGATTGTTCGGCGGCGTCCTACTCTCCCACAGGGTCCCCCCTGCAGTACCATCGGCGCTGAAAGGCTTAGCTTCCGGGTTCGGAATGTAACCGGGCGTTTCCCTAACGCTATGACCACCGAAACACTATGAAATTTGAACGCTGGCATAATCACAGCTGTTCGTTATTTCAGAACTAACACAGTGGACGCGAGCAACTGAGGACAAGCCCTCGGCCTATTAGTACCAGTCAGCTTCACCCGTTACCGGGCTTCCACATCTGGCCTATCAACCCAGTCGTCTACTGGGAGCCTTACCCTCTCAAGGAGGTGGGAATACTCATCTTGAAGCAGGCTTCCCGCTTAGATGCTTTCAGCGGTTATCCCTCCCGAACGTAGCCAACCAGCCATGCCCTTGGCAGGACAACTGGCACACCAGAGGTTCGTCCGTCCCGGTCCTCTCGTACTAGGGACAGCCCTTCTCAATATTCCTACGCGCACAGCGGATAGGGACCGAACTGTCTCACGACGTTCTAAACCCAGCTCGCGTACCGCTTTAATGGGCGAACAGCCCAACCCTTGGGACCGACTCCAGCCCCAGGATGCGACGAGCCGACATCGAGGTGCCAAACCATCCCGTCGATATGGACTCTTGGGGAAGATCAGCCTGTTATCCCCGGGGTACCTTTTATCCGTTGAGCGACGGCGCTTCCACAAGCCACCGCCGGATCACTAGTCCCGACTTTCGTCCCTGCTCGACCCGTCGGTCTCACAGTCAAGCTCCCTTGTGCACTTACACTCAACACCTGATTGCCAACCAGGCTGAGGGAACCTTTGGGCGCCTCCGTTACCCTTTGGGAGGCAACCGCCCCAGTTAAACTACCCATCAGACACTGTCCCTGATCCGGATCACGGACCGAGGTTAGACATCCAGCACGACCAGAGTGGTATTTCAACGGCGACTCCACACCAACTGGCGTTGATGCTTCAAAGTCTCCCACCTATCCTACACAAGCCGAACCGAACACCAATATCAAACTGTAGTAAAGGTCCCGGGGTCTTTCCGTCCTGCTGCGCGAAACGAGCATCTTTACTCGTAGTGCAATTTCACCGGGCCTATGGTTGAGACAGTCGAGAAGTCGTTACGCCATTCGTGCAGGTCGGAACTTACCCGACAAGGAATTTCGCTACCTTAGGATGGTTATAGTTACCACCGCCGTTTACTGGCGCTTAAGTTCTCAGCTTCGCACACCCGAAAGTGCACTAACCGGTCCCCTTAACGTTCCAGCACCGGGCAGGCGTCAGTCCGTATACATCGCCTTACGGCTTCGCACGGACCTGTGTTTTTAGTAAACAGTCGCTTCTCGCTGGTCTCTGCGGCCACCCCCAGCTCACGGAGTAAATCCGATCACCAGTGATGGCCCCCTTCTCCCGAAGTTACGGGGGCATTTTGCCGAGTTCCTTAACCATAGTTCACCCGAACGCCTCGGTATTCTCTACCTGACCACCTGAGTCGGTTTAGGGTACGGGCCGCCATGAAACTCGCTAGAGGCTTTTCTCGACAGCATAGGATCATCCACTTCACCACAATCGGCTCGGCATCAGGTCTCAGCCTTAACGAGGGACGGATTTGCCTACCCCTCGGCCTACACCCTTACCCCGGGACAACCACCGCCCGGGCTGGACTACCTTCCTGCGTCACCCCATCGCTTACCTACTACAAGTCTGGTTCGTCGGCTCCACCACTTTCCTTTCCCCGAAGGGTCCGGAACGGCTTCACGGACTTAGCATCGCCTGATTCGATATTGGGCGTTTCAAAGCGGGTACCGGAATATCAACCGGTTGTCCATCGACTACGCCTGTCGGCCTCGCCTTAGGTCCCGACTTACCCTGGGCAGATCAGCTTGACCCAGGAACCCTTAGTCAATCGGCGCACACGTTTCTCACGTGTGTATCGCTACTCATGCCTGCATTCTCACTCGTGAACCGTCCACAACTAGCTTCCGCTGCTGCTTCACCCGGCACACGACGCTCCCCTACCCATCACAGCGGGCGTTGGCCCTATTGCTGCAATGACACGACTTCGGCGGTACGCTTGAGCCCCGCTACATTGTCGGCGCGGAATCACTTGACCAGTGAGCTATTACGCACTCTTTCAAGGGTGGCTGCTTCTAAGCCAACCTCCTGGTTGTCTCTGCGACTCCACATCCTTTCCCACTTAGCGTACGCTTAGGGGCCTTAGTCGATGCTCTGGGCTGTTTCCCTCTCGACCATGGAGCTTATCCCCCACAGTCTCACTGCCGTGCTCTCACTTACCGGCATTCGGAGTTTGGCTAAGGTCAGTAACCCGGTAGGGCCCATCGCCTATCCAGTGCTCTACCTCCGGCAAGAAACACACGACGCTGCACCTAAATGCATTTCGGGGAGAACCAGCTATCACGGAGTTTGATTGGCCTTTCACCCCTAACCACAGGTCATCCCCCAGGTTTTCAACCCTGGTGGGTTCGGTCCTCCACGAAGTCTTACCTCCGCTTCAACCTGCCCATGGCTAGATCACTCCGCTTCGGGTCTAGAGCGTGCAACTCAATCGCCCTATTCGGACTCGCTTTCGCTACGGCTTCCCCACACGGGTTAACCTCGCTACACACCGCTAACTCGCAGGCTCATTCTTCAAAAGGCACGCAGTCACGACTGTATGTGCAAGCACATACAGCGACGCTCCCACGGCTTGTAGGCACACGGTTTCAGGTACTATTTCACTCCGCTCCCGCGGTACTTTTCACCATTCCCTCACGGTACTATCCGCTATCGGTCACCAGGGAATATTTAGGCTTAGCGGGTGGTCCCGCCAGATTCACACGGGATTTCTCGGGCCCCGTGCTACTTGGGAGATGAGCAAGCAAGCCGCTGATGTTTCGTCTACGGGGGTCTTACCCTCTACGCCGGACCTTTCGCATGTCCTTCGACTACATCAACGGTTTCTGACTCGCCGACCGGCCGGCAGACCGATCAAGCTCATTCCCACAACCCCGCATGCGCAACCCCTGCCGGGTATCACACGCATACGGTTTGGCCTCATCCGGTTTCGCTCGCCACTACTCCCGGAATCACGGTTGTTTTCTCTTCCTGAGGGTACTGAGATGTTTCACTTCCCCTCGTTCCCTCCACACTGCCTATGTGTTCAGCAGTGGGTGACAGCCCATGACGACTGCCGGGTTTCCCCATTCGGACACCCCCGGATCAAAGCTCAGTTGGCAGCTCCCCGGGGCCTATCGCGGCCTCTCACGTCCTTCATCGGTTCCTGGTGCCAAGGCATCCACCGTGCGCCCTTAAAAACTTGGCCACAGATGCTCGCGTCCACTGTGTAGTTCTCAAACAACGACCAGCCACCCATCACCCCACCAGACAAGCTAGTGAGTTCACTGGGGCCGGCACTGAAGACATGACCATACGGCCGTACCTTCAGGACCCAACAACGTGCCAAGCACGATCCCGTCGACTCTCACTGTGTTCCACGCCGAAGCAGTACTTACAGGAGGTTTCAGAAACCGTGCCAACTAATCAACGTTCCACCCATGAGCTGACCGTGCAGAACGTTTGTCTGCAATCGGTACTGTGCTCCTTAGAAAGGAGGTGATCCAGCCGCACCTTCCGGTACGGCTACCTTGTTACGACTTCGTCCCAATCGCCAGTCCCACCTTCGACAGCTCCCTCCACAAGGGTTGGGCCACCGGCTTCGGGTGTTACCGACTTTCGTGACGTGACGGGCGGTGTGTACAAGGCCCGGGAACGTATTCACCGCAGCAATGCTGATCTGCGATTACTAGCGACTCCGACTTCATGGGGTCGAGTTGCAGACCCCAATCCGAACTGAGACCGGCTTTTTGAGATTCGCTCCACCTCACGGTATCGCAGCTCATTGTACCGGCCATTGTAGCACGTGTGCAGCCCAAGACATAAGGGGCATGATGACTTGACGTCGTCCCCACCTTCCTCCGAGTTGACCCCGGCGGTCTCCTGTGAGTCCCCATCACCCCGAAGGGCATGCTGGCAACACAGGACAAGGGTTGCGCTCGTTGCGGGACTTAACCCAACATCTCACGACACGAGCTGACGACAGCCATGCACCACCTGTATACCGACCACAAGGGGGGCACTATCTCTAATGCTTTCCGGTATATGTCAAGCCTTGGTAAGGTTCTTCGCGTTGCGTCGAATTAAGCCACATGCTCCGCCGCTTGTGCGGGCCCCCGTCAATTCCTTTGAGTTTTAGCCTTGCGGCCGTACTCCCCAGGCGGGGAACTTAATGCGTTAGCTGCGGCACCGACGACGTGGAATGTCGCCAACACCTAGTTCCCAACGTTTACGGCGTGGACTACCAGGGTATCTAATCCTGTTCGCTCCCCACGCTTTCGCTCCTCAGCGTCAGTAATGGCCCAGAGATCCGCCTTCGCCACCGGTGTTCCTCCTGATATCTGCGCATTTCACCGCTACACCAGGAATTCCGATCTCCCCTACCACACTCTAGCTAGCCCGTATCGAATGCAGACCCGAGGTTAAGCCTCGGGCTTTCACATCCGACGTGACAAGCCGCCTACGAGCTCTTTACGCCCAATAATTCCGGACAACGCTTGCGCCCTACGTATTACCGCGGCTGCTGGCACGTAGTTAGCCGGCGCTTCTTCTGCAGGTACCGTCACTTTCGCTTCTTCCCTGCTGAAAGAGGTTTACAACCCGAAGGCCGTCATCCCTCACGCGGCGTCGCTGCATCAGGCTTTCGCCCATTGTGCAATATTCCCCACTGCTGCCTCCCGTAGGAGTCTGGGCCGTGTCTCAGTCCCAGTGTGGCCGGTCGCCCTCTCAGGCCGGCTACCCGTCGTCGCCTTGGTAGGCCATTACCCCACCAACAAGCTGATAGGCCGCGGGCTCATCCTTCACCGCCGGAGCTTTCCACCGCAGAAGATGCCTTCCGCAGTCGTATCCGGTATTAGACCCCGTTTCCAGGGCTTGTCCCAGAGTGAAGGGCAGATTGCCCACGTGTTACTCACCCGTTCGCCACTAATCCACCCCGAAGGGCTTCATCGTTCGACTTGCATGTGTTAAGCACGCCGCCAGCGTTCGTCCTGAGCCAGGATCAAACTCTCCATGAATGTTTACCCGTAATCGGGTGCACACGCACGAAAGAGCGGGCCAGTCTTGGTCGGAATAAGACCGACTGACCACAACGTCCTCGCTGTGTTTGGTTGCCTGCCAGTGCCCGAAGGCCCGACAGGTCTTTTTCAAAGGAACCTCATCCACCGAAGTGGACGGGGTATCAACTTCTGGCGTTGATTTTTGGCACGCTGTTGAGTTCTCAAGGAACGGACGCTTCCTTTGTACTCACCCTCGCGGGCTTTCCTCCGGGCTTTCGTTCTGCTGTCTTGCGTTTCCGACTCTATCAGACTCTTTCGTGTCCGACTTCCTCGGCGCTTTCCAGGCTTTCGCTTTCGCGTTTCCCTTTCCAGCGGCTCCGACTCTATCAGCGAATTTCCTTCTCCCCGACCACTCCCGCATTCCCGAAAGGGCATGCGAATAAGCGGTGGAGATCGAGATCGAAGCTGAAGAGGAGGATGCCCGTCCATCAGCCGTTCGCGAGATGTTCACGCGGGGCGTCCTGGCGGGAGTCACGACAGTACAGGCCGGGGGGTGCCCAAGCAAATCGATTCAGGCGTATGGTCTAGTCCACCGGTCTAGTCCACTAGTCTCCGTGCCGAAGGGGCCGTCCGGATCTGGACCTACATCGGACGAACCCGAACATCTAGTGACTTATCCTTCAGAAGAGTACGCCGTTCGCAACAGTCAGTGACGGCGACACCCAAAGCCCCACCCCTGGGAGGCCCCTCATGACCAGCGTGACGTCCCCTCTTGCCGGTCGCGCCATCGGACTCGCGGCAGTGCCGGATCCGGTGTTCTCCGGCGCGATGGTGGGACCGGGCACCGCCATCGACCCCGTGCGCGAGCCCTCGGAGGCGGTCTCCCCCGTCGACGGTGTGGTGGTCTCCCTGCACCCGCACGCGTACGTGGTGGTCGACGGTGAAGGTCATGGTGTACTCACGCACCTCGGCATCGACACGGTCCAGCTCAACGGCGAGGGCTTCGAGCTGCTCGTCAACAAGGGCGACACCGTGACCCGCGGCCAGGCGGTCATCCGTTGGAACCCCGCTGCCGTCGAGGCCCTCGGCAAGTCCCCGATCTGCCCCGTCGTGGCGCTCGAGGCGACGGCCGAGTCCCTGTCCGGCGTCGTCGAGTCCGGCGACGTCAAGGCTGACGACGCTCTCTTCAGCTGGCAGTGACCCCTCCGCCCGCACGGGCGTGACGGACATCCACCGCGGCGGCCAGGGCCGCCGCCCAATCGGAGACGGGTGAAATGGAGACAACGCTGCGAGGCGTCGGCGTGAGCCACGGGGTGGCGATCGGCGAGGTGCGGCACATGGGTACGGCGGTCCTCGAACCGCCGGCCAGGCAGATCACCGCCGACGAGGCGGCGCGCGAACAGGGGCGCGCCCGCCAGGCCGTGAGTGCCGTGGCGGCCGACCTGATCGCGCGTGGCCAGCTGGCCGGTGGCGAGGCCCAGCACGTCCTCGAGGCCCAGGCGATGATCGCCGAGGACCCCGAGCTGATGGCGGACGTGGACCGGCGGATCGCCGTCGGCAGCACCGCCGAGCGCGGTGTGTACGACGCCTTCGCCGCCTACCGCGATCTGCTCGCGGGAGCCGGCGAGTACATGGCCGGCCGCGTGGCCGACCTGGACGACGTGCGCAACCGGATCGTGGCGCGGCTGCTCGGCGTACCGATGCCCGGTGTCCCCGACAGCGACGAGCCGTACGTGCTGATCGCGCGGGACCTGGCACCCGCCGACACCGCCCTGCTCGACCCGGCCCTCGTCCTCGGCTTCGTGACCGAGGAGGGCGGGCCGACCAGCCACAGCGCGATCCTCGCCCGTGCGCTGGGCGTGCCGGCGATCGTGGCGCTCCCGGGTGCCGGCGAGATCGCCGAGGGCACCATGATCGCGGTGGACGGCAGCACGGGCGATCTGTTCCTCGACCCGTCCGCGGAGAAGCGGGCCGAGCTGGAGGCGGCGGCCGCCGAGCGCAAGGCGGCTCTGGCCGCTTCGTCCGGGCCCGGTGCGACCTCCGACGGCCACAAGGTGCCGCTGCTGGCCAATGTCGGCGGTCCCGCGGACGTGCCGGCGGCCGTCGAGGCCGGAGCCGAGGGCGTGGGCCTGTTCCGCACGGAGTTCCTCTTCCTGGACGACAGCAAGAAGGCTCCGTCCGAGGAGAAGCAGATCGAGTCCTACCGCAAGGTGCTCGAAGCCTTCCCCGAGGGGCGCGTCGTCGTACGCGTGCTCGATGCGGGCGCCGACAAGCCGCTGGACTTCCTGACCCCGGCCGACGAGCCGAACCCGGCCCTGGGCGTGCGCGGGCTGCGCTCGCTGCTGGACCACCCGGAGGTGCTGCGTACGCAGCTCACCGCGCTGGCGAAGGCGGCGGAGGGCCTGCCGGTCCACCTCGAGGTCATGGCCCCGATGGTGGCCGACCGCGCCGACGCGAAGGCCTTCGCCGACGCCTGCCGCGAGGCTGGTCTCCAGGCGAAGTTCGGCGCGATGGTGGAGATCCCCTCCGCCGCGCTGCGTGCGCGCTCGATCCTGCAGGAGGTCGAGTTCCTCTCGCTGGGGACCAACGACCTCGCGCAGTACGCCTTCGCCGCCGACCGGCAGGTCGGCGCCGTCTCCCGGCTCCAGGACCCGTGGCAGCCCGCGCTGCTCGACCTGATCGCCATGTCGGCCGAGGCCGCCAAGGCGGAGGGCAAGAGCTGCGGCGTCTGCGGCGAGGCCGCCTCCGACCCGCTGCTGGCCTGTGTGCTGGCCGGTCTGGGTGTCACCTCCCTGTCGATGGGTGCTGCGTCGATCCCCTACGTCCGGGCGACGCTCGCCAAGCACACGCTGGCGCAGTGTGAGCGTGCCGCGGCGGCGGCCCGCGCGGCGGACAGCGCCGAGGAGGCCCGCGTGGCCGCCCAGGCGGTGCTCTCCGGCGAGTAGCCGGACGGTGTGTCGTACGGACCGAGGGGCCCTCGCCGGTGGCGGGGGCCCCTCGGCGTTTCAGTGGTGCGGGCCCGGGGCGTCGACCTCGTAGCCGGGGCAGTATTCGACGCCCGGTTCCGGGGAGACGAGGTCTCCTGTGTCGGCGTCGGTGCAGTACGCGTTGAAGACGGCGGCCGCGGAGAGTGCCGTGAGGCGGCCGCGGTCCAGGCGCCAGCCGTGCACCCGGTCCCGTTGGCCCTCGGTGGTGCTGCGCACGACCAGTCCCCCGGGCCCGCCCAGGGCCAGGCCCGCGGCGAGGACCGTCACGAAGTCGAGGCTCTCGCGGCCCTCGATGCGCGGCGGGGTGTCCGAATCGCCGCTGCTGTCGGCGTGCAGGACGGCGACGAGCTGCTCGTCCTCGGTCGGGATGCTGCAGACGAAGTGGTGGTGGCCCGGGCCGGCGCCGGCCACGAGCCGTTCGAGCGCGTCGGCGGCGCGGTCGAAGGAGGCGCGGCCGATGTCCTCGCCGCAGTCCGCGCAGCGGCCCACTCCGGCGAGGACGGCGGTGGCGTACTCCCAGGTGGCGTGGCGGACCGCTTCGTCCAAGAGGAGCGGCACGAGCTCGTCGATG
The DNA here is from genome assembly GCF_036170895.1 of Streptomyces erythrochromogenes. Lineage (NCBI taxonomy): Bacteria > Bacillati > Actinomycetota > Actinomycetes > Kitasatosporales > Streptomycetaceae > Streptomyces > Streptomyces erythrochromogenes. The sequence goes on along the minus strand of NZ_CP108036.1, from coordinate 6,780,695 downwards.
GGCTGGCCGGTGTACGGCAGCACGGTCCCGCTGCCGGCGAGCTCCGCGGTGAAGCGGGTGCGGGTCTCGGAGGTGTCCGGGTCCAGGCCGTTCTCCCCGCAGTACTCGGCGTACTCGTCGGGGTCGAAGAGCGCGACGGTGGTGTGGATGCCCCGGGCCGCGAGGGACCGGAGCAGGCCGTCGACGTGGTGGAGGTAGTCGGTGTAGTCGGCGCGGCGGTCGAAGCCGAAGCTGCGGTAGCCACACATGGCCGCGAAGTCCCCGGCGTCGGCGAGGAGGCCGACGGTACTGGGGACCTCGCGGCGCAGTGCGCGGCGCCGGTGGGTGCTGCGGTTCCGGTCGGTGCTGTGGTTCGGGTGGCTGCCGGTACCGGGACCGGTGTCGTTCTTGCGTGGCATGGCTGGTTCCCCCTGAGTGCGATCACTTGCTCACTCAGCGTAACCAGCGCCACTGACAGTGACCTCAGCTGCGCGTGCGGGCCAGCTCCTCGTAGAAGCCGAGCAGGCCGATGTCGTCGACGGAGCCCGGGTTGACCGCCTTGGCCAGCGGCGTGCCCTGGAGGAGCCGCTTGACCGGGACCTCGATGCGCTTGCCGGTGAGGGTGTGCGGGATGGCCGGCACCTCGATGATCTCGTCGGGGACGTGGCGCGGGGAGAGTTCCTCGCGGATCGTCGCCTTGATCCGGGCGCGCAGGCCGTCGTCCAGGGTGGCGCCGGGGGCGAGGTGGACGAAGAGCGGCATCCAGTAGCCGCCGTTCGCCTCCTCCAGACCGATGACCAGGGACTCCTTGATCTCGGGTAGCCGTTCGACGGCCTCGTAGATGTCTGCGGAGCCCATCCGGACGCCCTGCCGGTTGAGCGTGGAGTCGGAGCGGCCGTGGATGATCACCGAGCCGTGGTCGGTGATCGTGATCCAGTCCCCGTGGCGCCAGACGCCGGGGAACATCTCGAAGTAGCTGTCGCGGTAGCGGCTGCCGTCGGGGTCGTTCCAGAAGTGGATCGGCATGGACGGCATGGGGTTGGTGACGACGAGCTCTCCCACCTCGCCCGTGACCGGCTTGCCCGAGGGGTCCCAGGACTGGAGGTCCGTGCCGAGGCAGGCGGCCTGGAGCTCGCCGATGTGCACGGGGAGGGTGGGGACGGCGCCCGCGAAGCAGCTGCAGACGTCGGTGCCGCCGCTGACGGAGGCGATCCAGAGGTCCTCGGCGACCTCGTCGTGGAGCCAGCGGAAGCCGTCGGGCGGGAGCGGGGAGCCGGTGGTCGCCACGCACTTCACCGCGGAGAGGTCGAAGTCGCGGGACGGGTGGACCTCGGCCTTGCGGCATGCCATGACGTAGGCGGCGGAGGTGCCGTACAGGGTGGCGCGGGTGCGTTCGGCGATGCGCCACTGGGCCCCCGTGTCCGGGTAGCCGGGGCTGCCGTCGTAGAGGACGACCGTCGTGCCGGTGAGGAGTCCGGAGACGAGGAAGTTCCACATCATCCAGCCGGTGGAGGTGTACCAGAAGAACCGGTCCTCCGGGCCGAGGTCGCAGTGCAGGCCGAGCTGCTTGAGGTGTTCGAGGAGGATGCCGCCCTGGGACTGGACGATCGCCTTGGGCAGGCCGGTCGTACCGGAGGAGTAGAGGACCCAGAGGGGGTGGTCGAAGGGGACCGGCTCGAAGACGGGCTCGGTGTCCGCGGCGGTGAGCGCGGACCAGTCGAGGGCGCCGTCGGGCGCGGGCGTGCCGAGGAGCGGGATGTGGACGACGGCGCGCAGGGAGGGCAGCTCCGCGCGGAGCTCGGCGACTGCCTCGCGGCGGTCGTGCTCCTTGCCGCCGTAGCGGTACCCGTCCACGGTGAACAGGACGACGGGCTCGACCTGCTGGAAGCGGTCGAGGACGCTGCGGGCGCCGAAGTCGGGCGCACAGGAGGTCCACACGCCGCCGACCGCGGCAGTGGCGAGGAGGGCCACGGCCGCCTCGGGGATGTTGGGGAGGTAGCCGCTGACGCGGTCGCCGGGGCGTACGCCGAGGGCGCGCAGTTCGGCGGCGAGGGAGCCGACCCGGCGGCGGAGTTCGGCCCAGGTGACGGGGACGGGCTCGTGGGTCTCGTCCACGTACAGCAGGGCGGGGTCGTCGGCTCGGGCCGGGTCCTCCGCGGCGCGCAGCGCGTGCTCGGCGTAGTTGAGGGTGGCTCCGGTGAACCACTGCGCGCCCGGCATGGAGCGGTCGGCGAGGACGGACTCGTACGGGGTGGTGAAGCGGACGTCGAACCATTCGGCGACGGCCTGCCAGAAGATGTCGAGCTCGTCGACGGACCAGCGGTGCAGGGCGGGGTAGCCGCCCTCCGCGGGGGCTCCGAAGCGCGTCGCGGCCCAGGCCTGGAAGGCGGTGATCCGGGCCGCGGCGATCCGGTCGGGGCCCGGCGCCCAGAGGGGTTCCGGCTGGGTGGCTGAGGTCATGGGTCGGCTCCCGGTCAAGTCTGCGGCTCGCGCTTCGTGTGCGTACGGTGCCATCGCGCGGGGGGTGCGCGCGCGGCGGCTCACAGGGACGATGCCATGTGATCGACGGCTGCACCAGGGTCGACCTGGCCGGTCCGGTGAGCGGCGGGGAACGCCGCCGGCGGGTGAACGGCAGTTGAACGCCGTCCCCTCGGCCGGGGGCCGGTGGCAGGGTGAGCGGCATGGACGGTCGTGATCTGGTGCGTGCGGTGAAGGACATCGGTACGGAGCGCGGTCGGCGCGCCTGGCTCTCGGCGTGGCGCCGGCGGCGCGCGGACGCGGTGGGGCTCCCGCGCCGGGGCGCGGAGCGGGCGCGGGTGCCGGGACTGCTGGTGGGTACGGAGCCCCGGCCGGGCGGGGGCGTGCTGCGGTTCGCGCGCTCGGAGCTGGTGGTGCGGGTGATGGCGGGCGGGGTGGTGTTCTGGGCCTGGGACGGGGCAGGGGCGACGCCCTCGTACGCGGTGGTGGGGAGCGGACCCGAACCGGACCTGCGGGCGGTGCTGGAACCGGACACCGGGGGCGGCTGGCGGGTGGTGTCGGAGCGGGTGACGGTGGCGGTGTCCCGGCACGGGGCGCTGGAGGTGCGCACTCCGGGCGGGACGGTGCTGCGGCGGGAGTCGCCGCCGCGGTGGTGGGAGCCGGTGCCCCTCGCCGGGGAGGCCGCGGAGGGGGCCGGTTCCGCCGGGACGCGGCCCGCGGGGGAAGCGGGGCACTCCGGCGGGGCCGACTCCGGCGGGCCGGGGGCCGGTGTCGGAGAGGGCGGGGCGGTGACGGTCGCCGGTGCGGGCGGGGGGCGCGGCGGCGGGCTCGGGACGGCCTCCGGCGGGGCGCGGTGGGTGGTGCGGAGCGAGGTGCCGGCGGACGCGCGGTTCTTCGGGCTGGGCGGGCGGGCGGCGGGCCCGCGGCTGCGCGACGGGGCGTACCGGCTGTGGAACACGGACCCCAAGGGCGGCTTCGGACCGGGCGTCGATCCGCTGTACCTGACGATGCCGGTGCAGATGGTCGTGGCGGACGCGGGGACCCACCTGGTCTTCCACGACAACTGCTGGGACGGCCGGGTGCTGCTGCGCGAGGGCGAGGAGGGCGTCGGTTCGGGACAGGACCGCCCGGGGACGAGCGAACTGCGCATGGAGGGCGGGCCGCTGCGCTGCTGGGTGCTCGTGGGCACGCCGGCGCGGGTGCTCCAGGGCTGGTCGGGGCTGACGGGCGGGGCCGCGGTGCCGCCGGAGTGGGCACTGGGGTACCAGCACGCGCGGTGGGGCTTCGGGAGCGCGTCGGAGGTGCGGCGGGTGGTCGCCGGGTACGCGTCGCGCGGGCTCGTGCTGTCAGCCGTGCACCTGGACATCGACCACTACGACGGGCACCGGGTGTTCACGGTGGACGAGGACCGGTTCCCGGATCTGCCGGGGCTGGCGCGGGAGTTGCGGGAGCAGGGGGTGCGGCTCGTCTCGATCGTGGACCCGGCGGTCAAGGCGGGTGACGCGCTGCACGCGGCCGGGCTGACGGTGGGCTCGGGGGGAGCCTTCGTACGGGATGCGGGCGGCCGGGAGGTGCGCGGGGAGGTCTGGCCCGGCGAGTGCGCCTATCCGGACTTCACGGATCCGGCGGTGCGGGAATGGTGGGGCGGGCTGTACGAGGAACGGCTCGGGCAGGGCTTCTCCGGCTTCTGGCACGACATGAACGAGCCCGTGTCCTTCGCGGCGTTCGGGGACACCACGCTGCCGCGATCGGCGCGCCACGCGATGGACGGAGCGGGCGGCGACCATCGCGAGGGGCACAACGTGTACGCGCTGGGGATGGCGCGGGCGGGGTGGGAGGGCCTCGTCCGGCTGCGGCCGCAGGAGCGGCCGTTCCTGTTCTCCCGGTCGGGGTGGGCGGGCATGCAGCGGTACGGGGGGACCTGGTCGGGCGACGTGGAGACCAGTTGGGAGGGGCTGCGGGCCTCGCTGGCACTGGTGCTGGGGCTGGGCCTGTGCGGGGTGCCGTATTCGGGGCCCGACGTGGGCGGGTTCGGCGGTTCGCCGTCACCGGAGTTGTACGTGCGGTGGCTGCAACTGGGCGCGTACCTGCCGTTGTTCCGCACGCATTCGGCGATCTGGGCGGGGCGGCGCGAGCCGTGGGAGTTCGGGCCGGAGGTGGAGGAGCAGGCGCGCGCGGTGATGGCGGAACGGGAGCGGCTGCGGCCGTACTTCGTGACGCTGGCCCACATGGCGCGGCGGACGGGCGCCCCGTACGTGCGACCGGTGTGGTGGGGGGCTCCGGAGGACCGGCGGCTGCGGGACTGCGAGGACACGTTCCTGCTGGGTGATGCGCTGCTGGTCGCGCCGGTACTGGAGTGCGGGGCGGACCGGCGGGCGGTACGGCTGCCGCGGGGCCGGTGGTACGACACCGCGACCGGGGCGGCGCACGAGGGGCCGGGCCAGGTCCTGCTGGACGCCCCGCGGGGCCGGATCCCGGTGCTGGCGCGGGCGGGTGCGCTCCTGCCGGTGCGGTCCGCGGCGGGTGACGGGGTGGAGCTGGAGGTCTGGGCGCCGGCGCGGGGCCGTACGGGCGGCGGAGTGGTGGTCCGGGACCCGGGTCCGGGCTTCGGGGCGGGCACGGTGGAGCGGTACACCTCGCGGTGGGCCGGGGATGCGGTGGTGGTGGAGGACGAGGCGGGGCTGGCGGTGGAGGGTGTGGTGGTGCGGGGGCTGTAGCGGAGCGGAGCGGGCCGGGGCGGGTGGGTGGGTGCGGAGCGGTGCGGGCGGGTGCGGGCGGGTGCGGGTGGGTGGGTGCGGAGCGGCGCGGGCGGGTGCGGGCGGGTGCGGGTGGGTGGGTGCGGAGCGGCGCGGGCGGGTGCGGGCGGGTGCGGAGCGGTGCGGGCGGGTGCGGCTTCAGGAACGCGGCTGCGCCCCCGGACCCCGCGCCTCGAACGCCGGCGGGGCCGGGAGTGTCGGGCGGGGCCCGGGGCTCAGGCGTAGCGGCCCGCGAACCAGGAGGCCGCTGCCCGGGTGTGGAGGGGGAAGGCCAGTGCCTCGGGGGCGCGCAGGACGTGCCAGCCCGTGGTCTCGTCCGTCGGCTTCGAGGCGGGGAGGGTGTCCGCGGACCGGGGCGGGAGAAGGCCGAAGAGGAGGAGGTGGCCGGCCGGGGAGCTCAGGGCGTCGGCCAGGGTGACGTCCGAGGCGGGGGCGGTGATGCCGGTCTCCTCGCGCAGCTCGCGGACGACGGCGTCGCGCCAGTCCTCGCCGAAGTCGATGAAGCCGCCGGGGAGGGCGATGCCGCCGAGGGCCGGTTCGATCGTCCGGGTGATGACGACGAGGCCGGTGCCGTCAGCGTCCTCGACGGGGAGGAGGGTGACGGCTACGGGGAGGGGGTTGCGGTAGGCGGTGGCGCCGCACGACGGGCAGGTGCGGGGCCAGGCGGTCGTGCCGTACGGCGCTCCGCAGGTGGAGCAGTGCGAGTCCCTCAGGTGTTCCGGCATGCGGTGATGGTATGCCAAGGGGTATGCGGATGACGGTTGTTGTGGGGCTGGTCGGGGTGCTGGCGGGCGGGGCTGCGGCGCCGCCCGGGTTCACTGCGCTGCGGGTGGTGGATCCGAGCATCCGGCAGGACATGCGGTACGCGGGCGAGCGGAACTTCACCGGCGCGGTGGTCGACGGGTACGAGGAGCCGGAGTGCCTGCTGGCCCCGCCCGCGGCGGAGGCGCTGCGGCGGGCGCAGCGGGTGCTGTTGCGGCGGGGTTACTCGCTGCGGGTGTACGACTGCTACCGGCCCCAGCGGGCGGTGGACCTGTTCGTACGGTGGGCGCAGGAGGAGGACGGTCCGGAGGATCTGGCGCGCAAGGCGGAGTTCTATCCGGGGGTGGAGCGCGGCCGGCTGATTCCCGACGGGTACATCGCGGAGAAGTCCGGGCACAGCCGCGGGAGCACGGTCGACCTGACTCTGGTGGAACTTCCCGGCCGGGAGGTCGACATGGGGACCGCCTTCGACTTCTTCGATCCGCTGTCGCACACGGACGATCCGCGGGTGACTGGCGCCGCCCGCGCCAACCGGCAGTTGCTGAAGCGGGTGCTGGGCGAGCAGGGGTTCGTGAACCTTCCCGAGGAGTGGTGGCATTTCACGTACAAGCCCGAGGCCTACCCGGACACGTATTTCGACTTCCCCGTCGCTGTCGCCGAGGTCCGGCCGTGAGTACCTTGCCCGCATGACTTTCAGCTCGTACGAGGAATTCTGGCCGTACTACGTCGCGATGCACTCCCGCGCCGCCACCCGCTGGGTGCATCTCACGGGGACGCTCACCGGCTTGGCGCTGACCGCCTACGGGGTGGCGCGCGGCCGCAAGCGCTGGCTCGCCTCCCTCCCCCTGATCGGGTACGGGACCGCCTGGCCGGCTCACTTCCTGATCGAGGGGAACAATCCGGCCACCTTCGGGCATCCGGCGTGGTCGCTGCGCGGGGACGCACAGATGATCCGGATGATGCTGGCCGGGCGGGACGCGGAGCTGGACGAGATCGCCCGGAAGTGGCTCGCCGAGAACCGGTGACCCGGGCCGGGCGGCCGTGGCAGACTCCTCACTTCTGACGATGCGTCAGCTCTTCGGCATGGGAGGGGTCTTGGCACGCACACGCACACCCGTCGTGAGCGGGTGGTTCACCGAGAACGCGCCGGACGGGGGCGGCTTCCGGCTGCTCGGCACCCGGTGCTCGGCCTGTACCGCGGTGTTCTTCCCCCGCGAGGACGCCTACTGCCGCAACCCGCGGTGCCCCGGCGGCGGGGAGCTCGCCGAGGTGCCGCTCTCGCCCCGGGGCCGCGTCTGGTCCTACACCGACGGGCGCTACCGGCCGCCCGCGCCGTACGTGTCCGACCCGGCCGAGCCCTGGGAGCCGTACACCCTGCTCGCGGTGGAGCTGGAGGCCGAGGGGATGGTCGTGCTGGGGCAGGCCGCGCCCGGGACCGGGGTCGCCGACCTGGCGGTGGGCACGGAGGTCGAGGTGGTGGGCGGCGTGCTGAACGAGGACGCCGAAACCACTTGGGTGACCTGGCAGTTCAAGCCGGTGGGAGGGGCCGCGTGAGCGCCGAGGTCGCCGTCCTGGGGGCCGGCATGCACCCGTGGGGCAAATGGGGCCGCAGCTTCGTCGAGTACGGGCGGACCGCGGCCCGGGCGGCGCTCGCGGACGCCGGACTGGGCTGGGCGGACGTGGGGTCGATCGTCGGCGCCGACACCGTGCGCTCCGGATACCCGGGCTACGTGGCCGGAGCCACCTTCGCCCGGGCCCTCGGCTGGCAGGGCGCCCGGGTGACCAGCGTGTACGCGGCCTGCGCCTCCGGGGCCCAGGCGATCGGGGCGGCCCGGGCACAGATCCTGGCCGGCCTGGCCGACGTGGTCCTCGTGGTCGGCGCGGACGCGGCGCCCAAGGGGTTCTTCGCACCGGCCGGTGGCGAGCGGCCGGACGATCCGGACTGGCTGCGGTTCCGTGTACTGGGGGCTACCAACCCGGCGTACTTCGCGCTCTACGCCCGCCGCCGGATGGCCGTGCACGGGGACACCCTGGAGGACTTCGCCCAGGTCAAGGTGAAGAACGCGGCGGCCGGACGGCTCAACCCGCACGCCCGCTACCGCAAGGCCGTCACCGCGGACGAGGTCGCCGCCTCGGCGGTGGTCGCCGATCCGCTCCGGCTGCTCGACATCTGCGCGACCTCCGACGGGGGCGCGGCGCTGGTGCTCACCAGCATGGACTTCGCGCGCTCGCGCGGGGTGGCCGATCCGGTGCGGATCCGGGCCGTGTCGACGGTGACGCCCACCTATCCGCGGACGGTGCTGGACCTGCCGGACATCGCCACCGACTCGACGACGGCCGCGGACGCGGCGGCCGGATCCTTCCGGTCCTCGATCGCTCGCGCCGCCTACGAGGAGGCGGGGCTCGGGCCGCAGGACCTCTCGCTCGCCGAGGTGTACGACCTGTCCACCGCTCTGGAGCTGGAGTGGTACGAGGACATCGGGCTGTGCGCCGAGGGCGAGGGGGCGAAGCTGGTGCGGGAGGGGGCGACGGCCCTGGGCGGGCGGATTCCCGTCAACACCAGTGGCGGACTGGCCTCGTTCGGGGAGGCGGTACCGGCCCAGGCCATCGCGCAGGTGTGCGAGCTGACGTGGCAGTTGCGCGGTACGGCCGGGGAGCGTCAGGTGCCCGGTGCACGGGCGGGGATCACCGCCAACCAGGGGCTGTTCGGGCACGGGTCGGCAGTCGTCGCCGTGCGTTGATCAGTTCGCGTCGACAGTTCGTGTCGTCCGAACGCTTGACGGCCCCCTGCGGCAGGTTCACACTCGCTCCACAGTCCCGCGCCGCGACCGGGACCGCGATCCCCCCGTGAGAGCTGCGGCCCGTACCCCAGTCGGCGGGGGTACGGGTCGCGCCCATGTCTCGCACCGGTGACGGGCCCCGGCGGGCCGCCGGAGCGGCCCCGCCGGTTCAGGCCCCCGCGGACAGGCTCCGGCGCCGTTCGCGGGCCAGGGACATCGCGTGTTCCACGACCCCCACCAGCACGTCCTTCACGGACTCCCGGTCCCGTGCGTCGCACAGCAGCACCGGCACCCCGGGATCGAGGTCGAGTGCCGTCCGTACGGTCACCACGGGGTGGCGGTCCGCTCCGTCGAAGCAGTTGACCGCGACCACGAACGGGATCGCGCGCCGCTCGAAGTAGTCGATCGCCGCGAAGCAGTCGGCCAGCCGGCGGGTGTCCGCGAGGACCACGGCGCCCAGGGAGCCCTGGGCCAACTCGTCCCACAGGAACCAGAAGCGGTCCTGTCCGGGCGTGCCGAACAGGTACAGCACCAGGTCCTCGCGGAGCGTGATGCGCCCGAAGTCCATGGCCACGGTCGTGGTGCTCTTGCCCTCCACTCCCCCGGTGTCGTCGACGCCGACGCCGGGCTCGGAGAGCCGTTCCTCGGTCCGGAGCGGTCTGATCTCGCTGACCGCGCTGACCAGGGTGGTCTTGCCCACCCCGAAGCCTCCCGCGACCAGGATCTTCAAGGTCAGCGGCTCGACCGGCGACACCGCGTGCATGGCACCGGTGCGGCTAAAGCGCCCGAAGGCCATCGATCACCTCACGCAGAATGGATTCATCGGGCAGTTCTGCCGGGGGTACCGGCCTGGTCACGTGGACCAGTTCCTCATCGACCAGGTCGCCGATGAGGACGCGTACGACCCCGACCGCGAGGTCGAGGTCGGCCGCGAGTTCGGCGACCGACTGGGGCCGGTCCCGGCACAGCCCGAGGATGTGGGCGTGTTCCGGGGAGAGGGTCATGTCCCAGACCGGATCCTCGGCCGCCGGTTCGGCGACGACGAGGGCGATCAGGTCGAGGCGGTGCTGGCCCGCGTGGCTGGTCCGCCCGCGGGTCATGGCGTAGGGGCGTACGACGGGACCCGCGTCGTCGTCGAACCAGTGCGCGTGGTCTGGGGCGGACGGGTCGAAGGGCATGCCGGCGGGAATGTCGGCGAGATGGTCCTGGCCTGGGTCGCTCATGCCTTCCGACTCACCCTCCGGCTGGCAGCCCGGTGCGTGGGGCGGTTGCCAGGTGGTCCCCCACCCGCTTGACCATCAGCGTCATCTCGTACGCGACCTGCCCGACGTCGGAGTCGGCGTCGGCCAGCACGGCCAGGCAGCTGCCGTCGCCCGCGGCCATGACGAAGAGGAAGGCCTCGTCGAGCTCGACCACGGTCTGGCGGACCCGGCCGGAGTCGAAGTGCCGGCCGACGCCCTTGGCCAGGCTGTGGAACCCGGAGGCGACCGCCGCCAGGTGCTCGCTGTCCTCGCGGGTCAGGTCCTTGGAGCTGCCCGTGGGCAGGCCGTCGCCGGAGAGGACCACCGCCTTGCGGATGGATCCGACCCGGTCGACGAGCTCGTCGAGGAGCCAGTTGAGCGGGCCGGAGCCGCGGCCCCTGCTGTCGTTGCCGGTCTGCGGTGCGGTCATCGACCGTCCCCTTCGTTCTCGTTCGCGGGACCGCCGGCGGGGGTTGTGCCCGCCTCGGTCTCGGACTGCTGCTGTGCGTGCCGGTTGCGGCCCGCCGTCCAGCCACGCTGGAGTGCGGACATGCGCGTGCGTACGTCCTCCGCGTCGCGGTCTGCCACCTGGTCGGGGGCGGCTTCGGCGGGCGCGGACGACGCGGACTTCTTGAGCTGCGGTGCCAGGCTGGCCTGACGGATGCGGCGGGGCAGCCCGCCGGTGTCCGGGCCGACGGCGGGTTCCGTGTCGTCGGATCCGGCCGTGGGGGCCTGCTGCGGGACCACGGAGACCGGGCGGGGGTCCACCCGGCGGCCGTGTTCGGCGACCAGGGTCGGGGTGGGACGGCGGCGCGGCAGCGGTACGGCTCCCTGGGAGCGGGGGCCGTCGGGACGCGGGACCTCCAGGCGCTGGGTGTCCAGCCGGACCGGACCGGTGGGGGCGAGCGGCTCTCGGGCGCCGCCCCGCTCGGCGTGCCGGTCGGTGTGCGGCCGGTCCGCCGGGCGCAGGCCGAGCAGGGCGCTGCGCGGGGTGCCGTTCGGCGGGGTCTCGTCGTCGAGGGTCGCCATGGCCGGGCGGGCGCCGCCGGGGCGGCTCGTGACGGCGGCCGGGTCCTCGTCCAGGGCGGCGGCACCGTCGAGGACGTCCATGCCGTCCAGGCCGCGGCCGCCGAGCGGGGCCTCCAGCTCCACCGGGCCGCGCAGTTCGGCGGTGGGCAGCGGGCGGCCGGCGGACGCGCGCTCCACGGTGGAGGTCACGGGCCGCTCGGAGTGCGTCCTGCCGATCTGGCCGGCCTTCGCGGCCCTGCTGCCGGCCTTGCCGGGCCGGGGGCCGTCCAGCCGTACGCCGCTGCCGCTGGTCTCGGGGGCGTCGGTCAGCAGGGCCGAGGGGAGGAAGACCACCGCGGTGGTGCCCCCGTACGGGCTGGGCTGGAGGACGACCTTGACGCTGTGGCGCTGCGCGAGGCGGCTGACGACGAACAGGCCGAGCCGGTCGGTGTCGGAGAGTTCGAACTCGGGGGTCTCGGCGAGCCGGAGGTTCGCGTCGAGCAGCGCCTCCGGGGTCATGCCGAGGCCCCGGTCATGGATCTCGAGGGTGAAGCCGTTGGCCACGCGCTCGCCGTGCACCTGGACCGCGGTGTGCGGCGGGGAGAACACCGTGGCGTTCTCGAGGAGTTCGGCGATGAGGTGGGTGACGTCGGCGACGGCCGGGCCGACGATGCCGAGGCGGGTGAGGCGGCGTACCTCGATGCGCTCGTAGTCCTCGACCTCGGCGACGGCGGCCCGTACGACGTCCATGAGCTGGACGGGCTTGCGCCACTGGCGGGAGGGGGCGGCGCCGGAGAGGATCACCAGGCCCTCGGCGTGGCGGCGCATGCGGGTGGTCATGTGGTCGAGGCGGAAGAGGTCGGCGAGCTCCTCGGTGTCCTCGGTGCGGCGCTCCATCGTGTCGAGGAGGGTCAGCTGGCGGTGGAGCAGCACCTGGTTGCGGCGGGCGAGGTTGACGAACACCTCGGAGACGCCGCGCCGCAGGTCGGCCTGCTTGACGGCGGCCTCGACGGCGGCGCGCTGGAGGGTGTTGAGGGCCTGGCCGACCTGGCCGACCTCGTCCTTCTCGTACTCGAGGTGCGGGGCCTCGGTCTCGACGTCGACGTGTTCGCCGGCGGCGAGGCGGCGCATGACGCTGGGCAGGCGGACGCCGGAGGCCTCGTGGGCCTCCTTGCGCAGCCGGGACAGGTCGCGGACCAGGTCGCGGCCTATGCGCACGGAGAGGACGAGGGACACGATCAGGGCGAGGAAGCCGAGGATGCCGGCGCCGGCGGCCTGGATCATGACGTCCGTGGCCACGGGCTCGATGCGCCGCTGGTAGCGGTCGCCGGCGTCGGTGTTCATGCTCGCCAGGTCGTCGAGGACCTTGGAGGAGGCCTCGTCCCACTGGGCGGCGGTGAGGTTGCGCGGCTTGTTGACCGCGCCGCCGGAGATGAAGCGCTCCTCGGCGTCGCGCAGCGGCTGGGTCTGGGGGTCCTTCCAGTACTGCTCGAAGATCTCCCGGTCGCCGGAGGGGAGGGTCACGAGGTTGAACTCGTAGAGCAGCGTGCGGTTGGCGGCGAAGTCGGAGACGCGCCGGACGTCGCCCGCGGTGATGTTGCGCGCGGCGAGGGTGGAGGCGATCACGGCGTCCTCGCGGGAGAGGAGCTCGCGGGCGCGGCTGATGCCGACGAGGGCGCGTCCCTCCTTGTCGACCTCGACGTTGTCCAGGCCGTGGAGGTTCATGAGGAAGTCGTAGCAGGGGTCGACCAGCCGGTTGTAGAGCTCCAGGGCCTGGCCGGGGTCGAGGGCGTTCTGGTCGACGGAGCGGCGCATGGAGCCGATGCCGTGGAACGCGGTGACGATCGAGCGCAGGCGCTGGGCGCTCTGCGGGCTGAGCTCGTCGACGACCTTCGGGTCGCGGGCGCTGACGCTGATCTTCTCGACGGCCTGATCGGTCTCGGCGCGGCGCTTGGCGAGTTCGGCGGTGGCGGTGGCGGCCCGGGGGTCTCCGAGGACGACGAGGGTCTGGCGCCGCTCCTTCTGGATGACGCGGGCGACGTCCTCGATCGGGTAGCCGACCTTGTCGATGACGTAGGCCACGTCGAAGAGTTGGATGGCCTGACGGCCCGTGATGACCGTGGCGAAGCCCCAGAGGGCGGTCAGGGAGACGAGCGGCACAAGGAGCAACGCCACGATCTTCCGGCGGATGGATTTCCCGCGAAAGCGCATGGCCTCCCCAGCCTCCCCCAGGTCAACCCCGTTGCCGGGGGTCGGTGTTCCGTCATTTAAACGGCGTGAGCCTACTACTGCTGCGGAGTAGGTTCGAAGGCGTGTCCGGACGTTTTCGGCCTGCCCCCTGTGTGAAGATCACCAGTTGTCCGATACTTCCGGTCAAGAGCGGCCCGATATGTGGCAGATGACACTTGGTGGGGCGTCAGTTCCCGCACCCTGATGGATGGCTGGAATTATTCGTTCCGCGATCTTTGCCACCTGAGGAGGCATCCGGGATTCGGGAATCTCCGGGTGCCGTCGGACGTCTGTCTGTACGAGGGGCGCGTCGGGGTAGACGTGTTGGGGTAGGCAAGGCGGACCGCGGTGGGGAGTGAGCGGACCATGAGGAGTGACGAGGGCGGCGGCGCCGGTGCGGCGAGGCGCGGCCTGTGGGTGGAGGAGCCGGCGCGCCGGCGCCGGATGCCGGACCCGGTGCGGGTCTCGGCGGTGCGGGCGGTGCTGGTCGTGGCGGTGACCCTGACCCAGGCGACGATCGCGTTCTTCCTGAGCCTGACCGGCTCCTGGCTGGCCTTCCCGATGGTTCTCGGGGCGGTCGCGGCGACCGTCGTGGCCACCTGGGCCGTGCTGGACGTGTGGATCACCCGGCAGACGTGGAACCAGCGGTACGGGGTCGTGTCCGAGCCGAGCAGTACGGCGCGGCTGCGCCGCCGTGAGGCCCGTCGGGCGGCCAAGGCCTCGCGGACGGCGCGCAAGCTCGCCGGCCCGGCCCGAATAGCCCGCGAGGACGGGCCCCTGGCGGGGTTCGGCAGGCGCTGAGCGGGCGTCCGACGGCCTGACCGGGCCCGTGGGCCCCGGCGCCGGACCGACCCGGGGACCCACCGGCCCGCGGGCCGGTGGGCGCGCTCAGGACGCGTGCGCGGGGGCGCGTCAGGCGGTCGGCGCGGCGCCGCGGCGGAACATCCGGGTGGCCGTGATCTCGCCGTGGATGGTCTCCCCCTCCGTGGACTGCTGCGGCAGGCCCGGGCGCAGGTGCTCCTCGACGCTGATGTACTTCAGGCCCGCCCGCAGGTCCGCGTCGTTGCGCAGGCGGATCACCAGCGGGAACTCGGCCAGGGCGGTCGTGTCGAACAGTCCGGTCGTGTAGAGCAGCTGCACGCCGAGCGCGTCCGACACGGCCCGCTGGAGCTCCAGCAGGTAGGTGGCGTTGGCGCGGCCGATCGGGTTGTCGAGGAACAGCGTGCCGGCGTGCCGGTGCTTGTCGCGGCCCCGGTCGTTGCTGCGCAGCGCGGCCATCGTGCAGTACAGCGCGATCGCGGCGGTCAGCAGCTGCCCGCCGGAGAACACGTCGCCCATCTGCCCCACCGGCACCCGCTCGGCGCGCAGCACGGCGTCCGGCTTGAGGATCTCCACCGAGATCCCCTTGGGTTCGAGGGCCGCCTGGACGCCCCTCAGCAGCAGGGACATGCCGTCGCGGCGGCCCTCTCCGAAGGAGGCGCTGCTGTTCTTCTTCACGGCCGCACGGGTCGCCTCGTCGATGACCTCGCCCAGCCGCTCCGTGAGGGTGGCCTGGTCGGGCTCCTCGAAGCGGATCCGGAGGAACTCCTGCCCGGACCATTCGCCGAGGCCTTCGGGGAGCTGGGAGAGGCGCTGCGCGGAACGGAGGGTGGCCAGGGCTGATTCGACCAGGCCGCGCAGCCGGTCGACGATGCTGTCGCGGTTGCGCTCCAGCTGCGCCAGCTCGTCGGTGAGGACGCGCAGACGGGGGGCGAAGGCGGCCGCCCAGGCCGCTGCGTGCTCGGGCAGGGCGGAGGCGGGCAGCTCCCGGATCTGCTGGCGGGCGGGGGTGCGTACCTGCTCGTAGCGGGTGGCGTTGGCGTGCCGGACCAGGATGTCGCTCGCCTCGCGCACCGCGGACTCGGCGGCCGAGAGGTCGGCGGCGCAGCCGCGCAGGGAGCGGCGGGCCTCGGTGGCCGACTGGCGGGCCTCCTCCAGCGTGCCGGGGTGGGCCACCGGCTCCTGCTCGTCGTCCTGGTGGGTGTGGTCGCGCAGCAGGTCCCGCAGGAGCGCCGCGGTCTCGTCGAAGCCTCCGGCGCCGTCCTCGGCGGTGCGGTGGGCGCGCAGCAGGTCGGTGTGGGCGGCGCGGGCGCCCTCGACGGCCGCGGTGTGGGCGGCGAGCTGGGCGGTGGCCGTGCGCAGCAGGGCCTGCGCCTGGTCGACGTCTCCGGGGACCAGTTCCTCGGGCAGTTCGGTGTGCGCCTCGCCTTCGGCGGGGGCGTGCCGTTCGGCCTCGCCGCGCAGCCGGCCGAGCTGCTCGCTGGCGGTCGACGCCCGGGTCTCCAGCATCTGCACGAGGGACTCGGCGCGGGCGGCCGCGGCCTGGCGGGACGGGCCGTCGGCACCGTCGGTGCCCTCCAGGAGCTGGGCGGCGCGGGTGCGGACCTTGTTCGTGAGGCGGTCGAGTTCGGCGAGGGCGGCGCTCTCGTCGCTCTCGGCGCGGGCCTGCTCGGCGCGCAGGTCGGCGCCGACGCCGACCTTCTCGTAGAGCTGGGAGGCGGCGCGGTAGGCCTCGCGCAGGTCGGGCAGCGGGACGCGCGGGCCGTCGTCGTCGGGCAGCTGGTCGGGGGCGCCGGCGATCTCGGCGCGCTCGGCGCGCAGGGCCCGGGCGGTGCGGCGGGCGTCGTCGGCGGCGCGCTGGGCGGCGCGGCGGTCCTCGTCGGCGGCGCGGGCGCGGTCGAGGCAGACCTCGGCGCGGGCCTCGGACTCGGCGGCCTCGTCGGCGAGTTCGCGCACGCGGGCCTGCCAGCCGGCGCGCTCGCGCAGGCGGAAGGCGAGGCCCGCGAGGGCGTCGGCGGCGCGGCGGGCGCGCTGGGCGGTGTCCTGGCGCTCCTCGCGGACGCGGGCCGCGTCGGCGGCGGCCTCGTCGGCCTCGGCGCGCACCGTACGGGCCTCCGCGAGCTCGGCGTCGGCCTCCTCGGCGAACATCCGGGCGGCGGCGGCGTGTTCTGCGAGCTCGGTGAGGCGGCCGCTCGGGCAGCCGGCGCGCCAGGAGCCGAGCCGGGCGGACAGCTCGCGGTCGCCGGCGAGGCGGGCGGCGAGGTCGCGGATCTCGGTGTCGCGGGCGCCTGCACGGGTGCGCAGCGCCTGGCGCTCCTCGTCGGCGGCGTGCTCGTCGTGCATGGCCGGGTTCGGCGTGACGATGAAGATGCCGGAGACGGCGTCGTCCGGGCCGGCCGGGGGCACGGGGGCGAGCAGGGCCGCGGCCGTGCCCACGGCGACGGTGGAGCGGGGCAGCAGGGCGGCGCCGGAGAGGACCTCGCGGGCCCGGCCGTGGGTGTCGGGGTCGGTGATGACGACGCCGTCGACGAGTTCGGGGCGGGCCGCGAGGACGGCGGCGTGGTCGGCGGGGTCCACGGCCTGGGCGAGGTAGCGCCAGCCGGGGAGCGCGGGGATGCCGTGTTCGCCGAGGTACTCGACGGTGGCGAGGACGTCGGGGCCGGGCGGCAGCAGGCCGCCGTCGCCGAGCGCGCCGAGGATGCGGGAGTCGTCGGCGGCGGCGGTGCGCAGCTCGAACAGCTGGCGCTCGGCGGAGGCGACCCCGTCGGCCAGCAGTTCGCGAAGGTCGTCGGCGCCCCGATCGAGGTCCTCGACGGTGAGCAGGCCGACGGTGGTGGCCAGCGCGGTGCGGCCGGCGCCCGGCGCCTCGCCGTGCGGGCCGCCGGGGGCGCCCGGGCCCGCGGCGGACGGGCCGGTGGAGCCGTCGCCCGTGCGGGGCGAGGGGAGCGACACGTCCGCGGCGTCCGCGGCCGAGGGCAGTCCGAGGAGCTCGGCGAGGCGGGGGGACGCGGCGAGGGAGCCGGCGGCACGGTACTCGGCGTCGTGGGCGGCTTCGGCGGCCTCGGCGGCGTCCGCGGCGCGGGCGGCGGTCAGCTCGGCCCGGGATTCCGCGGCGGCGGCCTCACGGGCGGCTTCGGCGGCGGCGCGGGCGGCCTCGCGGGACTCGTCCCAGGCGGCCACGGCGGCCTTCTCGGCGTCGGCGGCGGCGAGTGCGGCGCGGGCCGGGTCGGCATCGGGCGCGGAGTCGTCGAGCCAGCCGGCGCGGACGGCCTCGGCGGTCTCCTGCTGGACCTCGCTGAGCCTGGCCCTGAGGTGTTCGGCCTCGCTGCGGGCCCGCTGGGCGGCCGTGGCGGCGGCGGTGGCGTCGCGGTGGGAGTCCTCACCCGTGGCCTGGAGGGCGGCGGAGCGCTCCTCCTCCTCGTTGGCGAGCCGCTCCCCCTCCTCGGCGGCGGTGTGCAGGGCCCGTACGAGCTCACCGGCGGCCGTGGCGCGGGCGGCCAGGGCCGGGGCGGCGTCGCGCTCGGCCTCGCGGATCGCTGCGGCGACGCGCGCGGAGCGGTCGGCGGCGGCGCGGTGGCGCAGCACGGTCTCGGCGGCCTGCCAGGCGGAGTGCAGCGTGCGGGCTTCGAGGAGTTCGCGGCGCTGCGCGGCGGCGGCCTTGTCGGCGACGGTGAGGGCCAGGGAGGCGTGCCGGTAGGCGAGTTCGGCGGAGACGGCCGCGCTGCGGGTGCGGGCGGACTCGGCGGCGGTGACGTCGTGGGCGGCGGCGGTGACCCGCTGGGCGAGGTCGGCAGCCCGGCCGCGCTCCTCGGCGGCGCGGGCGGACAGCCGGCGGGCGAGGGTGCGCGTGCGGCGTTCGGCGCCCGCGTGGACGTCGCGCAGCCGGGAGCGGGTCGCGGCGGCTTCGACGATCTTGGTGAGCAGGTCCACCGAGCCGGCGGTGAAGTCGCGTTCGGCCATGAGCTCGGCGCGGCGGCCGAGCTTGTTGCCGAAGCCGTGGACGAGGTCGGCGAGGCCGTCCGTGTCGCGGGTGTCGGTGACCGCGCGCAGCAGCAGGTCGGTGAAGTCGGAGTCCTTCTTGACCGCGAAGAGGCCGGCCGCCTCGCCCTCGTCGGCGTTCATCTCGCGCTGGTAGCGGAAGAGTTCGGGGTCGAGGCCGAGCTCGGTGAGGTGCTCGTTCCAGCGGTCGTGGATCTCCTCGAAGTAGACCTCGAGGTGCGGGTAGGCCTTGCCCGCCTCGGTGAGCGCGTCGCGGAAGCCCTTCATGGTGCGGCGGCGGCCCTGCGCGCCGGAGGCGCCTTCGACGGGCGGGCGCACGGCGGTGGACTCGGCCACGGGCAGGCTGTCGAGGCTCAGCCCCGGCCCGGGACGGAAGGAGTACCAGGCCTCGGCGAACTTGCGGGGGTCGTTGGAGACCTGCCGGCCGCGCCATTCGCTGACCTTGCCGACGACCACGCACTCGCCGGTCTGGGTGTGCTGCCACTCCAGGGCCACGTGGCCGCAGTCGTCGGCGAGCAGGAACTTGCGCAGGACGCCGGAGCTGGCGCCGCCGAGGGTGTTGCGGTGGCCGGGGAGCATCACCGAGAAGATCAGCTTGAGGAGGACGGACTTGCCGCCGCCGTTCTCCAGGAAGAGCACGCCGGCGGGCGCGGGGCGGCGCGGCGGCCCGGTCGGCTCCTCCTCGAAGAACTCCGCCTGGGTCGGCGCCGGGTGGGGCACCGGCTCGCCGACTCCGCGCAGGTCGAGCACGGTGTCGGCGTAGCGCGCGCCGGCGGGCCCGATGGAGTAGAGGCGGATCCGGGACAGCTCGTACATGGCGGCGGACTCTCGTGGTGTCTGGGTGAGGCAGGGTCTACGGGGGATCGGGACTCAGGCGTGGAAGGGCAGCCCGGCGTCGGCGGCCAGCTCCAGGTCGTCGCCCTCGGGCGGCGGCAGGAGGGTGGCGGAGCCGTCGCTGACGGGGACCACGCCGAGTTCCAGGAGTTCGGCCATGGCCGAGCTGCCCGCCATGTCGCGGACCTGGAGCTGGTAGCGGGGGGTGGTGCGGTAGGTGCCTCCGGCCTCGTCGCCGGTGCGCTGGAGGAAGCCGGATTCGGTGAGGAAGGCGGCGGCCTTGCCGACGATGCCGGTGGTGGAGCCGGCGAGGCGGCGGGCGTCCTTGGTGGCACCGGTGGCGCTGCGGCGGGCGTAGACGCGCCAGGCGGCCTCCAGGCCGGGGGCGTCGGAGGCCGGGTCGGTGTTCTCGCCGAGCTCCTCGGCGCGCTCCTCCAGGCGGCGGCAGGTCTGCCGGACGAAGGCGTCGACGCCGTTGACCGTGACGCGGCCGATGTAGCCGTCGTCGGCGAGGTCCTCGGGGCGCGGGAAGGCGAGGGCCGCGACGGCGAGGTGGGCGAGGCCGTGCAGGAACCGGTCGGCGGAGTCCGCGGCGGTGCGGCGGGCGTAGTCGCCCATCCGGACGGCGAAGACGGAGTCCTCGTCGGCGGCCACGGCCATGCCGGCGCGCGGGGACACCTCCAGGACGACGAGGCCGAGGCCGGTCGCGACGGCGTCGGCGAGGCGTCCGAAGGCGGGCTCCTCGCGGTAGCGGCGGAGCAGTTCGGCGTACTCGGCGTCACGGGCGGGGGCCAGCTTGGGCTGGAGCCCGAAGGCGACGAGCCGGGCCGCGTCGGCGGCGTCCGCCGGGGTCACGGACCCTCCGGTGGCGGGCGCGACGGGAGCCGACGGGGTGTCGGGCTCGCTCCACGCGGGGTGCTCGGCGTGGTGGTCGCTCACGGGTGCGTCTCCTCGGCGGTGCGGGTCGTACGGGGCGTACGGGCGGTACGGGGCGTACGGGCGGTACGGGTGATGCGGGCGGTACGGGTGATGCGGTCCGGCACCGCCGGCGTCCGAGCCGGGGGTACTGCCCGGCGGCAGCCGGGGGAGGTTCCGGGCGGAGCCCGGTGCCCGGCGGGGCCGGGTTCCCCGGGGCTCCGCCCCGGCCCCCGCGCCGCACACGCCGGCGGAGCCGGCTTCGGCACGGGCGGGGCGGCAGCCGCCACTCGTCCGGCCGGAGCGAGGACACGGCAGGTCACGACGCCTCCGCGCGGTCGGCGGCCATGCCGGCGGCGTCGAGGAGGGCGGTGCCGACGATGAGGTCGGCGCCGCCGAACTCGGGGTCGTCGAGCTGCGTGCCGTCGTCCACGGCGAAGAGCAGCCGCTCCTCGCCCTGGCGGTACGCGGTGCCGACGGCCGGGCTCGCGGCGTGGACGGCCAGCAGGGCCACCAGGTACGGCAGTTCGGCGTCGCTGCGGCGGGCCTCCGCGAGGAGCCCGGACAGCCGGCGCGGAGCGTCGTGCGGCAGGTCCAGGAGCTGCATCGCGGCGGCGAGCTGCTCCTCGCTGAAGCGGCTGTCGTCCGGGGTGGCGATCAGGTCCGGCTCCGGCATCTCCGCGCCGAGGTGCTCGCGCTCCACCGGCGGCGTGAGCAGGATCTCGACGAGGTCGGCCACCCGCACCGATACGGGCGTGCGCAGTCCGGCGCCCGCGGCGAAGAAGGCGTCGGTGACCCGGCGCGCCTGCTCCACGGGCAGCGGCAGGATCGGGGCGACCAGCTGGCCGTACAGGTCGATGCCGGTGCGCGGCGCCGGGGCGGCGAAGGCCTGGCGGTCCTGCTCGGCGCGGAACAGCGGGCCCGCGTCCAGCAGCCGGGACTGCAGCTGGGTGTGGCGGCGGATGCAGTCCTTGACGATGTCGACGAGCTCGGCGGCGCGGCGCTTGTTCTCCGGCTCCTCGGCCTCGTCGCGCGCCTTGCGGATGTTGGTCAGGATCGCGTTCTCGTGGCGGTAGCGGTCGGCGACGTGCTCCAGGGCCTCGGCGATCATGTCCGGGACGGCCTGGAGCCAGTCCACCGCCCGGACGTTGCGCCGGGTCGCGTCCAGGGTCCGGCGCAGGGTCTCGGCGTACTGCACGGTCCGGTAGCGGGCCTGCTCGGCGGCCAGCTGGGCGTCCGCCAGCCGCCCGCGGCTGATCAGCACCTCCAGCTTGACCTCGGCGGCGATCTGGGCGCTGGTGACGTCCGTGTCGAGGGCGCCGACCAGGACGTTGACGGCCTCGTCGGTGGTGCGCAGGTAGACCGCGCCGCCGTAGGGGACCTCTTCGACCAGCTTGAAGTCGTAGTCGCGGCGCACGTACACGCCGTCGGGACCGAAGGTGCCGTAGATCGCGCGGAAGCCCCGGTCCACGCTGCCGACGTTGATCAGGTTCTCCAGCACCCAGCGGGCCACCCGCTCGTGCTCGGCCGCCGGCCGCGACGGAGCCTGGGCCGCGACGCGCGGCAGCAGCCTGGCCACTATCTGCTCGTGGTCGGCGCCGGTGTCGAAGTCCATGTTGAGCGTGACCAGGTCGATCGCGGCCAGCGCGACCTCCGCCATCGCGTAGACGCCGTACTCGCCCGCCAGATTGGCCTTGCGTACGTCGAGGTCGTGCAGCGGGGCGGTGCAGGCGAGGGCGCGCAGCCGCCGGGCCAGGCCCTCGTCGGCGGCCGGGCCCGGCGCCGGGGACGGAAGGGTCTTCGCCGGGGCAGGGAGAGTCACGGACAAAGACTAGGTCCTGTTACTGACAACATCCCAAACGGCATGGTTCGGCCGGATCGTCCCCCGGCCCCCCTGCTCTACGCTCGGCGCATGGCTTCCATGATCGCATCCACTGCGGTGATCGACCTCAACGCCGATCTCGGCGAGGGATTCGGGCGCTGGACGCTCACCGACGACGAGGCCCTGCTCTCCGTGGTGACGAGCGCCAACGTCGCCTGCGGCTTCCACGCCGGGGACCCGTCCATCATGCGCCGGGTCTGCGAACTGGCCGCCGAGCGCGGCGTGCGGATCGGCGCCCAGGTCTCCTACCGCGACCTGGCGGGCTTCGGCCGGCGCGCCATGGACGTGCCGCCCGGCGAGCTCGCCGACGAGGTGGCCTACCAGATCGGCGCGCTGGAGGTGTTCGCGCGGGCGGCCGGCTCCCGGGTGTCCTACGTGAAACCGCACGGCGCCCTCTACAACCGGACCGTTCACGACGCCGGCCAGGCCGCCGCCGTCGTCGCGGGCGTCCGGCTGGCGGCGGGCGCCGGTGCGACCGGTGGCCTGCCCGTCCTGGGGCTGCCCGGCTCGCTCCTGCTCGCCGCCGCCGCGGAGGCGGGGCTGGCTCCGGTTCCGGAGGCGTTCGCCGACCGCGCCTACACCCCGGCCGGGACGCTGGTGCCGCGCGGCGAGCCCGGATCGGTGCTGCACGACCCGGACGCGGTGGTGGCACGGGCCGTGGGGATGGCCGCCGGGGGCACGGTGGAGGCCGCCGACGGCTCCGCGGTCCCGGTGGCCGCGCGCTCGCTCTGCCTGCACGGGGACACCCCCGGTGCGGCCGGTCTCGCGCTGCGCGTCCGGGAGGCGCTGGGCGCCGCCGGGGTGCGGGTGGAGGCGTTCACGTGAGGACGCTGGTGGTGGGCGCGCAGGCGCTGCTCGTCGAAGTGGACTCGGCCGACGAGGTCGCCGCGCTCCATGCCGAGCTGCTGCGCCGCCGGGACGCGGGCGCGCTCGGCCCCGTACGGGACCTCGTGCCCGCGGCACGGACCGTACTGCTGGACGGCGTACGGGATCCGGCCGCGCTCGGGGCCCTGATCGCGCGCTGGGAGGTACCGCCGCTCACCCGCGAGGAGGGCCCGCTGGTCACGGTCCCGGTGCGCTACGACGGGCCGGACCTGGCGGAGGTGGCCCGGCTGTGGGGGGTGGCCCCCGGGGAGGTGCCGGGCATCGTCGGCGCCACCGGGTTCCGGGTGGCGTTCTGCGGGTTCGCTCCGGGCTTCGGCTATCTGACGGGACTGCCGGAGCGCCTCCACGTGCCGCGCCGGGAGACTCCGCGCACGGCCGTTCCGGCGGGCTCGCTGGCGCTGGCGGGCGAGTACGCCGGGGTGTACCCGCGCTCCTCCCCCGGCGGCTGGCAGCTGATCGGCTCCACCGACGCGGTGCTCTGGGATCCGGAGCGGGAACCGGCGGCGCTGTTCGCACCGGGGGTCCGGGTGCGGTTCACGGAGGCGGGCCGTGACTGAGCTGCTGGTGGTGGTACGGCCGGGGGCGCTGACCACGGTCCAGGACGGGGGCCGCCCCGGATACGCGCACCTCGGGGTCCCCCGGTCGGGAGCGCTGGACACGGCGGCGTACGCGCTGGCGAACCGGCTGGTCGGCAACCCGCCCGACGCGGCGGCGCTGGAGACGACCCTCGACGGGGTGTCGCTGCGCGCCCCGGCTGCGACGGTCGTGGCGGTCACGGGCGCGCCCTGTCCGGTACGGATCTCCGGGCGCCCGGTGGCCTGGGGAGCGCCGGTCCGGCTGCCGGCCGGGGCGGAGCTGGAGGTGGGCCGGGCGGAGTCCGGGCTGCGCGGCTACGTCGCGGTGCGGGGAGGCCTGGCCGTCCCGCCGGTCCTGGGCAGTCGCTCCACGGACCTGCTGTCGGGCCTCGGGCCGCCGGTCCTGTCGGCCGGGATGACGCTGCCGGTGGGCCCCGCGGGGCCGGACCCGGTGCCCGGGGCGGACGCGTACGGGCTGCCCGCGGCGCCGTCGGAGCTGCTGCTCCCGCTGCGGCTCGGGCCGCGGGCGGACTGGTTCACAAAGGCTTCGCTGGCCGGGCTGTGGCGCGCCGAGTTCCGGGTCTCGGCGGAGTCGAACCGGATCGGCCTGCGCACCGAGGCGGGCACCCCCCTGGTCCGCGCCCGGGCGGGCGAGCTGCCGAGCGAGGGCATGGTGCTGGGCGCGGTCCAGGTGCCGCCGGACGGCCTGCCGGTGGTGTTCCTGGCCGACCACCCGGTGACGGGCGGCTATCCCGTGGTGGGCGTCGTCGCACCGGGCCCGGCCCTGGATGCGGCGGCGCAGGCCCGGCCGGGCACTCCCGTCAGGTTCCTCCGGGCCGCGTGAAACGTTTTCGGGGGCTGCGGCCAAGTACGGGGTGAGGGGGCCGACCGGGTCCCCCGCGCAGGGGAGGAACCGGGTGCAGAGCCCACGACACGAGACCGGGCCACCGGATCTCACCACTCCCGAGGGTTTCGGGGCGTTCTACGAGGACCACATCGACGCCGTACTCGGCTTCGTCACCCGCCGGGTGGCCGATCCGCACCTGGCGGCGGACCTGACGGCGGACATCTTCCTCGCGGCGATGGGATCGGCCGGCACGTACCGGGGTCACAGGGGAGCCCCGGTCGCCTGGCTGTTCGGCATCGCCCGCAACATCCTGTCGGGCCATGCACGCGGCCGGGCCCGCGAGAGCGGCGCCCTGGCCCGGCTGAGCGGCCGTCGCCTCCTCGACGACGAGGACGTCGCGGCGCTGGAGGAGCGGATCGACGCCCAGCGGGCCTTCCGCGACCTGGCCGAGCGCCACGCCGCGCTGTCCGAGCCGCTGCGGGCCGCGCTCGACCTGGTCGTGCTCGACCAGCTCACCCCGGCCGAGGCCGCCCAAGCCCTCGGCGTCACCCAGGCGACGGTCCGCGTCCGCCTGCACCGGGCCCGCCGCGCCCTGCGCGCCCCTGGCTCCGTGAACGAAAGCCAGTTGGAGGCAGCCCGATGAGCACTCGGCCCACCGGCTTCGAGGAGCGGCTGAAGGCCGCGCTCCTGGCCCGTCTCCCGGAGGCCCCGCCCCCGGCCCCCGCCCGGCCCTTCGCCCGGCGGTACGGCATCCCGCTCGCGGTGGGCGTCGCCACGGCCGCCGTGGTCGCCGTCATGACCACGACGGGCAGCACCCACACCGGCTCGCTGCCCGCCGGCACGCCGAGCCCTTCGGCCACGGACGCGCCCAGGATCACGAAGGAGCGGGACGGGTCGCTGCGGTTCGATCTGCCCCAGCGGGCGCAGGTCCCGGCACTGGCCGACCGGCTGAAGGAACTGGGGGTCGAGGCCGTCTGGGTCCAGCCGGTGCCGGAACGCGAGTGCATTGGCAAGGCGGCGACTTTCCTCGGCGGGGGCCGCGCCCCGCAGCCCGATCCCGCCGCCGGTGTGTCGCGCGGCTATGACGGACGCACCCTCAAGGTCAACCCGAAGGCGGTCCTCCCAGGACACACCCTCGTGCTCAGTTGGACGTACTACCAGCCGTGGTGGGAGGGGCGGGAGGGACTCAGCTTCGCCATCGTGCGGAACGAGTACGCCCCGTACTGCACGGGCGACTACACGGAGGCCGTCCGGGAAGCCCAGCGGTTGGGGCCCCCCACCCACACACCGCCCCCGCTCCCCGGCGCCACCATGGCGCCCTGATCGCGCTCCGCCGCCGCACGCGGTCACAGCACTCGGCCCGGCCCCCTCTTCCATGGGGCCGGGCCGAGTGGTGTCAGTGGGGCTGCCGGCGGCGCTACACGGCCGACTCCGGGGTGATGCGGCTGCGGACGGCGGACTGCACGTCCTCCTCCTCCGCCGGGTCCGACGCCAGGCGGCGCAGGCGGGGGGCCACTCGGGCGTCGGCCGTCTCGGCGTGGCGGGCGGCGACCTCGCGGGTGGTCTCCTCGCAGTCCCAGAGGCACTCGACGGCGAAGCCTGCCGCGAAGGAGGGGTCCGTGCTGGCGAGGGCCCGTGCGGCGCGGCCGCGCAGGTGGGACGAGGACGTCTCGCGGTAGATGTGGCGCAGCACGGGGGCGGCGCAGCCGATGGCGAGCCGGCCCGCTCCGTCCACCAGGGCGAAGAGCCGCTGGGTGTCGGGGCCCGAACCGCGGACGGTGGAGCGCAGCGCGCTCAGGACCAGGGGTGCGTCCTCGGCTCCGCCCCGGGCGGCCAGGACGGCCGCGGCGGCCTCGCCGAGGGCGTCGGGGCGGTGCACCCAGCGGCGGGCCCGCTCGACGGCGTCGGGGCCGCACATGCGCTCGTACGCGGCCACGGCGGGCTCGTCGGCGGCGGCTTCGATGAGGTCCAGCACGGCCGGGTTGTCCGGTTCGGCGAGGACCAGGTGGTGCAGGGCGGTGGCCCGGGCGGCCTCGCCGTCGGCGCCGGCGGCTGCCGCGAGGATCGCGGAGCGGTCCTCGGGCTGGGCCACGGCGGCCAGGCAGCGGGCGGCGGGCACGTGCAGCGGGGTGCCGCGGCGCAGGCCGTCGGCGGCCCAGTCGAAGACGGCCTGGACGCCCCAGCCGGGCCGGGGGCCGCTCGGGGTCAGCTGGCGCTGCCAGCGGTCGAAGGAGCCCTGGCGGCGGGCTGCGCTCAAGCGCTCCCCGTACAGCGGGGACTCCTCCCACAGGCACCACGGCCGGGGCTCGTAGGCGTCGCGGACGGCGGCGGCCAGCCGCGCCTCGCCCTCCGCCGTGGCGGGGAAGCGGGCGAGGACGGGTGCGGCCAGTGACCGCAGCCCCTCGTCGTCGTCGCGCAGGGCGAGCTCGTCGAGGGCCCAGGCCCAGTTGGCTCCGGACGCGGCGTAGCGGCGCAGCAGCATGAGCGCGTCGTCGCGGCCGTACGAGGCCAGGTGGCCCAGGACGGACAGGGCGAGGCCCGTGCGGTGGTCGGTGTCGTCGACGAGGTCGTCGGCGCTGAAGAGGTGGCTCTCGATCTCGCCGAGGGGGCCGTCGAGATCCAGGTACAGCCTGGCGTAGTACAGCGAGCGGTTCTCGACCTGCCAGTCCTGGCGCGGATCACGGAGCACGCACTGGTGGAGGGCCGCGAGGGCCTCCGCCCTGGGCGCCGCGAGTGCGTGCAGCGTGCCGTCGCCACGGCCCCGCTGGAGGAGGCCGAGCAGGGTACCGCTCGGCGCTATGACTGGTTCGAACATGGGAGTGGCCTCAAATCAAGCTGGGGACGCAACCGGGAATCGGGATTCACAGGGCCGCGTAACAGCATGTGAGGACGTCCGCCGTCTTGTTCCGCTCGATGTAGACCATTGCCTTCTCGCTTTCGTCGGTGGTTCGTGATCAAGGGGTGGCCGGACCGGGCCCGGACACTTTTCGCGTCCTGGCCGTCTGCCCGTCCCCCGTGCTCGCGAATCGAATCCGACGCCATGATGACCCAGCCGGTTTGTGCACCGCGACCACATTTACGGCCGCCGTGACCAACCTGTGAGCTCCGTGCCGGTCCCGGCCCGGCAAAAAGCGGACTACTGGGCTCCGAAGAGTTCCAGCAGGTCGGCCTTGGCGAACATGCGCGCCGTGTCCACCGCGGAGGGGGTTCCGGCGTTCGGGTCGGCCCCTCCGGCGAGCAGCGCGCGGATCACCGCCTCCTCGCCCTTGAAGACCGCGCCGGCGAGCGGGGTCTGGCCGCGGTCGTTGGCACGGTCCGCCTCGGCGCCGCGGGCCAGCAGGGCGGTGACGGTGTCGGCGTGGCCATGGTAGGCCGCGAGCATGACGAGGGTGTCGCCGCGGTCGTTGGTGAGGTTCGCCGGGACCCCGGCGTCGAGGCACGCGGCGAGCCGGGCTCTGTCACCCTGGCGGGCGAGATCGAAGATCTTGGTCGCCAGCTCGATGACGTCCTCGTCGGGGCCTTCCGGAGAGGTGCCTTCGGGGTGCTCGCTCATCGTGCGTACCGCCTTTCACTCGCTGCTGGCATGAAGCTTCCCCAGGCCGTGCGGGCAGGGGGGTGCACGGCACTGCGTCCGTACGGGTGAATCGTCAGAGTAGCGCCCTGGCCTGCGCATGTCCGGGCCGGTCCGAGGGATGGATCACCCCGGACCCCTGTCCGGCGGGCGCGCCAGCCGGACTGAGCCGGTCAAGTGAAAAACCCACAGATTCACCCGTATGCACCTTTTTTCGCATTGATACTTCCTGTGAGCCTGGAACAACTGATGGTGACTGTCCCCACCAACCAGGAGAACCTCTCATGGTCCTGTCCATCTCAGGCGTGGTCCTGCTCGGCATCATCTGCTTCCTGTTCTTCAAGAAGGACGGGATGAAGCTGACGCACGCGTTCGTCTGCTCGCTGTTCGGCTTCTTCCTCGCCGGCTCCGCCATCGCCCCGAGCATCACGGCGAGCACCGCGAGCCTCGCGAGCCTGCTCGGCGGGATCAAGCTCTAGCGGCCCCCCGAGCAGGAATTCCAGCCCCACCCGGAACACCTCTCACGACCACAACTCCAGGAGACGCCCGTGGCCCGGCGCCCACTTCCCCGCATTCTCAGCAGCGGCACCGCGTCGCTGGCCCGGGGCCGCGACTTCGCTCGCACGGCCGCCGACAGTGCCACGGACGTCCTCCATCCGCTCCTCGTCATCGGCCGCGGCCTGCGCATCCTGGCCGCGGCCGGGCGGCGCAGATGGTCCGAGACCCCCAAGGACAAGCGCGGTCCCGCCCTGTTCCTGGGCGCCGCCTGCGTCCTCGTGGTCGCACTCGTCCCCTACGGCCCGCTCCTCGCCCTGATGACCATCATGGCGGCGGCGGCCTGGCACGGGCGCGACCGCACCCCGGTGAAGACCGGACCCAGCGAGGCGGAGGCCGAACGGCTCGGCTCCCTCTACGAAGCCCTCGTGCCGTACTTCTCCATCCCGGAGGACCCCAGTCCGCTCTTCGCCCACGGCGGGGAGTGGGACAAGGCCTTCAGCGGCTACGAGTTCGACGAGGCGGGCCGGCTCACCCGGCTCCACATCCGCTACCCGGCCTACTTCACCGACGGCGAGGCCGCCTCACGGGCCCGGATCGAGGCACTGCTGCACGCCAAGTCCGGGCGCGGACGGGAGTACCTCTTCGACTGGGACGAGGAGGGCAACCAGCTCGACCTGAGTGTGCTGGCGGCGCTGCCGACGGGCATCGCCGCCCAGCCGTTCGTCACCTCCCCCGGCGAGAGCGTGCTCGGCTTCACCGACTCCGTAAGCGTGCAGCGGACCCTGCCCGTGCTGGAGGGCGAGCAGCCCCGCGACGTCCCGCCGGTCGTCTGGCGCACCGGCCCCCGCTCCACCGAACCCCACCTGCTCGCCGTCGGCCAGCCCGGCAGCGGCACCTCCACCCTGCTCCGCTCCCTCGCCCTGCAGGCCCTGCGGCACGGCGGCGACGTCCTGATCGTCGACGGCGGCGGCAGCGGCGAGTACGCCTGCCTGTCCGGCCGGGCGGGCGTCCTCGCCGTGGAGTGCGGGCCGGTCGGCGCGGTGGCCACCCTGGAGTGGGCCGCGCAGGAGACCGAACGCCGGCTCATCGCCACCCACCGGGCCCGCGAGGCCGGCCGGCCCGCGCCGGAGGACACCCGGCGCCCGCTGTGGATCCTGCTGGACCAGCCGAGCGTGCTCGCGCACCTCGCGGTGGCCGAGGGCGGACCGGACCCCATGACCCACCTCCAGGTGCCGCTGCGGCACGGGCGGCCCGCGCACGTCACGGTCGTCGTGGCCGAACAGTTCGACCACCTGGAGGTGCTGCACGACGCCGTGTGGCAGCACACGCGCGCGCGGATCGTGCTCGGGCCCGCCTCGATCCAGCAGATCTCCGACGTGCTGGGGCTGCCGCCGCACACCACGCCCACGACCCTGGTGCCGCCGGGGCGGGGGTACGCGCGGCTCGGCACGGGGCCGGTGCACCGGCTCCAGGTGCCGGCGACCCCGGACCCGTACGACGAGGCCACGCACCCGGCCCACCGGCAGGCCGTGCTGGAGCTCCTGCCGGAGCGGCAGCAGGGGCCGGGGCCGGCCATGGCCAAGGCGGTGGGGGCGGCGGCGCTGGACGCACCGGAGCGGCCGTAGCGGTGGCCCTGGCCGGGCGGTGCCGTGCCGTGACACCTGGCCCCTGGCCCCTGGCGGTATGCCGGGGCCCTGGCCCCTGGCGGTATGCCGGGGCCCTGGCCGGGTCGGCGGGGTGGCGGCGGGGCCAGGGCGGGGTGTGGTCCGGTACTCACGCCTGATGGCACCCTGGCCCTCGACTCGGGGGCGCGAGGCGACGCCGCGCCAACACCTCACGTTCTACGTCCCTGACCACACCCCGCCCTGTCCCCGGCCCCGCCGCCGCTCTGCTTCCGCCGAGCGCCGCAGGCCTACGCCACGAACGTGCGCGGGGGTTCTGCGCCGCTGTCGCCCGCACCCCTGCCGACCAGGCTCGCGGCCGCCGCCAGGCGGCTGGCGGCCTCGTCGGCCACGGGTCCGCCCACCGTGAACGGCAGCCGGACGTAGCCCTCGAAGGCCCCGTCCACGCCGAACCTCGGGCCCGAGGGGACCCGGACGCCGACCCGCTCGCCCACCTCGGCCAGCCGGGAGCCGGACAGGCCGCCCGCACGGGCCCACAGCGTCAGGCCGCCTGCCGGGACCTCGAACTCCCACCCCGGGAGTTCCCGCCGGACCGCCGCGACCAGTGCGTCGCGGTTCTCCCGGGCCTGCTGCCTGCGGATCTCCACCGCCTCCTGCCAGCCGCCGGTCCGCATCAGCCAGTTCACCGCGAGCTGTTCCAGCACCGGCGTGCCGAGGTCGGCGTAGGCGCGGGCCGCGACCAGGCTGCGGATCACGTCGGGGGCCGCGCGGACCCAGCCGATCCGCATGCCCGCCCAGAAGGCCTTGCTGGCGGAGCCCACGGTGATCACGGTGCTGCCGGCCGGGTCGAACGAGCAGACCGGGCGGGGCATCTCCAGGTCGGGCTCCAGCTGGAGTTCGAGCATGGTCTCGTCGGCGACGAGGACGGTGCCCGCGGAACGGGCCGCTTCGACCATCGTGCGGCGCTGGTCCTCGGAGGCGAGGGCTCCGGTGGGGTTGTGGAAGTCGGCCACCACGTAGGCGAGGCGCGGGGCGGAGTCGCGCAGGACCTGCCGCCAGACGTCCATGTCCCAGCCCGTCAGCCCGTCGCCCATGGCGACCGGTACGAGCCGGACCCCGGCGGCGCGCATGAGCTGGAGGATGTTGGCGTAGGAGGGGGACTCGACGGCGATCCGCTCGCCGCGCCCGGCGAAGAGGCTGCAGATGGCGTCGATGGCCCCCATGGCCCCGGTGGTCACCATGATCTGCTCGGGCATGGTGGGGATGCCCTGCTCGGTGTAGCGGTCGGCGAGCATCCGGCGCAGCGCCGGCAGGCCCGCCGGGTAGTCCCCGTGCGTGTGCGCGTACGGCGGCAGTTCCTCCAGGGCTCCCTGGACGGCCCTGGTCAGCCAGGGTTCGGGGGCGGGGAGGGCGGCGCAGCCGAGGTCGATCATCGAGCCGAGGGACTCGGGGGGCAGCGGCTCCAGACCCCGGGCGGGCAGCGGGTTGCCGGCCGGGACGGAGGTCCAGCTGCCGGCGCCCCGGCGGGATTCGAGGAAGCCCTCCCCGCGCAGGGCCTCGTAGGCGGCGGCGACCGTGGTGCGGCTGAGGGACAGGGCGACGGCGAGTTCGCGCTCGGCGGGGAGCCGGGCGGCGACCGGGACGCGGCCCTCCAGGACGAGCAGCCGGATGCCGTCGGCGAGGGTGCGGTAGGCGGGCGGCTTGCGGGCGCCCGGTACGGAGGTCCGCTCCTGCTGCGAGGTGATGAGGCGGGCGAGCTGAGCGGCACCGACCGCTGAGGTCCATTCGGCCATGGCGTGCGGTCCACTTTCGTCCGATTGGCCTCGGAGGAAGCCTGCATTGGATTGCTGTCCGGGGCACAGCGTGCCACGAGTCAGTCCACTTGCACCAGAGCCGTACGCGGCCCGCCCGTATCCCGTTCACCTCGCGTACCACCGGTCCCGGCCGTCGCGGGGGATACTGCCGCCGTGACGCACGTACGCCTTCGCCATCCGTATCTGGACCACCCGGCTCCGATCCCCTTCGCACACCGGGGAGGTGCCGCGGACGGGCTGGAGAACACCGCCGCGGCGTTCCGCCGGGCCGCCGGGGCGGGCTACCGGTACTTCGAGACCGATGTGCACGCCACTGCCGACGGCAAGCTCGTCGCCTTCCACGACTCCACCCTGGACCGGGTCACCGACGGGCGGGGCCGGATCGCCGAGCTGCCCTGGAAGCAGGTCCGCGAGGCCCGGGTCGGGGGGACCGAGCCCCTGTCGCTCTTCGAGGAGCTGCTGGAGGAGTTCCCGGACGCCCGCTGGAACATCGACGTCAAGGCCGAATCGGCGCTGCACCCGCTGGTCAACCTGATCGCGCGCACCGGGATCTGGGACCGGGTCTGCGTGGGCTCCTTCTCGGAGAGCCGGGTGGCCCGCGCCCAGAAGATCGCCGGCCCGCGGCTGGCGACCTCGTACGGCGTGCGCGGGGTGGTCGGGCTGCGGCTGCGCTCGTACGCGATCCCGGCGGCGCTGCGCGTCGGGGCGGTGGCGGCCCAGGTTCCGGAGACCCAGGCGGGCATCCGCGTGGTCGACCGGCGCTTCGTCAGGACCGCGCACGAGCGGGGCCTGCAGGTCCACGTGTGGACCGTGAACGAACCGGAACGTATGGAGGCTCTCCTCGACCTGGGTGTCGATGGCATCATGACCGACCACATCGACATGTTGCGCACGGTGCTGGACCGGCGCGGCGCCTGGGTCTGACCCGCTCCCGGCCGCCGCGAAGGGGGCGGCGGCCGTCGCGGTACGGGGACCACCGAGGGGGACACCGAGTGAGCGCGGACAACAGCAGCAGGACCGAGGAAGCGGAACCCGGGGCGGAGGACGGCAGAGCCGCCAACGACAAGGGGGCCGCCGCCTCGCGCAAGCGCGAGCAGAGCGGCTGGTACTTCTACGACTTCGCCGTCTCCGTGTATTCGGCGAGCGTGGTGACGGTGTTCCTCGGGCCGTACCTCACAGAGCTGGCCAGAGCCGCCGCGGACGACGAGGGCTTCGTGCACCCGCTGGGCATACCGGTGCGGGCCGGGTCCTTCTTCGCCTACTCGGTCTCGGCCTCGGTGATCCTGGCCGTCCTGCTGATGCCGCTCGCGGGCGCGGTCGCGGACCGGACGGGCCGCAAGAAGCCCCTTCTGGCGGTGGCCGCGTACACGGGGGCCGCGGCGACGACCGCGATGTTCTTCCTGGGCGGCGAGCGGTACCTGCTGGGCGGCTTCCTGCTGATCGTGGCGAACGCCTCGCTGTCCGTGTCAATGGTGCTCTACAACGCCTACCTGCCGCAGATCTCCACTCCGGACGAGCGGGACACGGTGTCCTCGCGCGGCTGGGCCTTCGGGTACACCGCCGGCTCGGTGATGCTGGTGATGAACCTGGCCCTCTATCTGGGCCACGACGCCTTCGGCGTCTCCGAGGGCATGGCCGTGCGGATCTGCCTGGCCTCCGCGGGCCTGTGGTGGGGCGCCTTCGCCCTGATCCCGCTGCGCCGGCTGCGCGACCGCGCCGTGGTCCGGGACCCGGGGGCGGCGGCGGCCGTCAGCGGATGGAAGCAGCTGGTCGCCACCTTCAAGGACATGCGGCGCTACCCGCTGACCCTGTCGTTCCTCCTCGCGTACCTGATCTACAACGACGGCGTGCAGACGGTGATCTCCCAGGCCTCCATCTACGGCTCGGAGGAGCTGGAGCTGGAACAGGGCACCCTCATCGGGGCGGTGCTGCTGGTTCAGGTCCTGGCGGTCGGCGGCGCGCTGGGCATGGGCCGGCTGGCTCGGATCTACGGTGCCAAGCGGACGATCCTGGGCTCGCTGGCCGCGTGGGCGGTGACGCTGGGGGTCGGCTACTTCCTGCCGGCGCGGACGCCGGTGTGGTTCTTCGTCCTGGCCGCCATGATCGGCCTGGTGCTGGGCGGCAGCCAGGCGCTGTCGCGCTCGCTGTTCTCGCACCTGGTGCCCGCGGGCAAGGAGGCCGAGTACTTCTCGGCGTACGAGATGAGCGACCGCGGTCTGAGCTGGGTGGGACCGCTGGTCTTCGGCCTGACCTACCAGGTGACGGGGAGCTACCGGGACGCGATCATCTCGCTGGTGGCCTTCTTCGCACTGGGGTTCCTGCTGCTCGCGCGAGTGCCGGTGCGGCGCGCGGTGGAGGCGGCGGGCAATCCTGTACCGGAGCGCCTCTGAGACCGGGCACCCGCCTGCGCCCGGTCCGGATCCACGAACGAATTCCGAACGGATTTAGACGTTGCGGCGAAGGGCCGGTAGTGTACGCCTTTGGCCTGCCAGGCGGACCGTTACTGCGCGCTAAAGAATTCTAGACGTTGGGTGACATCTGCTGCCAGATGTGACAAAACGGGCACTGGTGGGTACAACAAGGGGCGGTACGACGGGCGACGCATGACCCGGAGCGGGAATCTATACCGCCGACCGGACGTTGACCGGATGACGACGACAGCGACACCTGTCCTGTGGGCGACAAGCCCGGGAGGCACGATTCATGAGTGAGCGAGCTCTCCGCGGTACGCGCCTCGTGGTTACCAGCTACGAGACGGACCGCGGCATCGATCTGGCCCCGCGCCAGGCGGTGGAGTACGCATGCCAGAACGGACATCGATTTGAGATGCCGTTCTCGGTTGAGGCAGAGATTCCGCCGGAGTGGGAGTGCAAGGCGTGCGGCGCCATGGCACTCCTGGTTGACGGGGACGGGCCCGAAGAGAAGAAGGGCAAGCCTGCGCGAACGCACTGGGACATGCTCATGGAGCGACGCACTCGCGAGGAGCTGGAGGAAGTGCTGGCCGAAAGGCTGGCGGTCCTGCGCTCCGGCGCCATGAACATTGCCGTGCATCCGCGGGACAGCCGCAAGTCCGCCTGACAGCCGGACGAACGCACAAGCCGAGGGGCCCCGCCACACACTGTGTGGCGGGGCCCCTCGGCTTGTGCGTGCGCCCCCTAAGGCGTCAGCGGCGGGCGGTGCGTGGTGTCCGGGCCGTCCTGGGGGCCCGGCCGGTCCTCGCGGACGACCTCACCCTGGACGATCTTGCCGTCGGGGTAGTGGATACGAGCCTGCTGGAAGGCGTCGCCGAAGCTGCCGGCGGGGGCCGCGGCCATCTTCCGCTCCAGGGAACGAGTGGCCCTGCGGCCGACCCAGGCCCGGACGGGCGGGAGCAGCAGGAGCAGGCCCGCGACGTCGGAGAGCAGGCCGGGCAGCATGAGGAGCAGGCCGGCCAGCATGGTCAGGCCGTTGCCCTGGCCGGGCTGCTGCGGGGTGGGCTGCTGCCCCTGCTGGGCCTGCTGGAAGGTGTCCGTTAGGTTCTTGAAGGCCCGGCGCCCGGCACGCTTGATGACCACCGCGCCCACGACCAGTCCGCCGGCGATCAGCGCGGCCACGGCCAGGCCGCCGGCCGCGTCGGCGACCATGCCGAGCAGCCAGATCTCCAGGATCAGCCAGGCGGCGATGGCCAGTGGGAGGAAGGTTCGGGCGGGCGAGCGCCGACGGGGGGCCGTCGGGGTGCCCGTTCGCAGGGATCCAGTGCCGGTCGTCATGGCATCCAGTGTGCCTGGGGCCGGATAAAAGTGTCCTCAGCCGGAGGTACGGGACACCCCCTAGGGGTGCCCCGCGGATCCGGCCCGGTCAGGCGCCGCCGTCCCGCTTGCCGGAGTCCTTGCCGCTGTCCTTGCCGCTGTCCTTGCCCAGCAGCTTGGCCGCCTGGGCCTTGAGGCCCCACTGGGTGACCCGCCAGAGGGCCTCCACGACGATGTCCTTGCTCATCTTGCTGTCGCCGAACTCACGCTCGACGAACGTGATGGGGACCTCCACCACGCGGAAACCCTTCTTCACGGCCCTGCGGGCCAGGTCCACCTGGAAGCAGTAGCCCGCGGAGGCCACCTCCTCCAGGCCCAGACCCTCCAGGGTCTCGCGCCGGAAGGCGCGGTAGCCGCCGGTCACGTCCCGGATCGGGACGTCCAGCATCAGCCGGGAGTACGTCGAACCGCCGCGCGAGAGGAACTCACGGGTCTTGGGCCAGTTGACCACGCGGCCGCCCGGCACCCAGCGCGAGCCCAGGACCAGGTCGGCGCCGGCCAGTGCGGTCAACAGGCGGGGCAGCTCCTCGGGCTGGTGGGAGCCGTCGGCGTCCATCTCGACGATCACGCCGTAGCCCTCGTCCAGGCCCCAGACGAAGCCCGCGAGGTAGGCGGCACCCAGCCCCTCCTTGCCCTTGCGGTGCAGGACGTGCACGTGGTCGTCGCCGGCCGCGAGCTCGTCGGCGAGCTTGCCCGTGCCGTCGGGGCTGTTGTCGTCGGCGACCAGGATGTGGGCCTCGGGAACCGCCGCCCGGACGCGGCCGACGATCAGCCCGATGTTCTCCGCCTCGTTGTAGGTCGGAATGATCACCAAGGCTGTACCGAGCGGCCCGTAGGTCCGCTGTCCGCCGTCGCTCACTGAGTCCCCTTTGTGCTCTTGCACGTCCTGTACGTCTGGTCGCAGAGAATGACTTTAGAACATCGGCCCGCCCCCGCCCCGGCGGTGCGGGCACCGGTGGCCTCCCCGGGGGCGCCGGGGCGGGTGATCGGGGCCCGCGGTCCTTCGGGCCGATCAGACTCCCGCTGGCTGCGAGCCGCCGTGACCGTTGTCTACTGGACCGCCGGACCCCGACCTGGGGCCACCCGCCGCCCGGCGAAACCTTCCCTCGCCCCCGAGGCGCGGGCGCGCTGAGCAGACGGATCCGTCCGGCACGACGTCCTGTGGTGGACCCGGCCGAACCTATCCGGGTCCGACCGCCCGTACCGAACCGAGGCCGACCGGATCACCCCTGTGGGCGTACGAATACCTCCCGCCCGCCGACGACGGTGGCGAGGCACACCGGCAGTTCGGATCCGGGGGTCAGATCGGGCAGTCCGGGGGTGCCCGAGCGGGGGTCGGTGGACCAGCGGGCCACCCGGTCGTCCGGGGCCTGGACGATCAGTTCGCCCGTCTGCCAGACCGCGTAGTCGGCCGGGGCGCCGGGGACGAGGATCCCCGCGTCGTCGCGGCCCAGGGCCCGCCAGCCGCCCCGGGTGTGGGCGGTGAAGGCGGCCCGCACCGAGACCCGGTGCTCGGGCGTCCGGTGGAAGGCGGCCGCACGGACGGTGCCCCACGGGTCGAGTGCCGTCACCGGCGCGTCCGAACCGAAGGCCAGCGGCACCCCGGCCTTCAGCATGGCCGCGTACGGGTTGAGGGTGCGGGCACGGTCGGCGCCGAGCCGGTCGGCGTACATCCCGTCCTCGCCGCCCCACGCCGCGTCGAAGGCGGGCTGCACCGAGGCGGTGAGCCCCAGCTCGGCGAAGGCGGCGATGGTGGCCGGGGTCATCATCTCGGCGTGCTCGACCCGGTGCCGGGCCGCACGGATCCGGGCCAGGCCGACCTTCTCGGCGGCGGCCCGGACACCCTCGACCACCGCGGTGATCGCCGCGTCGCCGATGGCGTGGAAGCCGGCCTGGAGGCCCTCCTCGGTGCAGGCCGCCACGTGCTCGGCGACCGCCGCCGCGTCCAGGTACTCCGTCCCCGTGTGCGAGGCGTCGGCGTACGGGGCGTGCAGGCAGGCGGTGTGCGAACCGAGGGCGCCGTCCACGAAGAGGTCGCCGGCTGCCCCGACGGCCCCCAGCTCCCTGGCCAGGTCCAGGTCCCGGTCGGCCCAGTACCCGAACACCCGCGGCCCGGGCCGCTCGGCCGCCAGGTCCAGGAGGCCCGTGAAGTCCTCGGCGGAGGAGATGTCGGGCCCGCCGCACTCGTGCAGCGAACCGATGCCGAGGGAGGCCGCCCGGTCCAGCGCGGCCCGCTGCGCCTCGGCGCGCTGGGCCGGGGTGACCGCGGCGAGCGCGGCCCGCCGTACGGCGTGGTGGTCGTCGGCGGTCAGCGGCAGGTCCCCTTCGGGACGCACCCCCGGGACGAGGTCGAGCAGGGCCGTGGTGACCACGGCCGAGTGCACGTCGATGCGGCTGAGGTAGAGGGGACGGCCCCCGGCGGCCTCGTCGAGCTCGCCGCGGCGCGGCGCGCGCCGCTCGGGCCAGCGGGCGGCGTCCCAACCGTGCCCGAGCAGCACCCGGTCGGCGGGCCGGCTCGCCGCGTACGCGCGTACGAGGTCCAGCGCGGCGGCCAGCGAGCGCGCTCCGGTGAGGTCCAGCCCGGTCAGGGCCAGACCCGCGGAGGTCGTGTGGACGTGCGCGTCGGTGAAGGCGGGGGTCACGAGCGCCCCGCCGAGATCGACGACCTCGTCGACACCCTGCGCGAAGGCGTCGGCCGCGCCTTCGGAACCGACCCAGGCGATGTGGCCGCGTTCGACGACCATCGCCGTGGCGAAGGGGTCGGCGGGGCTGTGTACTTCGCCCCCGCGGAGGAGGACGGTCCTGGTCGGTGCTCCGGCGGCGTCGGCGGAGTGGGCGGTGCGGTCAGTCATGCCGACCAGTGTCCCGCGTCGCCCCGCCCCTCCCGACCGCCGGGTACCCCCTCCGGGGGTTACACACGGGGCGGGCGCGCCTCGTAGGGGGTGGAGAGGACCACGGTCGTCCGGGTCGCGACGTGGGCGAGGGCGCGCAGCCGGCCCAGGAGGTCCTCCAGCTCCAGCGGCGTGGCGACGCGCACCTTGAGGATGTAGTTCTCGTCGCCCGCGACGCTGTGGCAGGCCTCGATCTCGGGTACGCCGGACAGCCGGTCGGCGATGTCGTCCGGGGCGCTCGGGTCGAAGGGCTTGACCGAGATGAATGCGGTCAGCGGCAGGCCGACGGCCTCCGGGTCGACCACGGCCGCGTACCCGCGGATCACCCCGCGCTGCTCCAGTCGGCGTACCCGCTGATGGACTGCCGACGTGGACAGTCCCGTGGCCTTGCCCAGATCCGTGTAGCTCATCCGCCCGTCCCGCACGAGCAGATCCACGATCTGGCG
Source organism: Streptomyces erythrochromogenes (assembly GCF_036170895.1). Classification (NCBI taxonomy): domain Bacteria; kingdom Bacillati; phylum Actinomycetota; class Actinomycetes; order Kitasatosporales; family Streptomycetaceae; genus Streptomyces; species Streptomyces erythrochromogenes. The sequence goes on along the minus strand of NZ_CP108036.1, from coordinate 6,742,076 downwards.
GTCCAGCTCCTCCATTGCGCTCATAGCCGCTCAACTTACGGCCAAAGGCACTCCAGGCCCAGTGCTGTCCGCCCACTGGAGGCATCTGCGCCGGGCATGTGACCAAGGCCACAGGGGTATGCAGGCGGAGGCTGGTCTGTTGTGGTTACTCGTGACGCGCGACGGGAAGTGGTTGCTGTGGCCGAGGCCGAAGAACCTGCCCGCCCGGCCCACCCAAGGGGGAGTACATCCATGCTGAATACCAAGCGCGCCGGTCGCACCGAACCGGATCCTCTCGAACCGCTCGACTCCGGCGACGACGCGTACCCCGAGGACGGCGAATACCTCGACGACGGCGAGGGGTTCGAGATCCACCACGCGATCTGCCCCGACTGCGGCCAGTCGATCGCCCTCGTCGCCGACGAGGAGTACCTGCCGCAGCACGCGCTCTGCCTCACCCCGTGGAACCCCTTCGGGCTCACCGTGTGCGCCGGCACCGGCCGGCCCGCCGCCGAAGCCCTCCCCACCGTCGGCATGAACCAGTCGGCGGAGGCCGCGCCGGAGCTCGACTCCTCCGCCCCGTCGGCCCTGCCCCAGGGCCTGGACTGGCGGACGCAGCCGTTCTCGCACGTCGGAGGCCCGGGCTCGCGCCCGGTCCGCGTCGTGCGCCCGGTCCTGCCGCAGCCGCAGGCGCAGACGCGCCAGCAGCACGCACAGGCGGCCTGAGGGCCGCCCGCCCGCCACCCCTGCTCCCCCTGTCCGCCTACCAGTACGTTCCCTGCACCATGTCGGCCAGGCTGGCGCGGTGCAGGATCAGGCCGTCCGGGTCCGCCGGGACCTCGACCTCGCCGAAGTGGGCCTGGCGGTAGGCGATGCGCAGCATGACGATCGCGTGCCGCAGGGCGGCGTAGAGGGTGTGGAACTCCATGTCCCGCGGTGTGTGGCCGGTCAGTTCGGCGTAGCGGCGCTCCAGGTCCTCGCGGCGCAGGAAGTCCGGCAGGCCGGGCTGGCCGAAGCTGACGGTGAGGTCCTGGAAGAACCGGTGGAGGTACACGCTCCAGCCGAGGTCCACCTCGCGCGGGGCGTACGCCGCCATCTCCCAGTCCAGGACCGCCACCGGCGTGAAACCGTCGTAGACGACGTTGCCGATGCGGGCGTCGCCCCAGTTCAGCACGGCGGGCCCCTCGTCGACCGGCCACAGCTCCTCGAGACGGGCGAAGGCCCGCTCGATCAGCGGGGAGGGCGCCAGTCCGCCCACCACCCAGGCGTAGTAGGCACGTTGGGCGTCCACGTGCCGGCGCAGGGGGGTGCCCTCGCCCTCGGGCAGGAGGAACTCGGCCTCCTCGGCGGGGAACTGGTCGTGCAGCCGGGCCAGCAGCGAGATGCTCGCCTCCTGGAGCGCGCCGCGTTCGGCGTCGGTCGCCGCGTGCAGCCAGTTGCCCTCGTAGGTGTAGGGCATGACGTCGGGCGGGACCCGGCCCTCGGCGCGGGCCATGACGAAGAACGGCGCCCCCAGCGGCCCGGGATCCTCCTCCAGCCACTGCACGCGCGGGACGGGCAGGTCCGTGTGCGCGGCGACCAGGTCCATCACGCGGTGTTGGCGCGGCATGTCGTACGTCGGGAAGACGGTATAGGCCGCCGGGTCGGCGGCGAGCCGCAGCGCGCAGGCGCGCAGCGGGGTGTCGGGGTGCTCTATGTCGAAGAGCAGGGTCTCGCTGGACATCCCGTTCGAACCGGGGACGGAGACATTGGTGACTTTCGCCCCGGGAAGCCGGGCGTCGAGCCAGGCGCCGAGGCGGCGGCCGAGCTCCTCGGGCTCTCGGGTGGAGGTGCGCGGACGTGGTGCGGTTGCCATGGGTACCCCTTCTCCTGCTCGGACCTGGACCTGCGGGGACGTGCCGGGAGGTGCGGGCGCTACGGGGCGACGGAGGAGTAGTCGGCGAAGCCGCTCGGGTCGTGGCGCCCGAAACTGCCGTGCTCGAAGATGCCGTGCCCGGTCTGCCCGTCGAGCGTGAAGCGGGCCGAGTGGTCGGTGACCCCGAAGGCCGCCATGGGGTGGGCGCCGGGGTGGGAGAGGTCGTAGGTGCGGCGGTCGCTCCAGCCACGGCCCTGCCAGGTTCCGTGCTGCCAGTCACCGGCGGGCGGGTAGCCGGCGCCGACTGCGAGCGGGGAGGAGTTCAGTATTTCCACGCCCAGCTCAAGGGGTTTGCGGGACGGATCGGTGAGGTGGATGACGGCGCTCTCGGGGTGCCGGCTGCCGGGGCGGTAGCGGATCTCGGTGTGCGGCCAGCCGAGCTGGACGTCCGCGCGGCCGCTGCCTTCCGGGAAGACCTGCAGGGCCTCGTTGAGGGTGCGGTGGCCGTCGGCGTCCTCCTGGGCGATGACCATGACGAAACGGTCCGCGAAGCGGACCGGGATCCAGAGCCAGTGGAAACCCTCGGGGCGGTGCTCCTCGGCCGACCGGCCACCCTCCTCGCCGGGGATCGGCCGCACGCCCCAGCTCCGGTCCCGGGTGCCGGTCCACTCCCCCGCCGTGAGGGTGAACTCCTCGCCCTTGGCGTGGATCGTGCCGGTGACGTTGCCCGCCTGGACGAAGCGGCGCCCTTCCAGCATGAGCCGGTCACCGCGCCGCTGGACGTGGTGCGGCTCCCAGACCGCGGGGAACTCGGCGGTCCAGGTGATGTCGTACGAGAGCCCGTGCGGGTCGTCGGCATCGGGGGCGCAGCGCAGCGTGAGCCGCTTGAGCGGCACGTCGACGGTGATGGACAGGGGTCCCACCGAGAGGTTCATCCGGTCGTCGGTGAGGGCGTCGGAGGCCCGGACCGCCAGGAGTTCGTCGCCGATGCGGAGTGTGGCGTAGGCGTCGATGACCCCGGCGTTGGGATAGACGCCGAGGCCGAGGATCAGGACGGCGCGGCCGGCGTGGTCGAAGACGTGGAAGATGCACCGGTCGTAGGCGTTCCGGTCGCCGCTCACGAGGTGCTTCATCGACAGGGGTGCCTGGTGGATGGGGTACTCGTCGAGGGCGACGGGCCGGTCTGCGGGCATGACGGACCTCCGGGGCGGGGGCGGGTGACGTCGGGGCGGGGTAGCGGCGAGGGGCGGGGTAGCGGCGAGGGGCGGGGTAGCGAGGGAAGCGCGGGATAGCGGGAGAAGCGCGGGATAGCGGGGGAAGCGCGGGGTAGCGGGAGAAGCGGCGCGGGGCGGATATGACGGTACGTCAGAAATGCACTCCGAGACCAGACTTCTGGCACGCTCTGACAGCAGGGCACGAAGTGGCGGGGACTTCGGCGGGGCGGGGGCGGGAGGCGCGAGGGGAGCTCTGGAGAGCGGGATCCGAGGACTCGGTGGTCAGTGAGGTGCTGGGGGTTTCCCGTCAGTCCCATCGTCTCTCCGGTTCGTGCCGGCCCCTCAAGGGCGCTCCCTCCGGTCGCGTCGCTACGCGATGGCCTACGGCCACCCTTGACCGCCCGTCCCGCCCCGGACATACGAGGACAGCCGGGAACCCCCCAAAGGAACGGGCCGGGACTTTCTTTTCAGGGACGGCCACATCAGTGATGGGCGGGGCGGTCGGGGAAGCGCGTCTAATCGCTACGCGCTCCTGCCGTGAAGCGTCCGCAGGCCTCTTGGGCTGGACATAGGCCGCCATCGATCGCTACGCGCTTCTCCGAGACCGCGTCCGGCCCTCGTTCGGGGCTGGGAAGGGCGGATTGGAGGGGCGGGAGGGCGATCCATCGGCTGAGCCGATGCCAACCCCCATCAAGGCCGAGGTGGAGTCCCAGCCGCCCGCCCAAACAGGTGCAATTGGGGCAATCTGTCGGCTCTTTGGGGTGCGCATCCACCCACACCTGGATTGGCATCGCCACAGCCGTCATCTGACGCTTTTCCTCCCCCCACCGCCCTCGGACGCCCTCCATGAGGAGCGAATCGGGCCTCTGCGGCTTATGACCAGCCCCAGACGGTCTGCGGACGCGTGATCGAGGAGCGCGTAGCGATCGATGGCGGCCTATGTCCAGCCCCTGACGGCTCGCAGACGCCTTCGGGCAGGAGCGCGTAGCGATCCGAGGCGGCCTATGCCCAGCCCAAGAGGCTGGCAGACGCCTTCCGGCAGGAGCGCGTAGCGATTTGAGGCGCTCCGGGCTCCCGCCCGCGCCCTCCGACGCGCCGTCTCTCTATCGATCGCCCGGCCCGTTCCTTTGGGGGGTTCCCGGCAGTCCTCGTATTTCCGGGGCGGGACGGGCGGTCAAGGGTGGCCGCAGGCCATCGCGAAGCGACGCGACCGAAGGGAGCGCCCTTGAGGGACCGGCACGAACCGGAGAGACGATGGGACTGACGGGAAACCCCCAGCACATCCCTGATACCGCCCCGCCGAAACACCGCCCCCACGCCCCCGCCCCGCACCTCCCACCCCGCCCCACCGGGACCCTGCCCCCGCATCCCCGGCCCGCAACTCGCCGACCCCGCAGCATCCCGCTCGGGACTCGCCCCCGCCCTCGATACGCCGCCCAACCGCGGTCAGTTGAAAGAGGGCCACGGGGCCGTACGCCGACGCTGCTTCGACGCCCACGTGCCCATCTCCGTCGCGAATCCCCCGGGACCCACGACCTCTGCAACACCCCCCGCCTCACGCGGACGCCTTGCGCGCAGACCTGGCCAGTGTCCACCTCAGTCCGAGCCGCCCACCTGAGCCGGCCCGCTCCTCAGGCGACCGGCACACTCCCGGCCGCCTCCGGCAGGTCAAGTCCCGAGTCCTCGGAACGTGACCTCGCATTCACGTTCCGGCCTACTTGAAACACGAGCCGCACCGGAATACCGGAAACCGAAAAGGCTCCGAATCACGTAGGAGGAATCATGAAGCGCAGCAACGACAACCGCCAGGAAAAGCGCACCTCAAAGCGCGGCTTCCGTCTTTCGACACTCGTCGCCTCGGCCGTGGTGGTCGCCGGAGGTGTATTTCTTCCGGCCACTGCGGCGACGGCGGCCGGAATGCCCGAATCCTCAGCGGTGACGCTGGTCACCCACAACAAGCACGACAACCATCTCAAGAACCATCACAAGCACTGCAAGAAGCACCACAAGCACCACAAGCACTGCAAGCACCACAACGAAGGCAAGAAGGAGACGCCTAAGGGCGGAACCGGCGGCAACGGCGGCCCCGGCGGCAACGGCGGAGTCGTAGGTGGCAACGGCGGCCCCGGCGGCGACGGCGGACAGACCGGCGGCAACGGCGGCCCCGGCGGCAACGGCGGAGTCGCGGGCGGCGACGGCGGCCCCGGCGGCGACGGCGGACAGACCGGCGGCAACGGCGGTCCCGGCGGTACCGGCGGAGTCGTAGGTGGCGACGGCGGCCCCGGCGGCGACGGCGGACAGACCGGCGGCAACGGCGGTCCCGGCGGTACCGGCGGAGTCGTAGGTGGCGACGGCGGCCCCGGCGGCGACGGCGGTCAGACCGGTGGCAACGGCGGTCCCGGCGGCGACGGCGGAGTCGCGGGCGGCGACGGCGGCCCCGGCGGCAATGCCTGACCCGAGCTGCGACAACGCCTGACCGCGACGACGGCGGGGGGGAAGGCCTAAAACCCCTTCACCCCCGCCGTCTTCATCCGATGGTTTTTCGTCCGATGGTTTTCGTCCTATCGAGGGAAGTCCCATGGCCAGAAGATTGCGGCACCGAGCGATCGCCCTTGCGGCGGCCGCCCTGGCAGCCGCTGCCGGTACCACAGGCGCCGCTCGCATGCTGCCGGACCACCAGCCCCTCCCCGCCTCTACGACGGCACCCAGCCCCGCCCGCTCCACCGAGTGCGGCTCGGGCGGCGACGGCGGCAGAGGAGGCGACAGCGGACAGGACGGCAGCCCCGGCCGGCCCGGCGAGCCCGGCAAGCCCGGCACCCATGAATGCACCCGGTACAGCGACCTGCCGGACAAACCGAAGGCGGAGCTCACCGTGGCCGACAAGGTCCGCGTGGTGTTGGTCCTGATGAACGGTGGTGCGACCGAGGCGCAAATAGCCAAGAAGTACAAGATGTCGCAGCCCGCGGTCGAAGTCTGGAAAGAGGCCTACCTGAGGGGCGACTGGCCCGTACTGATGAACGACGACTCCTGAATTCCCGGCACCCTCACCCTTCTCGACTCTCGCATTTCAGAGCATCGAAACAGAAATCCGAAGCAGGCGAACGAAAGGAAAAGGATTCTCATGAATGGCAACACCCGCAGGAACTCTCTGGCAGCGGCAGCCGCCTCCGTCCTACTCGCCATGGGTGGCGTCCTCCTTCCCGCGGGTGCCGTCTTCGCCTCACCGGCCACGCACGGCCTGGTCCGAACGCACACCACGGGGAAGACCGAAAAGCACCACGGCCGCGAGCACGACGACCACAAGAAGCACGGGGACAAGAACCGACATCGCCACGGGAAGCATCACGACGGGTGGCACGAGCGGCACTGGCGCCATGGTGACGACGACATGTGCCGACGCGGGGACGGCGGCAACGGCGGCAACGGCGGCAACGGCACAGGCACCACCCCGGTCTGCACGGCCCCGGGCCAGAGCGGTACCGGCGGCTCGGGCGGACGCGGCGGCCGAGGAGCGTGCGGCGGCCGGAACGGCAGCAGCGGCAGCAACGGCAGCGGCGGCGGCGGCGGCAAGGCACACTGCCCCGAAACCACGCCGTCGAGCCCGGAGGGGAACGATCATGGCGACAACCCCTCAGCGCCGGACTGGCCCTCCACACCGGACAAACCCGAGCCGGCCGACGACTCGTCGGTCCAGGACCCGCCCGCACCGGCCGAAGATCCGGCGCCCGAGAGCGACCAGCCGGCCCACGACGCCCCTGCACAGTCTGATCCGGGAGCGCCGGCCGACGACGGCTCTGGAGGCGTGATCGTCAAGTGAACCGCAGGACACCGGTCCACCGCTGCCCCGCCGCACCCTGGCGGGGCAGCGGCCTTCGCGTGATCTCAAGGAACGAGCCGGGCCGCGACGCCGGCCCCCGAGGCTCCCGTCGGGTGCCGCCCCGGGGAAGCCTCGAACGGATAGGCGCACGCCGGGGGCGATTACCCGTTGCTTCGGTCCCGCGTTGGCCGTGCATGAGCACGCTTCAGTCTTCAACGGGCCGAAGGCGCCGTCCGATGTCGTCGGGTTTCGAAGAATCGGTTCAGCGCCCGCTTCCGCGTGAGCCGCTGCGCGAGCAGCAGGCGCCCGATCCGCCGATCTACCGCGACCTGCTGGCCCGGTGGGCCGACGCCGGCCGCACCCTGCCCGGCCGGCGGGACCCGGAGTGGTCCCGGCTCACGTCGTCCCCGGTCTGGCCCTCGACCAGCAGCGGGCTGTACTGACCCGTCCGGCGAGGGAGCGCGTCAGCGCGTCTCGGGCCCCGCCAGGTGGCGGGCGATGACCATGCGCTGGATCTGGTTGGTGCCCTCCACGATCTGGAGCACCTTCGCCTCGCGCATCAGGCGCTCGACGGGGAAGTCCGCGGTGTAGCCGTAGCCGCCGAGGACCTGGACCGCGTCCGTGGTGACGGCCATCGCCGCGTCCGTGCAGAACAGCTTGGCCATGGCCGCCTGCCGGGAGAACGGCTTGCCGGCGTCCCGCAGCCGCGCCGCCGCGAGGTACAGCGCCCGGCCGGCCTCGATCTTGGTGGCCATGTCGGCCAGCATGAACCGCAGCCCCTGGAAGTCCGCGATGGGGTGACCGAACTGCTTGCGGTCCAGCGCGTACACGAGCGCCTCGTCCAGTGCCGCCTGGGCGACGCCGATGGCGCAGGCGGCGATGCCCAGCCGTCCCGCGTCGAGCGCGGCCAGGGCGATGGTGAAGCCCTGCCCCTCCTCGCCGATGCGGCGGGAGTCCGGTACGCGTACGCCGTCGAAGTGCAGCTGGGCGGTGGGCGAGCCCTTCATGCCCATCTTCTTCTCGGGTACGGCCGCGGTCAGGCCGGCGGCGTCCCCGGGGACCAGGAAGGCGGTGATGCCCTTGGGGCCCTCGACGCCGGTGCGGGCGAGGACGGTGTAGAAGTCGGCGACCCCGCCGTGGGTGATCCAGGCCTTGGTGCCGGTGATGATCCAGTCGTCGCCGTCGCGGACCGCCTTGGTGGTGAGCGAGGCGGCGTCGGATCCGGCGGCCGGCTCGGAGAGGCAGTAGGCGCCCAGGAGGCCGCCTCCGAGCATCGCGGGCAGGTGGGCGGCCTGCTGCTCCTTGGTGCCGTAGCCGCCGAGGCCGTGGCAGGCCAGGGAGTGCACGCTGACGCCGAGGCCGACGGTCAGGCGAGCCGCTGCGAGCTCTTCCAGGACCTGGAGGTAGACCTCGTAGGGCTGCTCGCCGCCGCCGTACTCGCCGGGGTACGGGAGGCCGAGCAGCCCGGCCTCGGAGAGCAGCGTGAAGACCTCTCGGGGGAACCGTCCGGAGTCCTCCTCCTCGGCGGCCCGGGGACGGATCTCGCGCTGGGCGATCTCGCGTACGAGGGCGAGGAGGTCGCGGGACTCCTCGGTGGGCAGCTGTCGGTCCACCGGCTGCGGGGCGCGGTCGGTCATGGCGGCGCTCTCCTCCATCTCGGGCACGGCGGCGACGCGCGAGGTGTGGGTCGCGCCGCCGGGTCTCGGGCTCTGTGCAGCCGATGCTGCCCTCCCGGGTCACGGAAGAGGCTGTTCAGCGGCTGCGGCGGCTTGAGTATGCCCGATCAGGGGCTTCCCGTCACCGGTGCAAGATCACCAGCAGTTTCGAACGGCTCTTCGGTAGGGGGAGGTGCCGGACACTCCGGGGCGAACTCCTCGATCACCGCCAATGTCGCGCGCAGCTGGCGTACCAGCAGGGCTCCGAGCCGGGCGCGTCCGGGCTGGTCCGGGGCGCTCAGCCCGCCGATCCATTCCAGGGTGGTCCCTTCGACCGCGGACAGCCAGCCCACGAGGGCGAGGCGGGCGATGGGCGGGAGGGAGCGGTGTCCGTAGGCGCCTTCGGCGATGGTCGCGACCAGTTCCTCGCGGACGGCGTCGCGGATGGCGAGCACCTCGGCATCGGAGCCGACGCCTCCGGTGACGATGGTGCGGTAGGCGGCGTGGTGGTGCTCGGCGTAGTGGAGGTAGCCGTCGATGGTGCGGCGGACCCGTTCCGCGTTCGGGAGGTCGATGTCGCCGCCGGCGCGGGCGACGAGGTCGGCCACGGAGTCCTCGACGATGGCGAGGTAGTAGCCGCGCTTGCTCTTGAAGTAGTAGTAGATCAGGCCCTTGGCGACGCCCGCGTGCTTGGCGATGTCGTCCATGCAGAGCGCGTCGTAGGAGGTGTCGGCGAACAACTTGCGCCCGATGGCTATGAGTTCGGCTCTCCGCACCTGTGAACGCCCGGTCGCTCCACGCTGTTGACTATTGTTCAATTCCGGCCCCAGCCTCGAACTGCCACAGGATGGCCGAAGTATGGCAGTCAGGAGTACGGGGGCTCGCGCCGGGGAGTCGTCAGAACCAGCCGACCTGGGTGACGAACATGGCCACGACGACCACGAGGGTCCAGCCGAGGACGTGCTCCAGCCAGTTGGAATCCTCCTTGGGGCCCCCGGTGCGGGCGAGGTTCCGGGCGGATGCGGTCGGGGCGGCGGTGTCTGCGGTCATGGTGTCCAATGTGCCAGCGTTCGCGGCTTTCGCGGTAGAGACGAGGGTCACTGGTGGCGCACGTCACGCGAGCGGGCCCCGGCCGGTCCGGCTGGCGCGCGGTGCGGTCGGGGCCCGGCGGCCGGTTCCACCCGGCGTCGGTTTCCGTGTCAGACCCGGGTGTCGCGGGTGCGGCCCGCCATGGCGGCCATCGCGAGGCCGAGGCAGAGGGCGACGATTCCGGTGATCACATTGCTGACCACCGCGCGCGTCGCGTCCATCTCACCGGCGATGGCCCACGGGGCGATGATCGTCCAGGCACCCAGGACGACCGCCGTCCACGCCATCGCGTGGGTGCGCTCGTAGGCGGATCCCAGGCCGCCCATGCACAGGCAGAACGCGAGGCCGACGATCAGGTTGTTGATCGTCAGCGGGAGCAGGATGCCGAATCCCGCGATCCACGGCGAGGCGGCCAGGTACAGGCCCGTTATCAGGGCCAGTGCCTCGACGGCCTGTGCGCGCGGAGTGGTGGTCACCCGCTCGAACCGAGTGCGCATCTCGGCGAGGTCGGGGTGGTGCTCGATGCTGGGATGGGTGGTCATGGCGGGCCGCCTCCTATGAGAAGCCTTTATGTGCCATTTACCCCACAATGTTCCGCTTACCCGGGCCGCCCGGTCAACGGGTAATTTCCGCGGCTTTCGCAAGGTCCGCGGTTGCCCCGCCCCCTCACAGCACGCCCACCGTCCGCAGGGCCCTGATCTGCGCCGGGGACGGCAGGGCGGGGGCGTAGAGGTAGCAGACCCCGCCGCTTCCGGAGGCGATCTTGCCGGCGGCGGCGGTGCGCTTGGTGCGCAGCCAGACGTTCTCCCACTCGGCGCGCCGGTAGGCCCGGCGTACGGACGGGTTGTCGGGGGCGTGGGGGTCGTTGACGACCACGTCCCCGGCGACGGTGAAGCCGACGACGGTCATCAGGTGGCCGGCCGTGCCGTAGCCGGCGCCCGTGAGTTCGTCCGCGCGGAAGGACGTGGAGGTGATCACGGGGATGCCGGCCCTCACCACGGTCTCCAGGTCGGTCAGGGAGGCGAGGCGGGTGACGACCCCGGCGAGCCCGCTGTAGGTGGCGGCGTAGGCGGCGTTGAAGGACCAGTTCCCGCAGCCCTTGTAGGCGGCGTCGTAGGTGGAGCGGGCGGCGTGGCAGACCTGGGGGTCCGAGTACGCGGGGTTCACCCAGGCCAGGGCGGCGGGCTCGGCCTTGCGGCCGAAGTACTCGATGACCATCTGCGAGGAGGTGGGGCTGCACCAGGCCTCGCCGCCGTTGTCGTACTCGGGGTAGCGCCCGGTGTGGGTCTGCTGGGAGTAGCGCGGGACCTTCAGCTCGTGGGCGGTGCCGGAGGGCCGGGAGGCGGGGACGGTGAACCGGTCGGGGACGTCGGAGACCATGGCGCCGGCCAGCCACACCGTCGGGCCCTCGGCGGCGCCCGGCCGGCGGTGGAGGGTCAGGCGCAGCCGCCAGCCGGCGATGCGCAGGCCGCCGGCCGCGGCGGGTGCGTCGACGGCGAGGGTGTCGGTCCAGACGGTGGACCGGCCGTCGGTCTGGCCGTCCACCGAGGTGCGCCGGATGTCCGTGTCGCCGGAGGCCCACCGGCCCATCACGTACCAGGGGGCGGTGGTGCCGTCGGTGTAGGTGGCGCGCAGCTCGACCTGGATCCACGTGCCGGCCGGGGTACGTGCGTTCCAGGAGGCGACGGCCTCGGTGGCGGGCACCGTGGAGCGGTGCAGCGGGGAGGTCCAGGTGGCGTACTCCCAGGTGCTCTTGCGCCCGGTGTGCGGGTCGGCGTACTCGGTGCGGCCGACGGCCGTCCGGATCTGCAGGCCGGGGCGGGTCCCGGCGACTGCTCCGGTGCCCCGGTGGGTGCCGGCCCGCCAGTGGCCGTACGAGAACCAGAAGCGGTTGTCGACGCCGGGGCCCTGGGCGCGCGGGGCGGGGGCTGCGGCCGCCGGGGCGCCGCCGCCCGGGACGACGACGGCGGCGGTGGCCGCGGTGGCGACCGCGAGTGCGGCGACGAGTACGGCCCTGCGTGGCGTGGGTGCGGTCATCGCGTGGTCCCCCGGGGTGGGTCGGCGCTTGGGTGGTGTCACCTTTCCAGGTTCCCGGCGGCCGAAGACCCAAGCCACGGGTCGTGTCGGCCTTGTCTACGCTGGTCGGGTGGAGTCACACCAGTCACTTGAGTCACTCGCGCGGGAGCTCGCCGCCCTGCCGTGCTCCCTCGGCCCGGTGCGCCTGATCGCGATCGACGGGCACGCCGGATCCGGGAAGAGCACCTTTGCGGGGCGGCTCGCCGAAGCGCTGGGCGGGGCGCCCGTGCTGCACCTGGACGACGTGGCCAGCCACGAGGAGCTGTTCGGCTGGGAGGAGCGGCTGCGGGCCCAGGTGCTGGAGCCCCTCGCCGGCGGCCGGCCCGCGCACTGGGCCCCGTACGACTGGGTGGAGCGGCGTTTCGGACCGGAGCGGGTGCTGGAGCCGGCGCCGGTGCTCCTGGTGGAGGGGGTGGGTGCCGGGCGGCGGGCGCTGCGCCCGCACCTGGCCCGGCTGTTGTGGATGGAGACCCCGCGCGCGGAGTCGTGGCTGCGGGGCCGCAACCGGGACGGGCGTGAACTCTCCGGCTTCTGGGACGGATGGGAGCGCGCGGAGCGCGCACACTTCTCCAGTGATCCTTCGCGCCCCTTCGCCGACACTCTGGTACGTCAGAGCGGTACGGGATACGAGTGGTCTTCCGGGATGGGAGGGACGGCGGGAACCCCCGCTTCCGTCACCGAAGGTGACGAACTCCCCCGGGCCTGAACGGCCTCGGAATTCCGCCCGGCCGGGCCTGCGCCGACCTGCTTGACCTGGGGCCCGCAGCGGCCTTACGTTCTCAATGCGGGGCTTTTACCGGCCGCCGCGCACACGGAGCCCCCGATTGTTCCCCCGTGATCGGGGGCTTCGTTCTGCCCGCGAACCCCCTCCACGGGGGCGCCGCGCGGGGCACCAGCCCCCAGAATGTTCACCCTGTGTCACCGGTCGCGCCCGGGGCTCCCGCCCGAACCGGGCCCGCCGCACCCTACGTAAGGTGCGAAAGCGCAGGTACGATGCAGCCCTGATTCCAGCGACGCCAGGCGGGGGTACCGGACAACTCGCGTGCTCGAAGCGGGGGTTGCGGCGCACCACGGGGCAGGCTTGTGGGGGACGTGATGGATTTCGGCACGCCGGGCAGCATGCACGCCCCGGCCGAACTCGCCTGGTTGCGGGGGGTCGACGCCTGCACCGTGGGCGCCTACCCGCAGGCCGAGGAGGAGTTTCGGACGGCCGTGCGGCTCGATCCCTCGATGGCCGACGCGTGGCTGGGCCTGCACGCGCTCCGGGTCGACACGGGGAACGCCTTATTGCGCATGTACGCGCACCGGGACCGCTTCGGCGAACAGCGGGCCCGCCACCGCAGGACCCTGAACTCCTGGTACTGGCTGGGCTGGTGGGTGCAGCCGGTGCTGGAGAACCGGCGGGACCTGCTGCTCGCCCACGCCTCGCACTGGCTGGACGGCCGCCACGTCCCGGAGCTGGACCAGGCCCTCGCCGCGCTGCCGCCGGTGGACACCGACGCGCAGGTGCGGTTCCTGCACGCCTGCCGGGCCTATCTGGTCAAGGACTGGGAGCAACTGGTCCGGCACACCGAGCCGCTGGTGAACGATCCGCTGCTGGGGATCGAGTCGGGGTTGTTCGGCGGCATGGCACGGGTGCGGCTGGAGATGTACGGGCAGGCGGAGCCGCTGCTGTCGGCGGCGCTGATGCGCTGCCGCAGCGAGCAGCCGCAGCGCAAGGAGCTGCGGTACTGGCTGGCGCGGGCGCACGAGGGGACGGGGCGCAGTGCGGCGGCGCTGCCGCTGTACCGGGCGGTGCACCGGGTGGATCCCTCGTTCATGGACACCGCGGCCCGCCTGACGGCCATCGAGGACGGCGACGACACCGACGGCATGGCCGATCTGGCGGGCCTGGCCGGGTATTCGGGGTACGGCGGCTACGCGGGGCACGGCCCGTCCCCGGTCGGCGGGGACTTCGCGGCGGTCGCCCTGGGCGGACCGCCGGGCGGCGGGCCCGTCCAGGACGTCGCCGCGGACGGCCAGGCGGGGCTGGACCCGCTGGTTCCGCCGCCTCCCCCGCCCGGCCGGATGGAGGGCGTACGGCGCAAGGCGGCGGTCCCGCCACAGGGCTCGGCGGAGGGGCTGCCGACCGGGCCGTCGGACCCGGCGGCGCTGGCCGAGGCGCTGGCGGAGCTGGAGCGGATGGTGGGCCTGGAGCCGGTCAAGCGGCAGGTGAAGGCGCTCTCCGCGCAGCTGCACATGGCGCGGCTGAGGGCGGGTCAGGGGCTGCCAGTGCAGCCACCGAAACGGCACTTCGTGTTCTCCGGCCCCTCGGGCACCGGCAAGACCACCGTGGCGCGGATCCTGGGCCGGGTCTTCTACGCGCTGGGCCTGCTCGGCGGGGACCATCTGGTCGAGGCCCAACGGGCGGACCTGGTCGGCGAGTTCCTGGGGCAGACCGCGGTGAAGGCCAACGAGCTGATCGATTCGGCGATCGGCGGGGTGCTGTTCGTGGACGAGGCGTACTCGCTGTCGAACACGGGCTACAGCAAGGGCGACGCGTACGGCGACGAAGCCCTCCAGGTACTCCTGAAGCGGGCCGAGGACAACCGGGACCACCTGGTGGTGATCCTGGCCGGCTACCCGGCCGGGATGGACCGGCTGCTGGCGGCCAATCCGGGGCTGTCCTCGCGGTTCACCACGCGGGTGGACTTCCCCAGCTACCGGCCGCCGGAGCTGACCGCGATCGGCGGCGTGCTGGCGGACGCCAACGGGGACCACTGGGACGAGGAGGCCCTGGAGGAGCTGCGCAGCATCAGCGGGCACGTGGTGGAGCAGGGGTGGATCGACGAGCTCGGCAACGGCCGCTTCCTGCGCACCCTGTACGAGAAGAGCTGCGCGTACCGGGACCTGCGGCTGGCGGGCTTCGCCGGGGAGCCGTCGCGGGACGACCTGGCCACGCTGCGGCTGCCGGACCTGATGCAGGCGTACGGGGAGGTCCTGTCGGGCCGCGGTCCCCAGGAACGGCCCGAGCCGCCGGTGTGACGCCGGCAGGGCCGGAGAGAGCCTCGCCGCGGCTCTCTCCGGCTCTTTCGTGCCCTCCTCGGCTAGGTGCGGCCCGCAGGGACCCGGTGCGCCGGGTCCCTGACCTCGCCGACCAGCATTTCCAGGACGTCCTCCAGGGCGACCAGGCCGAGGACCCGGCCGGCCGGGTCCGCGACCTGGGCCAGGTGGGTGGCGTCCCGGCGCATGACGCCGAGGGCGTCGTCCAGGGGGACGGTGGCGCACAGCGTGGTCATGCGGCGCCAGACCCGCTGGGGCACGGCCCGTTCCCGGTCCTCCAGGTCCAGTACGTCCTTGACGTGCAGGTAGCCCATGAAGGCGCCGCTGTCGGCACGGACCGGGAACCGGGAGTAGCCGGTGCGCACGGTCAGCTGTTCGATCTGGCGCGGGGTGACGGCCGGGCCGACCGTGACCAGGCGGTCCCGGTCGAGGAGGACGTCGGTGACGGGGCGGCTGCCCAGTTCCAGTGCGTCCTCCAGCCGCTCCTGCTCGACCGGTTCCAGGAGCCCGGCCTGCCGGGAGTCCTTGAGGAGCCGGCCCAGCTGGGCGGAGGTGTAGGCGGCCTCGACCTCGTCCTTGGGCTCGACCTTGAAGAGCTTCAGGACGAGCTTGGCGCAGGCGCCGAGGGCGCTGGTGACCGGCCCGCACAGGCGGGCGAAGGCGACCAGGCCGGGGCTGAACCACAGGGCGGTCTTCTCGGGGGCGGCCATGGCGAGGTTCTTGGGGACCATCTCGCCGATGACCAGGTGCAGGAAGACCACGGCGGCGAGCGCGAGGGCGTAGCCGAGGGGGTGGATCAGGCCCTGCGGTACGTGGACGGCGTGGAAGACGGGCTCCAGCAGCCGGGCCACGGTGGGTTCGGCGACCGCGCCGAGGGTGAGGGAGCAGATGGTGATGCCGAACTGCGCGGCGGCCATCATGCGGGGCAGGTTCTCCAGGCCGTGGAGCACCTGGCGGGCCCTCTTGGACTCGGCCGCGAGGGGCTCGATCTGGCTGCGCCGTACGGAGACGAGTGCGAACTCGGCGCCGACGAAGAAGCCGTTGGCGAGGACGAGGAGCAGCGCGAAGACGAGCTGGAGCGCGTTCACCGGGCGGCGCCTTCCAGCTCGGCCCGCTGCGGGGCGGCATCGCCGTGGCGGCCGGTGCCGGGCGTGGTGGCGCCGACGGGGGCTGCGGGCTGCCGGTAGGCGCCGGCGGCGGGTACCGCCGTCAGCCGGACCAGCCGGACGCGTTCCGCACGGTTGCGGCCGACCCTGCGGACGGACAGCTTCCACCCGGGGAGGTCCGCGCGGTCCCCAGGGGCGGGGATCCGGCCGAGCAGGTCGGCGACGAGGCCCGCGACGGTCTCGTAGGGGCCCTCGGGTACTTCCAGGCCTATCCGGCGCAGGGTCTGCACGCGGCAGCTGCCGTCCGCCTCCCAGGAGGGGCGGCCGTCCTCGGCGGCGACGGCGGCGAGTTCGGGGGTCTCGTCCTCGGCGAGGTCGTGCTCGTCGCGGACCTCCCCGACGAGTTCCTCCACGATGTCCTCCAGGGTGACGACGCCGGCGGTGCCGCCGTACTCGTCGACGACGACGGCCATCGGCTGTTCGCTGCGCAGGCGCTCCAGCAGCGGCTGCACCGGCAGGGAGCCGGGCACCAGCAGCGGGGCGACGCAGATCCGGCCCACGCTGATGCGGTCGCGTTCGGCCTCGGCGACGGCGAGGGCGTCCTTGAGGTGGACCACGCCGGTGATCTCGTCGATGCGTTCGCGGTAGACCGGGAAGCGGGACAGGCCCGTGGCGCGGGTCAGGTTCAGCACGTCGGCCGCGGTGGCCGTGTGCTGGAGGGCGCTGACCTTCACCCGGGGGGTCATGACGTGCTGGGCCGTGAGCTCGCCCAGCGAAAGGGTCCGTACGAAGAGGTCGGCGGTGTCCTGTTCGAGGGCGCCGGCCTGGGCCGAATGGCGTACCAGGGAGACGAGTTCGCCCGGGGTGCGGGCGGAGGCCATCTCCTCGGTGGGCTCCACGCCGAGGGCCCGTACGAGCCGGTTGGCGACGGCGTTGAGGCCGGCGATGACCGGCCGGAAGACGCGCGAGAAGGCGTTCTGCGGGCCGGCGACGAAGCGGGCCACCTGGAGGGGCCGGGAGACCGCCCAGTTCTTCGGGACGAGCTCGCCGACGACCATCTGGACGGCGGAGGCGAGCAGCATGCCGATGACGACGGCGACGCCGGAGACGGCTCCCTTCGGCAGGCCGGTCGCGGAGAGCGGCCCGGCCAGCAGTGCGGCGAGGGCGGGCTCGGCGAGCATGCCGACCACGAGGGAGGTGATGGTGATGCCGAGCTGGGTGCCGGAGAGCTGGAAGGACAGCTCCCGCAGGGCCTTGACGACCGTGCGGGCACGGCGGTCTCCGTCGGCTGCGGCGCGCTCGGCCTCGGGGCGTTCCACGGTGACGAGGCCGAACTCGGCCGCCACGAAGAATCCGTTGGCGAGGATCAGGGCGAATGCCGCCGCGAGCAGGAGTAGCGGGATGGTCATGCCGCCGCCTCCGTGGGGAGGGCGGCGCGGATATTACCGGACGATCCGTCCATTGCTGGAGGGAGTCACTCCTCGAGTTGCAGGTGCCCGCGGGCCTCGGGGTCCCGGGGCCGGCGGGAGGGCGCACGGCTGCGCCCCGCCACCAGGGTAGTCATTGGGATCGCGGCCGCAACGGTAGGCGGCGACGAGGATCGCAGGGGTCAGCTGTCGTTCGTACCGGTTCCGCGGATTTCGGCGAGGGCGCGCAGGGCGCGCGCGTCGCTGATGGCCTGCTGCCTGGCCACGCCCGGCTGGATGCCGAGCACGGGCAGGCTGGTGCCGTCGCTGAGGTCCAGGAACACCCACGGGTCGCCGGGGCGGAGGTTGACCCGGAGGATCTCGGCCCACGCCAGGCGGCGGGTGTTGGTGAGGTTGACGACGGTGACGCCGTCCTCGTCGGCGACCACCTTGGGGCGGCTGAGCAGGACGAGGACGGAGGTCAGCAGGACGGCGGTGAAGACGAAGCTGATCCGCTCACCCGGCTGGAGGCGTTCCAGCATGACGGCGATGGCCGTGATGGTGGCGAACATGGCGAGCCCGACGCCCAGCAGGACGGCCCGGGTGCGGGTCGGCCGGAAGGTGACCGGCAGGGTGGGCGGTACGGGCGGGGCGGCGGACTCGGCCATGGTGCGTTGCCTTCTGGGGTGGCGTACGGGTGAGGGGGCGGCGTGCCGGTCGGGCACGCGGGTCCTCAGAGGCGGCAGGCGTGGATCGAGGTGGTGAGGATCGCGCGTGCGCCGAGCTCGTACAGGTCGTCCATGATGCGCTGGGCCTCCTTGGCGGGGACCATGGCGCGGACGGCGACCCAGCCCTCGTTGTGCAGCGGGGAGACGGTCGGCGACTCGAGGCCCGGGGTGAGGGCGACGGCGCGCTCGAGGTGCTCGGCGCGGCAGTCGTAGTCCATCATCACGTAGCTGCGGGCGACGAGGACGCCCTGGAGGCGGCGCAGGAACTGCTGGACCTGCGGGTCGTCCGCGTCGGCTCCGTTGCCGCGGATGACGACGGCCTCGGAGGTGAGGATCGGCTCGCCGATGACCTCCAGGCCGGCGTTGCGCAGGCTGGTGCCGGTCTCGACGACGTCCGCGATGATCTGGGCGACGCCGAGCTGGATGGCGGTCTCGACCGCGCCGTCGAGGTGCACGACGGAAGCGTCGATGCCCTGGTCGGCCAGGTGCTTGGCGACGATTCCCTCGTACGAGGTCGCGATCGTCATGCCGGTGAAGTCCTCGGGGCCCTTCGCCGTGCCGGGGGTGGTGGCGTAGCGGAAGGTGGAGCGGCCGAAGTTCAGCGGGAGGATCTCCTCGGCGCTGGCGCCGGAGTCGAGCAGGAGGTCGCGGCCGGTGATGCCGATGTCGAGCTTGCCCGAGGAGACGTAGATCGCGATGTCCTTGGGGCGGAGGTAGAAGAACTCCACCTCGTTCTCGGGGTCGACGACCACGAGCTCCTTGGACTCCTTGCGCATCCGGTAGCCGGCCTCATGGAGCATCGCCGACGCCGGTCCGGAGAGTGAACCCTTGTTGGGGACGGCGATGCGCAGCATGGGCTTCCTTTGATGCGTGGTGTGCGTGGTTGAGGTGGTGGTGAACGGGCGGGCCAGCGGCCCGGGCTCAGAGGTGCGCGTAGACGTCGTCGAGGGAGATCCCGCGCGCGACCATCATCACCTGGACGTGGTACAGCAGCTGGGAGATCTCCTCGGCGGCGGCTTCCCTGCCCTCGTACTCGGCGGCCATCCAGACCTCGGCGGCCTCCTCGACGACCTTCTTGCCGATGGCATGGACGCCCTTGTGGACGAGCTCGGCGGTGCGGGAGGTGCTGGGGTCGCCTTCGGCGGCCTTGTGCTGGAGCTCGGTGAAGAGCTCTTCGAAGGTCTTGGAGGGTTTGTTCGCCATGATGTCCTTAGAGTACGGGCTCACCCGGGTGTCCCGGTGCCGGGGTTCACTCCTTGGACTAACGCCAGGGCTCGCTGACGGTGCGCAGGGTCATGGCGGTGGAGACGGCGGCGGTGACCGCTTCGTGCCCCTTGTCCTCGTTGGACCCTTCGAGTCCGGCACGGTCCAGCGCCTGCTCGTCGTTGTCGCAGGTCAGGACGCCGAAGCCGACGGGGACTCCGGTGTCGATCGACACCTGGACCAGGCCCTGGGTGACGCCCTGGCAGACGTAGTCGAAGTGCGGGGTGCCGCCGCGGATGACCACTCCGAGGGCGACGATGGCGTCGTAGCCGCGGCCTGCAAGCACCTTCGCCACGACCGGGAGCTCGAAGCTGCCGGGGACGCGGAGCAGGGTGGGCTCGTCGATGCCCAGCTCGTGCAGGGCCCGCAGGGCGCCGTCGACCAGTCCGTCCATGACCTTCTCGTGCCACTGGGCCGCGATCACGGCGACTCGCAGGTCTCCGCAGTTCTTCACGCTCAGTTCGGGTGCGCCCTTGCCGCTCACAGCTCTGCTCCTCGGTGGTTCGTGGATGTACGTACGGGTGGTGGTGCGTGCTTACTGGTTGCCGCAGGCGGAGGTGGTCACGGCTCCGTCCAGCCAGGGCAGGTCGTGGCCCATCCGGTCCCGCTTGGTGCGCAGGTACCGCAGATTGTGCTCGCCGGCCTCGACCGGCATCGACTCCCGGCTGGCGACCGTGATGCCGTGTCGCTCCAGGGCGGCGGACTTGTCGGGGTTGTTCGTCAGCAGCCGGACGCTGTGCACGCCGAGGTCGGCGAGGATCTGCGCGCCGGCCGCGTAGTCGCGGGCGTCGGCGGGCAGGCCCAGTTCCAGGTTGGCGTCGAGGGTGTCGCGGCCGCGCTCCTGGAGCTCGTACGCGCGCAGCTTGGACAGCAGTCCGATGCCGCGGCCCTCGTGGCCGCGCAGGTAGACGACGACGCCGCGGCCCTCGTTCTTGATGCGCTCCATGGAGGCGTGCAGCTGGGGGCCGCAGTCGCAGCGCTGGGAGGCGAAGATGTCGCCGGTCAGGCACTCCGAGTGCATGCGGACCAGGATGTCGGAGCCGTCGCCGATCTCGCCGTGGACGAGGGCGACGTGCTCGACGCCGTCGACGGTGGAGCGGTAGCCGTGCGCGGTGAAATCGCCGAAGGCGGTCGGCAGGCTGACCTCGGCCTCGCGGCGCACCTTGGGCTCGGCGGAGCGGCGGTAGGCGATCAGGTCCTCGATGGAGATGATCGTCAGGCCGTGCTTGCGGGCGAAGGGGATCAGCTCGGGCAGGCGCAGCATGACGCCGTCCTCGCCGGCGATCTCCACGATGGCGCCGGCCGGGCGCAGGCCCGCGAGGCGGGCGAGGTCGACGGCGGCCTCGGTGTGGCCGTTGCGGACCAGGACGCCGCCGGGCTTGGAGCGCAGCGGGAAGATGTGGCCGGGGCGGACGAAGTCGCCGGGGCCGCTGACGCCGTCGGCGAGGAGCCGAAGGGTGGTGGCGCGGTCGGCGGCGGAGATGCCGGTGGAGACGCCGTGGGCGGCGCTCGCGTCGACGGAGACGGTGAAGGCGGTCTTCATCGACTCGGTGTTGTTCTCGACCATCTGGGGGAGTTCGAGCCGGTCCAGCTCGTCGCCCTCCATGGGGGCGCAGATCAGGCCGCGGCACTCGCTCATCATGAAGGCGATGATCTCGGGGGTGGCCTTCTCGGCGGCGATGACGAGGTCGCCCTCGTTCTCGCGGTCCTCGTCGTCGACGACGACGACGGGCCGGCCCGCCGCGATGTCGCGGATCGCCTGCTCGACGGGGTCGAGGCGGAAGGTCTCTTCGGGGATGTCGGGCACGGGCTTGAGGCTGGTCATGCCGCTGCTCCTTCGAGGGCCGGGGCGGAAGTGGTGCGGGAGCGCTGGTACCAGTCGTAGGCGCCCCACACCACGAGGGCGAAGTAGACGACGTAGACCAGTCCGGAGAAGGCCAGGCCGCCGGTGAAGGCGAGGGGGACGCCGACCAGGTCGACGAGGAGCCAGGCGAACCAGAACTCGACGAGGCCGCGGGCCTGGGCCACCATCGCGACGATGGTGCCGACGAAGATGTAGGCGTCGGCCCACGGGCTCCAGGACAGCGACGGGTAGAGCGTGAAGAGGCCGCCGACGGCGAGGGTGCCCAGGGCCGCTCCGGCGAGGAGCAGTCCGCGCTCCTTCCAGGTGGCGGTGCGTACGGCGATGGAGCCGTCCTGGGCGTCCTGCCTGCCGCGCTGCCAGGCGCGCCAGCCGAAGATTGCCACGCCGATGACCAGGAGCTGCTTGCCGACGCCGCCGGCGAGGTGCGCGGAGGCGTAGGCGGCGATGAGGATGAGCCCGGACAGCAGCTGGGCGGGCCAGGTCCATATGGAGCGGCGCCAGCCGAGGGCGAGTGCGGCCAGGCCCATCAGGTTGCCGATCATGTCGGACCAGATGACCTTCTGGCCGAAGACCGTGAAGGCCTCCGCGTTGAGCCAGGTCAGGGCGGTCACCGGGCTTCTCCCGCCGGGTCGGCGTGCAGCGGGTCGACGCCGGCGGCCAGCAGGCGCTCGACGTACTTGGCGAGGACGTCGACTTCGAGGTTGACCGGGTCGCCGGGCTGCTTGATCCCGAGGGTGGTCAGCGCGAGGGTGGTGGGGATGAGGCTGATGGTGAACCAGTCCGCGGCGGCCTCGACGACGGTGAGGCTGACGCCGTCGACGGTGATGGAGCCCTTCTCGACGACGTAGCGGGAGAGGTTCTGCGGGAGGGCGACCTTGACGATCTCCCAGTGCTCGGACGGGGTCCGCGAGAGGATCTCGCCCGTGCCGTCCACGTGTCCCTGGACCAGGTGGCCGCCGAGCCGTCCGCCGAGGGCCATCGGGCGCTCCAGGTTCACCCGGGTGCCTGCGGTGAGGGCGCCGAGGCTGGAGCGGTCGAGCGTCTCCTGCATGACGTCGGCGGTGAACTCGCCGTCGGCGGTCTCGACGACGGTCAGGCAGACGCCGTTGACGGCGATGGAGTCGCCGTGCTTGGCGTCCTGGGTGACGAGGGGGCCGCGCAGCCGGAAGCGGGAGGCTTCCCGGAGCTGCTCGACGGCGGTGACCTCGCCCAGTTCTTCGACGATTCCGGTGAACACTCAGTGCTCCTTGGGGGCGGTGGCGGGAAGGGCGGTGATGCGCAGATCGGGGCCCACGCGGACGGCCTCGGTGATGTCGAGGCGCAGGGCGTGGGAGATGTTCGTGATGCCCGCGTCGGCGAGGGCTGCGGGGCCGGCGCCAAGCAGGGCGGGGGCGAGGTAGCCGACGACGCGGTCGACGGCTCCGGCTTCGAGGAAGGCGCCCGCGAGGGTGGGGCCGCCTTCGAGGAGCAGGGAGCGCACGCCGCGGGCGTACAGCTGCGCCAGGAGGCCGTCGAGGGGGATCCGGCCGTCGTGCGGGGGCAGCCGGAGCAGGTCGACGCCGGGCAGGTGGCGGGTGTCGGCGTCCTCGGCGACGACCAGCAGCGTGGGCGCGGCGTCGTCGAGGATGCGGGCGGTCGGCGGGAGGGCGGCGCGGGTGTCGAGGGCCACGCGCAGCGGCTGGGTGGCCCCGTCGATGCCGCGGACGGCCAGGTGCGGGTCGTCGGCGCGCAGGGTGCCGCCGCCGACCAGGACGGCGTCGGCCTCGGCGCGCAGCCGGTGTACGTCTGCCCGGGACTCGGCGGAGCTGATCCAGCGGCTGCTGCCGTCCGCGGCGGCGCTGCGGCCGTCGAGGGTGGCGGCGTACTTCCAGGTCACGTGGGGGCGGCCGAGGCGTACGGAGGTCAGCCAGGCGGCGTTGCCGGCCTCGGCCTCGTCCCGGAGCAGCCCGGCCCAGGTGTCGATCCCGGCGGCGCGCAGGGTGGCGGCGCCGCCGCTGGCCTGCGGGTCCGGGTCGGGGACGGCGTAGACCACGCGGGCGATGCCCGCGTCGGCGAGGGCCTGCGCGCAGGGTCCCGTACGGCCGGTGTGGTTGCAGGGTTCGAGGGTGACGTAGGCGGTGCCGCCGCGGGCCGCCTCGCCTGCGGCGCGCAGGGCGTGGACCTCGGCGTGCGGACCGCCGGCCCGCTGGTGCCAGCCCTCGCCGACGACGGTGCCGGAGGCATCGGTGATGACGCAGCCGACGACCGGGTTGGGGCTGGTGGAGCCGAGTCCGCGGGCGGCGAGCTCGACGGCTCGTCGCATGGCACGGGTACCCGCGTCCGGTGCGGGTGCTGCGTGCGCGGCGTGTGTCGCCACCGGGTCCTCCTGCCTCATCGGGCACGGACTCCGGGGCCTGTCGGGATACGACAGATGGAGCGGAACAGCTCACGCGGGGACGCCGAGGCCGGAAGAACGGTTCGACCGGGCACATCCACGGGATATGCCGATGAACCGCCGACGGCGGCGTACCGGTGACTGGCCCGCCGCGCACTGCCTCCCATCCGGACTTTAACCGTCGGTCCAGGAATTTCACCTGGTCAACCGGCCGCTGGCTGCGGACGGGTCGCGGACTATACCGCCGGTTCGGAATTACACCGACCCCGGAGTGCGCTGCTACTGGTACTCCAGCCAGTTTGCCACGGCCGATCGCCCGCCATGCGGGTGATGTGGTGTGGCCTGGCTCACAGAGGGCGACCCGGGGGGCTGTCCCGGCACGCACCTGGACAAGTGGAAGCGCGGTTGGTCCAGACCTATTGACGGGTTGGTCTAGTCCTCTTAACGTTCCCTTCATCTTCCCGGGAACGGCCCGTCAGATGTGCGCACGTCACGGGCCAACAGGCTTCTGCACCAATCACGTTGCCCCATGTTGTGTCCACTTGTGTCCTGCATCCTCCCCTCCCCAGGAGGCACAATGCCGTCCCCCACGCGTACGAGAGCGATGCTCCTGGCAACCGGCGCCGCAATCGCCGGCCTGCTGGTAGGCGGACTCTCGACGGGCGTCTCGCACGCGGCCGACAACGAGAGCTGCCGCCCCGACGGCCTCTACAAGACGGCCGGCGTCGACGTCCCCTACTGCTCGGTCTACGACTCCGAAGGCCGCGAGAAGATGGGCCCCGACCACCAGCGCCGCGTCATCGGATACTTCACCGGCTGGCGCACGGGCAAGAACGGCCAGCCGTCCTACCTCGTCAACAACATCCCGTGGGACAAGATCACCCACATCAACTACGCGTTCGCCCACGTCGGCAGCGACAACAGGATCTCGGTCGGCGCCGACAGCGCGACGAACGAGGCCACCGGGATGACCTGGCCGGGCGTCGCCGGGGCCGAAATGGACCCGTCGCTCCCCTACAAGGGCCACTTCAACCTGCTGACGAAGTACAAGAAGCAGCACCCCGACGTGAAGACCCTGATCTCCGTCGGCGGCTGGGCCGAAACCGGCGGCTACTTCGGCGCGGACGGCAAGCGCGTCGCCTCCGGCGGCTTCTACAGCATGGCCACCAACGCGGACGGCTCCGTCAACCAGGCGGGCATCGACACGTTCGCCCAGTCCTCGGTCGACTTCATCCGCAAGTACGGCTTCAACGGCGTCGACATCGACTACGAATACCCGACCACGATGAAGGACGCCGGCAACCCGCTGGACTGGCAGATCGCCAACGCCCGCCGGGCCGGCCTGGTCAAGGGCTACGACGCCCTCATGAAGAGCCTGCGCCAGAAGCTGGACGCGGCAGGCGCCGCCGACGGCAAGCACTACATGCTGACCGTCGCCGCCCCCTCCTCCGGCTACCTGCTGCGCGGCATGGAGACGTTCCAGATGCAGCAGTACCTGGACTACGTCAACATCATGTCCTACGACCTGCACGGCGCCTGGAACGAGTACGTCGGCCCGAACGCCTCGCTCTTCGACGACGGCAAGGACGGCGAGCTCGCCGCCGCGGGCGTCTACGGCTCCCAGCAGTACGGCGGCATCGGCTACCTCAACACGGACTGGGCCTACCACTACTTCCGCGGCTCCATGCCGGCCGGCCGGATCAACATCGGCCTGCCCTACTACACCCGCGGCCACAAGAACGTCCAGGGCGGCACCGACGGCCTGTGGGGCAAGGCGGCGGCGACCAGCTGCCCGGCCGGCTCGGGGCTGACCAAGTGCGGTGACGGCGCGGTCGGCGTCGACAACCTGTGGCACGACAAGGACGACAACGGCAACGAGTCCCCCGCCGGCTCGAACCCGATGTGGCACGCCAAGAACCTGGAGAAGGGGATCGTCGGCGACTACGTCACCCAGTACGGCTTCCCGGCGAACACCTCACTGACCGGCACCTACGCCCGCAAGTACGACTCGACCCTGGTCGCGCCGTGGCTGTGGAACGCGCAGAAGAAGGTCTTCCTCTCCACCGAGGACGAGCAGTCGGTGGCCGCCAAGGCCGACTACGTGGTGGACCGCGGCATCGGCGGCACCATGGTCTGGGAGATGGCCGGCGACTACGGCTGGAACGCGGCCAAGGGCCAGTACGAGATGGGCTCCACCCTCACCTCCCTGATGTACGACAAGTTCAGGGCGGCCTCCCCGTACGGGGCGAAGAAGGCGGGCACCACCGCCCTGCCGACCCAGGCCGTGGACATCAAGACGGAGTTCACCGAGTTCAAGCTCGGCGACTCGAACTACCCGATCACCCCGAAGATCAAGATCACCAACAACACGAGGACGGCACTGCCCGGCGGCACCGAGTTCCAGTTCGACTACTCGACCTCGGCCCCGAACAACGCATCCGACCAGTCCGGCTTCGGCACGAAGATCATCAGCAGCGGCCACACGGGCGGCAACGTGGGCGGCCTGAAGGGCGACTTCCACCGGGTCTCGCTGAAGCTCCCGGCCTGGCAGTCCCTGGCCCCGGGCGCCTCCGTCGACCTGGCGTTCAACTACTACCTGCCGGTGTCCACCCCCTCCAACTGGACGGTGAACATCTCCGGCACGACCTACGCCCTCGCCGGTGACCTGGCGCGCGGCACCACGGTCGGCGAGCCGGGCGGCACCACCCCGCCCACCACTCCCCCGACCACCCCGCCGCCGACCACGCCTCCGACGACCCCGCCGCCGACCGGCGGGACCTGCACCAACCCGGCGTACGTCGCGGGCACGGTCTACAACAGCGGCAACGTCGTCTCCCACAAGGGCCGCAACTGGAAGGCCCAGTGGTGGACGCAGAACGAGGAACCCGGCACCACGGGTGAATGGGGCGTCTGGAAGGACCAGGGCGCCTGCTGAGCACCTGTTGAGCGCCTGCTGAGTACGTGAGGACCCGGTGGCCCGGCGGCCACCGGGTCCTCGCACGTTCCCGTCCCGCCCGGCCTCGTAGGCTGACCCGGTGATCTCACATGTCACCGCATCCGTAGCGGACTTCGAGGAACACCGGCCCCGGATGTTCGGCATCGCCTACCGCATGCTCGGCTCCGCCGCGGAGGCCGAGGACATCGTGCAGGACGCCTACCTGCGCTGGGACTCGGCTGACCGCGCCGCCATCGAGCGCCCGGGCGCCTGGCTCGCCAAGGTCGTCACCAACCTCTGCCTCAACAGCCTCACCTCGGCGCGCGCCAAGCGCGAGAGCTACGTCGGCCCCTGGCTGCCGGAGCCCGTCCTCACCGGGGACGGCGCCCTCGGCCCGCTGGAGTCGGCGGAGCAGCGCGACAGCGTGTCCATGGCCCTGCTCCTGCTGCTGGAGCAGCTCACCCCGGTCGAGCGCGCCGTGTACGTACTGCGCGAGGCCTTCGCCTACAGCCACCGGGAGATCTCCACCCTCCTGGACCTCGGCGAGGCCAACTGCCGCCAGATCTACCGGCGCGCGGCGGGCCGGGTGGCCGCCGAGCGCGAGGCCGCGCCGGAGAAGCGCTTTTCCGCCGACCCCGAGCGGTGGCAGGGGCTCGTGGAGAGCTTCCTGACCGCCGCGCAGAGCGGGGACCTCACCCGACTGGAGGGAATGCTGGCGGCCGACGTGCGGTACGTGTCGGACGGCGGCGGCGTGGTCAACGCGGCGCGGCGGCCGATCCTGGGGCGGGACAACGTGGCCCGGTTCACGATGGGCGCCATGGCGAAGTACGTGGCCGGGGTGCCGGTCAGCGTCGCGGAGGTCAACGGATCGCCCGCGCTGCTCTTCGGTGAGGTGGCGGTCCTGCTGGTCGAATTCGAGAATGGGCTGGTCAGCGGCATCAGCACGGTGGTCAACCCGGAGAAGCTGGAATTCCTCCGGCGGCAGCTGTCACATTTCTGACGGCTGTCCGGTCCCAGCTGGTGCACCTACCCCTCACCGCACCAGGGAAGGACCGACACCATGGGCACCATCGTCGTCACCGGAGGCACCGGAACCCTCGGCTCGCTCGTCGCCGAACGGCTGCGGGCGGCCGGGCACGAGGTCCGAGTGATCAGCCGGCACGCCCCCGACCATCCCGTCGACCTCCAGGACGGAGCCGGCCTGGACGCGGCGCTGGCGGGCGCGGAGGTGATCGTGCACTGCGCGAGCAACACGGGCGGGGCGGGCAAGGGCGACGACGTGGCCGCCGGGCACCTGATCGAGGCTGCCCGGCGGGCGGGGACCGTCGGGAACATCGTCTACATCTCGATCGTCGGGGTGGACGTGGTCCCGCTGGGCTACTACAAGCGCAAGCTCCGGGTGGAGCGGCTGCTGGAGGCGTCCGGGCTCGGCGTGACGATCCTGCGCACGACGCAGTTCCACGACCTCGTGGCGATGGTGACGGACACCGTGGCGAAGCTGCCCGTCGCGCCGATCCCCAAGGGCGTACGGGTTCAGCCGATCGCGGTGGGCGAGGTCGCGGACCGCATGGCGGAGCTGGCGGTCCCGACCCCCTCGGGCCGGGTCCCGGACATGGGCGGCCCGCAGATCCGCAGCCTGCCGGACCTGGCCCGCGTCTACCTGCGGGCGACGGGCCGCAACCGCCGCATCCTCCCGGTCCCCCTGGCGGGCAGGGCCTACGCGGCCTTCCGCCGGGGCGGCCACCTCACCCCGTCCCACGCGGTGGGCCACGAAACGTTCGAGCAGTTCGCGGCGGGCCGGGGAGCCCGGGGAGCCCGGGGCGCCGTAGGAGCAGGGCCCGGCGGGGCCGGATCGAAAGCGTGAGGGGGCTTCGGGGAGCGGGAGCTGCGCGGGGCGGCATCAGAGATGGTTTGGGGGTTTCCCGTCAGTCCCATCGTCTCTCCGATTCGTGCCGGTCCCTCAAGGGCGCTCCTTCGTCGCGTCGCTTCGCGATGTCGCTGCGCTCCACCCTTGACCGCCCGTCCCGCCCCGGAAATCCGAAAGACTGCCGGGAAGCCCCCAAAGGAACGGGCCGGGCCTTCAAAAGAGAGACGGCCACATCAGCGATGGGCGGGGCGGTCGGGGAGCGCCCCAAATCGCTACGCGCTCCTCACGGCTCGGCGTCTGCCAGCCTCTTGGGCTGGACATAGGCCGCCATCGATCGCTACGCGCTCCTCGATCACGCGTCCGCAGACCGTCTGGGGCTGGTCATAAGCCGCAGAGGCCCGATTCGCTCCTCATGCACGGCGTCCAAGGGCGGTTGGGGGGAGGAAAAGCGCCAGATGACGGCTGAGGCGATGCCAATCCAGGTGTAGGTGGGTAGAGGCCTCGGAGAGCCGTCCGATTGCATCAATTGCCCCCGTTTGGGCGGGCAAGTGGGATGCCACCTCGGCCTTGATGGGGGTTGGCATCGGCTCAGCCGATGGATCGCCCTCCCGCCCCCCAAATCCGCCCCTCCCAGCCCCGAACAAGGGGCGGACGCGGTCTCGGAGAAGCGCGTAGCGATCGATGGCGGCCTATGTCCAGCCCCTGACGGCTCGCAGACGCCGTCCTGGCGAAGCGCGTAGCGATCCGAGGCGGCCTATGCCCAGCCCAAGAGGCTCGCAGACGCTTCACGACAGGAGCGCGTAGCGATTAGACGCGCTTCCCCGACCGCCCCGCCCATCACTGATGTGGCCGTCTCTCTTTTGAAGGCCCGGCCCGTCCCTTTGGGGGCTTCCCGGCAGTCTTTCGGATTTCCGGGGCGGGACGGGCGGTCAAGGGTGGCCGAAGGCCATCGCGAAGCGACGCGACGAAGGAGCGCCCTTGACGGGCCGGCACGAACCGGAGAGACGATGGGACTGACGGGAAACCCCCAGCACCTCACTGACCACCGAGTCCTGGGATCCCGCTCCCCCACGCCACCCCGCCTCAAATATTCAGGGCCCCACATCGTCCCGCCGGATACGCTGCCCCGCCATGATCAGTTGAGAGAGGCGGCGTGGTGAGCCAGTACTTCGACCTGGGCGACGAAACCCTGTGGAACCCTTCCAATGGCGCCTCACGCCTGTTCCGGCGCCACGTGGCGGTCTTCGAGGCGGAGCTCGAACTCCCCTCCGGCATCGGGCCGATGGAGAACGATGAGTGTCAGATCGACCCGGTCGCACTCGAGGCCTTCGTCAACGCCCTGTTGGCGCAGCACCGAAGAACGGGCCACGCCATCATCCTCGCGCTCTCCGAAGGCTTCACCGCGACCGTGCTGGTTCTCGCAGAGCGCGCCGGCATCAGGCTGAACTGGGCACGAATCGGGGCCGCGTCGGCAGCGCCCTTCGAAGACGTACAGGCTTCCGCGGGTACGAGGTGGCCCCACGCTTCGGACGGCGGAGCCTGGGGGGCGGGACTGCGCGAGAAGGCGCGGGAGCTGGGAGGGCGCATGCCCCGCTGACCGGTCACGGTCAGCGTGCAGGTCCAGGGCGCAGGTCCAGGGGCCAGGGCCAGCAGGGCAGGTCCAGGAGGCAGGGCCAGGAGGCAGAGCCAGCCGGGCTCATCCCCCGAACAGCACCCCCTGGGCCGCTTCGCGGGCTGCCAGGCGGGCGCCCGCCAGGACTGCCGGGTCGCCCAAAGTCGTGGCGCGGATCTCCGTCGGGACCGGGGTCAGTTTCGCCAGGCGGTGGGAGACCCGGGCGGCCAGGGCGGGGCCGCCGGCGCGGCCGAGTTCTCCTGCCAGGACCACGCACCCCGGGTCGAGGAGGGCCGCGGCCGCGGCCGCGCCCAGGGCGAGGCGTTCGGCGAGGGCTTCGAGGAAGAGCTCGCCGGCGGCTCCCGCCACGGCCTGTTCCGCCGGGCCCGCGAAGCCGTGTTCGCGTGCCAGCGCGGTCACGGCGTCGCGGCCGACCAGGGCGTGGAACCCGCCCGCGCAGTCGACCGCCGAGGGCAGCCCGCCGGTGCCCGGTACGGGGAGGAAGCCGATCTCGCCCGCGCCGCCGGAGGCGCCCCGGCGCAGTCGGCCGTCCAGGACCACGGCCGCGCCCACCCCCGCGCCGAGCCACAGCAGGACGAAGGAGTCCAAGTCGCGGGCGACGCCCAGGCGCTGCTCGGCGAGGGCGGCGAGGTTGGTCTCGTTCTCGACGGCCACGACGGCGGGCAGGGTCCGCTGCAGAGCGGTGACCAGGTCCCGGTGCCAGGCCGGGAGGCCGATGGTGTCGCGGAGTTCGCCGGTGGCGGGGGCGACCAGGCCCGGGGCGCCCACGACGACGGTGTGCAGTTCGGCGGCGCCGGCCTCGTGGGCGGTGCGCAGCAGGGCCGCGACCGCGTCCTCGGGTGCGCCGACGGGCAGGGCGGCTTCGGCCAGGGGGTGGCCGAGCAGGTCGGTGACGACGGCGGTGACCCGGTCGGTGCGGACGTCGAGGGCGGCGAGGTGGGCGCGGCTGGCGACGATTCCGTAGAGCTTGGCGTTGGGGCCGCGGCGCTGTTCGCCGGATTCACCGACGACCTCGATGAGGCCCGCTTCGGTGAGCCGGTCGACGAGGTCGGCGACGGACGGGCGGGAGAGGCCGGTCATGGTCTTGAGCTGGGTGGCCGTCAGCGGTCCGGAGTCCTGGAGGAGTTGCAGGGCGAGGCGGTCGTTGATGGCCCGGGCCGTGCTGGGTGAGGCGGGGGACGGTACCGGGGCGTGGGCTGGAGTCACGGCGCCCATCCTAGGAGTCGGGACCATTATCTATCAGGCAGGGTCCCTGATAGTTTATGCGCCATGACCGGGGACACCGACCTCAGCCCGGCGCGCCTGCGCCATGCCCGCCGTGCCATCGCCGCCGTCTTCTGCGCCCACGGCGCCGTCACCGGCTCCTTCGCCACCCGTATCCCCTGGATCCAGGAGCACGCCCAGCTCAGCGCGGGCACCCTGGGGCTCGCGCTCGCCTTCCCGGCCGTGGGCGCCGCGCTCGCGATGCCGCTGGCCGGGCGGATCAACCACCGGTTCGGTGCGCGGGCCGCGCTGCGGGGGCTGCTGGTGCTGTGGACCCTCTCGCTGATCCTGCCGAGCCTCGCCCCGAACCTGCTCGTGCTGTGCCTGGTGCTCCTCGTCTACGGAGCCACCGCGGGCATGTCGGACGTGGCGATGAACGCGCTGGGCGTGGAGACCGAGAACCGGCTGGGCCGCTCGATCATGTCCTCCCTGCACGGCATGTGGAGCATGGGCGCGCTGCTCGGCTCCGCGGCCGGTACGGTCGCCGCGCACGCCGGGACCGACGCCCGGCTGCACCACCTGGTCGCCGCGCTCGTCCTGACCGCGGGCGGGCTGGTCGCCGTACAGGGTGTATTGGACCTGCGCAGCGACGGGGAGGGGCAGGCGCCCCCGCACTTCGCGCTGCCGCCCCGGTCCGCGCTGCTGATCGGCGCGATCGGCTTCTGCGCGGTGTTCGCGGAGGGTGCGAGCCTGGACTGGTCCGCGGTCTACCTGCGGGACGTCCTGCACACCGGCGCGGGCCTCGCGGCCGCCTCGACCACCGCCTTCGCGCTGACCATGGCCGTGGCCAGGCTGGTCGGCGACCGGGTGGTGGACCGCTTCGGGCCGGTGCGCACGGTCCGCGCGGGCGGCCTGGTGGCGACCGCGGGCGGCCTGCTCGTGGTCGGCGTGCAGCATCCGGCGGGGGCGCTGGCCGGGTTCGGGCTGATCGGGCTCGGCATCGCGGTGGTGGTCCCGCTGGCCTTCGCCGCGGCGGGGCGCAGCGGGCCGGCTCCCGCGCAGGCGATCGCGGGTGTCGCGACGATCACGTACACCTCGGGGCTGATCGCGCCGTCGGCGATCGGCGCGGTGGCGGACGCGACGTCGCTGGTGGTGTCGTTCGGGCTGGTGACCGTGCTGGCCTTCGCGCTGGTGGTGGGTGCCGCGGTGCTGCGCCAGAAGGCGCCGGTGGGGCAGTCTGGGGGCGGGTTCACCGGGAAGGCCGGGACGGCCGAGCGGGACGAACCTGCCGATATCCGGCCGTAATATGTCGACTGGCCGCAGCGGCACTCCGTGCGCTGCGGCTTCGATGTGTGCGCGGCCGCTGCCGTGCTCGTCCGGATGGCCGGGAGAACCGGCGAAGAGGAGTGGAACATGGGCCTCGGCGTTGGCTGGACCCTGCACGGAGACGGGCGGACCCCCGCCCCCGGCGCGGTGGTGCGGCCGGAGGAGCGGCTGTCGTGGCCGCGGACCGCCGGGCTGGGCGCCCAGCACGTCGTGGCGATGTTCGGCGCGAGTTTCGTCGCGCCGGTCCTGATGGGGCTGGATCCGAACCTGGCCATCATGATGTCCGGCATCGCGACGGTGATCTTCCTGCTCGCGACGCGCGGGCGGGTGCCCTCGTACCTGGGCTGCTCGCTGTCCTTCGTCGGTGTCGCGGCGGCGATCCGGGCGGCGGGCGGGGACAGCGCGGTCGTCACGGGCGCCGTGTTCGTCGTCGGTGCGGCGCTGTTCCTGGCCGGTCTCGCGGTGCAGCGCTTCGGCGCGCGCGTCATCCACGCGGCGATGCCGCCGATCGTGACGGGTGCGGTGGTGATGCTGATCGGCTTCAACCTGGCGCCGGTGACGGCGTCGACGTACTGGCCGCAGGACCAGTGGACGGCGTTGCTGACGATGCTGTTCACCGGGTTCGCCGTGGTGTGCCTGCGCGGTTTCTGGTCGCGCATCGCGATCTTCCTGGGGCTGGTCTTCGGGTACGCGATCTCCTGGCTCTTCGACCTGCTCTTCGGGAAGATCCACTCGACGGTGGGCGGGGAGGCGGCCGTGGACCACTGGCGTCTGGACCTCTCCGCGGTCGCGAAGGCCGACTGGATCGGGCTGCCGTCCTTCCACGGGCCGTCCTTCGAGTGGTCGGCGATCCTGATCGCCCTGCCCGTGGTGATCGCGCTGATCGCCGAGAACGCGGGTCACATCAAGGCCGTGGGCGAGATGACCGGCGATCCCCTCGACGACAAGCTGGGCACGGCCATCGCGGCGGACGGCGCCGCGTCGATGCTGTCCACGGCGGTCGGCGGCCCGCCGAACACCACCTACTCCGAGAACATCGGGGTCATGGCGGCCACCCGCGTCTACTCCACGGCGGCGTACTGGGCGGCGGCGGGCTTCGCACTGCTCTTCGGCCTGTGCCCGAAGTTCGGCGCGGTCGTCGCGGCGATCCCGGGCGGGGTGCTCGGCGGCATCACGGTCATCCTCTACGGGATGATCGGCCTGCTCGGCGCCCAGATCTGGATCAACGGCGGGGTGGACCTGCGCAATCCGCTGAACCTGGTGCCGGCCGCGGCGGGCATCATCATCGGCATCGGCGGCGTGAAGCTGCAGATCACCGACACCTTCGAGCTGGGCGGCATCGCGCTGGGCACGATCGTGGTGATCGGCGGCTACCACGCGCTGCGGTGCCTCGCCCCCGCGCACCTGAAGCCGCAGGGGCCCCTGCTCGACGCGGGCACGTCCACCTACGACGACGGCGGGGAGGCGGAGGACAAGCCCCGTTGACGGGGTTTCGCCCGAACCGGGGAAGCGTACGGCCAAGTTCCCCGGATCCGTGCCGGCGCCTGCGACTCTGCCTCCCATGGAAGCGGTGCTGGCGCGGATGCGCGCCCTGGAGGAGCGGCTCCCGCCGCAGGACGGCGTCGCCGTCTTCAACCGGGTCTACCTGACGGTGACGGAGACCCTGCACCATCGGATCGAGCACGGGGGCTTCCCTGCGCCGCGGCGGGCGGCGGTGCTCAGCGTGCGGTTCGCGGAGCGGTACCTGACGGCGGTGGAGGCGGACCGGGCCCCGGCCTGCTGGCGCCCGCTGCTGCAGTACCGCCGCCACCCCGGGATCCGGCCGCTCCAGCACGCGCTGGCCGGGATCAACGCGCACATCGGCCACGACCTGGCGCTCGCGGTGGTGGCCACGTGCGGTGAGCTGGACTGCGAACCGCGGTCCCTGGAGGCGGACTTCGACCGGGTCGGCGACACGCTGGTCTCGTTGGAGGAGCACATCCGGGAGGACCTGATGCCGGGTCCGGACCTGCTGGAGATCGCCGACCCGCTGACCCACCTGGTCGGCTCGTGGAGCCTGGAACGGGCCCGCGCCGGGGCCTGGTCGGCGGCCCGCCTGCTGTGGACGCTGCGCCGGGCGCCGGACCTGGCCGAGGAGTTCACCGACTCCCTGGACGCGGGCGTGGGCCTGGTCGGCCGCTGCCTGCTGACCCCGCGGGGCTGAGACGCCGTGCGGCCCGGCCCGGCGCGGGCCGCACGGTCGGCCGGCGGATAGGTTCCGGCCATGACGACGCTTCTCCTCGACGGCGGCCCGGTCGCCGCGGACGCCCCGGTCAGCCGTACCGGTGGCGTGCCGCTGGGCCCCGCCGGAATGGTCTGGCCCGTGTGCAGCGCATGCGCGGGTCCGCTCCGGTTCCTCGCCCAGATCGTGCTCGACGCGGGCGTACTGGCCCTGTTCATGTGCGCGCACCGGCCGGGAGGATGCGAGCAGTGGAGCCCCTCCGCGGGCGGGAACCTGGCCCTGCTGATGCCCGCCGGCGACCTGGTGCCCGTACCGGTACCGCGCGGTGCGGATCCGGAGGTGCTCGGGCTGGGCGCCGTACGGGCGGCCGTGCCCTCGGGGGCCGGGGCGGAGGGGCGGGCGGCGGTGCTGGGCTCGCTCGGCGGCGAGCCCGACTGGCTCCAGTGCGACGAGACCCCCGACTGCCCTGCGTGCGCCCGGCCGATGGGGTTCGCGGCGGGCCTGCGGGAGGGGCCGGACCCCGTCACGGCCATGAACTTCGGGTCCGGGCAGGCGTACGCCCACGTGTGCGGCGGGTGCGGCCGGGCGGCCCTGCTGTGGCAGTGCTGAGCGGGCCGGGCGCCCCGGGTACGGGGCGCGGGCATGAGAACGGGCCGCCGGCCCGCGTGCTGACGGCGCGGGGCGGCGGCCCGTGATCATGGGGCCCCTGTCAGAGGGCCGGGAGGATCAGTCCTCCGGCAGTTCGACCGGGGCGATCTCGTCGTAGACGTCGCCCGGGCCCGGGTTGGTGGAGTCCGTGGACCCACCGAGGTGGTGCATGACGCCCCAGACGGCGTTCAGGGCGGTCTGGACGGCGCCCTCGGCCCAGCCGGCCGTCCAGGAGATGTCGTCGCCCGCGAGGAAGATGCCGCGCTTGTCCTCGGGGAGGCGGTCCTGCATGAAGTGGGTGAACAGGCGGCGCTGGTAGCGGTAGTGGCCGGGGAGGTTGGCCTTGAACGCGCCCATGAAGTAGGGCTCGTCCTCCCAGGAGACGGTGACCGGGTTGCCGATGATGTGGCGGCGGATGTCGACCTTGGGGTAGATCTCGCCGAGGGACTTCAGCATGACCTCCATCCGCTCGTTCGCGGACAGCGGCAGCCACTTGAGGCTGTCGTCGCACCAGGTGTACGAGAGGCAGATGACGGCGGGCTTGTCGGGGCCGTTGTCCAGCAGGTAGGTGCCGCGGGTCATGCGGTCGGTGAGCGTCATCGACATGACGTCGCGGCCGGTCTCCTCGTCCTTGTCCAGCCAGAACGGCCGGTCGACGGGGACGAACAGCTTGGACGACTCCATGTAGTGGGTGCGCTCGATCGCCGTCCAGTGGTCGATCGGGAACAGCGTGTCGTCGCACTCGATCTTCGACAGCAGCATCCAGGACTGGGCCGTGAAGATCGCGGCGCGGTACGTGCGGATGTCGCCGGAGGCGTCGGTGACCGTGATGCGGTTGCCCGCCGTGCGGTGCAGACGGGTCACGGCCGGGCGCGGGGCGCCGTCGTGGAGGGTGGACAGCGAGGTGCCCTGCGCCCAGTGGACGATCTTCTCGGGCTCGCGCTCCCACAGGCGCAGCGGCAGCTGCTGGGAGCCGCCGACGATGCCGCGGTGGTGGTCGTCGGCCTCGGTGTAGACGACGCGCAGGATCTCCAGGATGGAGTTCGGGAAGTCGGTGTCCCAGCCGCCGGTGCCGAAGCCGACCTGGCCGAAGATCTCGCGCTTGCGGAAGGACTTGAAGGCCTCCGACTTGCACAGGAAGCCGTAGAAGGTCTCGTCGTCGAGCTTCTCGACGAGCTTGGCCCAGATCTCGCGGATGCGCGGGACGTCCCGCTCGCGCATCGCGGTGTTCATGTCGGAGAAGTCGGCGCCCTCGTCGAGGCAGGCGTTCCAGGCCTCGGCGACGTCGCGGTAGATCTGCGGGAGGTCGGCGATGGTCTCCGCGTAGTGGCTCTCGCCCTTGAGGTCGACGACCGTGGAGGGGGTGGCCTCGGCGAGCGGGTTCGGGAAGGGCTCGGTGACCAGGCCGACGAGGTCGATGTAGTGCTGCAGGGCCGTGGAGGAGGGCGGGAAGCGCATGGCGCCCATCTCGGCGGTGAGGCCCTCGGTCTCGGCGCCCTCGAAGCCGACGGTGCGCAGGCGGCCGCCGATCTGGTCGGCCTCGTAGACGACGGGCTTGAGGCCCATCTTCATGAGCTCGTAGGCCGAGATGATGCCGGAGAGACCGCCGCCGATGATGGCGACCTCGGTGCCGAGTTCGGTCGCGGGTATCTGCCCGAGGCCCGCCGGGTGGGCGAGGAAGTCGTCGTAGGCGTACGGGAAGTCCGGACCGAACATGGTGATCGGCGGCTGTCCGTCGCTGTGCGGGACGGCGGTGGTGGGCACCGTGGACGTCATGGGGTACGACTCCTTGCGGGCAGGGCTCGGGGGGGGTGGAGCGGTGGGGGCGGGGTGGGGCGGGGGGCTGGTGCGGGTCAGACGAGCGAGGCGTAGAGCCCGGGCCGGCGGTCGCGCAGGTACGGGTTGTTCTCGCGCGAGACGCTGAGCAGCTCGGGGTCGACCTCGCCGAACACCATTTCCTCGCCGCGGCCGGCGCGGGTGCGGGTGGTGCCGTCGGGGCTCGCCAGGCAGCTGAGGCCGACGAACTCGAACTCGCCCTCGGGGCCGGTGCGGTTGACGTACGCGACGTACATCTGGTTCTCGAAGGCCCGGACGGGGACGAGGTGCTCCGCGACGAACTGGAAGGGGTGCATCTGGGCGGTCGGCACGAGCAGGAGGTCGGTGCCGGCGAGCGCGTGGGCGCGGACGTTCTCGGGGAACTCCACGTCGTAGCAGATCATGATGCCGATGCGGATGCCGCCGAGGTCGGCCTGGACGACGGGGGTGTCGCCGGGGGTGAAGGCGTCCTGCTCGAAGCAGCCGAAGAGGTGGGTCTTGCGGTAGTTCGCGAGGGAGGCGCCGTCGGGGCCGATGAGCTGGGCGGAGTTGTAGACCGTGTCGCCGTCGCGCTCGGGGTAGCCGTAGAGGACCGCGAGTCCGTGGCGGCGGGCGATCTCGCCGATGGCCCGGGCGGAGTCGCCGTCGCTCGCCTCGGCGAGGCCCGGGACATCCTCGAGGTCGAGCGCGTAGCCGGTCAGGAACATCTCGGAGGTGACCAGCAGCCCGGCCCCCGCCTGTGCGGCGCGCTCGGCGGCCTCGTCGAGCGCCTTGAGGTTCTCGGCGACGTCGCCGAGGACTCCGGAGCTCTGAAGGAGGGCGGTGCGCAGCGGGGGCATGGGCGTACCTCTGTGGCAGGAGGGGTGTGTGCGGTCCTATAGACGGTACGTTTCGCCCTCCCGGCGCAACAAGGCGCCGATGTTGCGCGCTGGTGTGCGATTCGTTGCGCGTTACGGGGCCCTGGCGGCGATTCGTTGCGTGCCCACGCCCGGGAGTCGCTCAGTCGGCGGTCCGGCGCAGCAGGAAGGTGGCGAAACCCCAGGTGGCACGGTATCCGCGGAGCCATTCGGTGCGGTGGTTGTTCGCTGCGTCGAGGGCTTCGGCGCTGTCCGGGTGGTCGGGGTGGTCGAGGGCCCAGGCGGCCAGCGAGCCGGTCCAGGACCACTCGTAGTCGTCTCGTTCCTCGCGGGTGCTGAGGTGACCGTACACCGGGGTCCAGCCGGCCGCTGTGACCTGGTCGACGGTGGTGGGCAGGTCGGCGAGGGGGCCGAAGTCCTCGACGTCGCCGGGGGTGGGCGGGTGCTCCCAGTAGCCGTCTCCCACGAGGACGTGGCCGCCGGGGGCGAGGTGGGCTCGGGCCGCGTCGAGGGTGGGCAGGAGCCCGCCGAAGGCGTGGCTGGCGCCGACGCTGAGGACGAGGTCGTAGGGGTGCGGGTCGGTGTGGTCCGCGGCGGGCCGCTGGTGCAGGGACAGCCGGTCGGCGACGCCGAGTGCCTGCGCGGCGTCCGCGGCCCGGTCGAGGGCGGTGCGGGAGGTGTCGACGCCGACGGCGTGCACTCCGGGGCGGTCGTGCAGGGCCCGCAGCAGCCATTCGCCGGGGCCGCAGCCGAGGTCGAGGACGCGTTCGGTGCCGCGGGGCAGTGCGCGGTCCAGGAGCCGGGCCACGGCGGTGTCGCTCAGCGGGGCCGCGACGGGGTGGTGGGTGTGGGCCAGGTGGGAGATCGCTTCTCGGTTCACCCGGACACTGTCCCGGTCGGGGTCGCTCCGGTCATCCGGTTTTCCGGCCGCGCACCGGAGAGCAGCGGGGGCGCCCCGCCCGGGTTTCGCCGCGCCCCCGCGAAGAGGATCGTGGGAGGTGCTCCGTCCGGCGTCGGCGCCGGCGGACACCCGTCCCGGGAGGCTCGTCATGCGCAAGGTCATGGACTGCAGGGACTACCCGAGCGAGATGAACTGCACGCTCGCGATCTCGGGCGAGGAGGAAGAGGTCATCGCGGCGGCCGCCCAGCACGCCGTGGCCGTGCACGGCCACGAGGACGGTCCGGAGTTCCGGGCGTCCCTGCGCGGCCTGCTGAAGGACGAGGCGCCGCAGCACGCCTGAGGCGCGCGGGCCCCGTCGCGCGAGAGCCGTGCGGCCTAGGCCGGGGCGCCCGAGGTGAAGCGGCGCAGGAGCGGGGAGAGGACGAGGACGGATTTGGTGCGTTCGACGAAGGGCTCGCCCGCGATCCGTTCCAGGACCCGCTCGAAGTGGCGCATGTCGGAGGCGAAGATCTGGACGAGGGCGTCCGCGTCGCCGGTGACGGTCGACGCGGACACCACCTCGGGGTATCGCTCCAGTCCTCGCCGGATGTCGTCCGGCGAGGTGTTGTGGCGACAGTAGATCTCGATGAAGCCCTCGGTCTCCCAGCCCATGGCGGCCGGGTCGACGCGGACGGTGAATCCGGTGATGGCGCCTTCGGCGCGCAGCCGGTCCACGCGCCGCTTCACGGCGGGGGCGGAGAGCCCGACCTCGGAGCCGATGTCCGCGTAGGAGCGGCGGGCGTCTTCGGCGAGGGCGTGCACGATGCGTTCGTCGAGATCGTTCAGTCGCACGGGGGGTGAATCACTTCTATTCAGCGACCTCCGCGGCCGAGGCGGCCACGGCGGCCACAGTGGCCAGGCTGGAGCGGCGCATGCCGTAGAAGAAGTAGATCACGAGCCCGAGCGCCATCCAGCCACCGAAGACCATCCAGGTGGCCATCGGAAGCTCGGTCATGAGGACCCCGCAGAGGATGAAGCCCAGGATGGGGGTGACCGGGAAGAGGGCGACCTTGAACGTGCGGTTCATGTCGGGGCGGGTGTAGCGCAGGATGACGACGGCCACGTTGACCAGGCCGAAGGCGAAGAGCGTGCCGATGCTGGTGGCGTTGGCCAGTTCACCCAGGGGGATGAACGCGGCGAGCAGGCCGCAGAAGAGGCAGACGATGATCGTGTTGACCTTCGGGGTGCCGGTCTTCTCGTCGACCTTGGCGAAGGCCTTGGGCATCAGGCCGTCGCGGGACATGGCGAACAGGATGCGGGTCTGGCCGTAGAGCACGGCGAACACGACGCTGGCGATGGCGACGACCGCGCCGGCGGCCAGGATGACGCTCCAGAAGGAGTGGCCGGTGACGTTCTCCATGATCTGGGCCAGGGCGGCCTCGCTGCCCTCGAACTCCTGCCACGGCATGGCGCCGACGGCGACCAGGGCGACGAGGCAGTAGATCGCGGTGACGATCAGCAGCGAGAGCATGATCGCGCGCGGCAGGTCCTTCTTCGGGTTCTTGGCTTCCTCACCGGCGGTGGAGGCCGCGTCGAAGCCGATGTACGAGAAGAAGAGCATGGAGGCGGCGGTGCCGATGGCGGTGACGCCGAGGGGGGCCAGCGGGGTGTAGTTGCCGGCCTTGATGCCCATGAAGCCGATGACGATGAAGAGGGCCAGCGTCACGATCTTGACGGCGACCATGATCGTGTTGATCCGGGCGCTCTCCTTGGCTCCGCGGAGCAGGAAGACCATGCACAGGAGCACCACGACGAGGGCGGGGAGGTTGATGTAGCCGCCCTCGCCGAGCGGGGCGGAGAAGCCCTCGGGGATCGTGAGGCCGAGCGTGCCGTCGAGCAGCTCGTTGAGGTACTGGCCCCAGCCGACGGCGACGGCCGCGACGGAGACGCCGTACTCCAGGACCAGGCACCAGCCGCAGACCCAGGCTATGAGCTCGCCCATGGTGGCGTAGGCGTAGGAGTACGAGGAGCCCGAGACGGGGATGGAGCCCGCGAGCTCGGCGTAGGAGAGCGCCGAGAACAGCGCGGTCAGGCCCGCGACGATGAAGGCGATGAAGACGGCCGGACCGGCGATCGGGGTGGCCTCGCCGAGGACGACGAAGATGCCGGTGCCCAGGGTCGCGCCGATGCTGATCATGGTCAGCTGCCACATGGTGAGCGAACGCTTGAGCGCGCCGCCCTCACCCTGGCCGCCTTCGGCGACCAACTGCTCGACCGGCTTGCGGCGGAGCAGCGGGTTGGCGGGCCTACGGGGCTCGGAAGCGAGCGGTGGCGCCTGGCCGTGGTCGAGCACGAGGGGGACTCCTTGTCACTGCGGATCGACAGAGGTCGGGGATGAGGCGTCGACCGCGACGGTCCGGAGCAGGACAGGGCCCGACGGGGGAAGGGCCTGGCATGGGGGACCGCCGAGCAGGCGATCCGCGCCACTCCACGTACAGCGAGTGAGCCTACGAGCTGAGTGATACCGCCCGTAATGGACCATCCTTGCACATTGGCGCACGATCATTGCGCGGATCGGTCACTGACAGTCGTTTGTTGCGTATGGATGATCGATCGCTGCGCAGCCCGCCGGAGACCCCGTTTCTTGACACTTCGTCAGATCTGCCGCAGCGTGCCGCCATGGACCTGGACGTGCTCTACGAGATC
This sequence comes from Streptomyces erythrochromogenes, assembly GCF_036170895.1. Taxonomy (NCBI): domain Bacteria; kingdom Bacillati; phylum Actinomycetota; class Actinomycetes; order Kitasatosporales; family Streptomycetaceae; genus Streptomyces; species Streptomyces erythrochromogenes. The sequence continues at coordinate 6,700,517 of NZ_CP108036.1, read as the reverse complement.
GACGTGCCGGGGCCGGGGCCCGGAGCCCATCCGCACGGCCGGCGGACCGTCGAGCAGCTCGTCTTCGCGGCCTGCGCATCCGGGCTCGCGGCGGCCCCGCCGCACGCCCCGTACGGGGCCGCCAAGGCCGCCCCGACGGCATTGGTGCGCTCGGCGGCGGTGGAACCGGGCCCGCGCGGGGTACGGGTGAACGCGGTGGCACCGGGGGTCGTGAGGACCCCCCGGGCCGCCGCCCTGCCGGGTGCCGGGGGGCGGCGGCGCAACGCGGAGACCGCACCGCTGGTCCGGGTGGCCGAGACCGCGGACATCGCGGCCGCCCTGTACTTCCTGGCCTCGCCGCTGTCCTCGTACGTGACGGGGAAGACGCTCGTGGTGGACGGCGGGGTCGGCGTGAAGTTCCCGTATCCGACGAGCGGAGGCGAAGGATGAGCGCACCGGTGCACGACGAGGGCCGGCCCGGGCCGCGGCAGGAGCGGGCCGGGCGGCGGGGACACGCGCCGTGGCCGCAGCAGCGACGGGGCGAGGGGTGGATCGAGGTTCCCGGCGGCTGGCAGGATCCGCAGCCCTTCCTGCGCGGGGTCGCCTGGCTGGACAAGGGCCGCCCCGTGCGCGCCGACCCCGCCGACACGATGCGGCTGCCCTGGGACACCGGCGAGCGGGCCACCCTGCCCATCGGGGTCCGGCTGGAGTTCACCACCGAGACCGCGACGGCCGTCGAGATCCGCTACCGGGCCACCGTGCCCGGCCCCACGGACGCCCTGCGCGACCTCGCGCACGGCTTCGCCCTGTGGGACCGCCACGGGGTGGTCACCGAGGTGTTCACCGAACCGGCCGCGGAGGCCGTCGTACGCATCGGACTCGGGGCCGGCGACGGCGGCGGCCCCTTCCGCGGCCCCTTCACCATCCACCCGCCCGAGAACCAGTCGCCCCTCGTCCTCGGCCTGCGCGGGATCGGCGGCGCCCTCACCCCCGCACCGCCTGCGCCGCGCTGGGTGGTGCACGGCGACTCCATCACCGAGGGCTGGTGGTCCACCCGTCCCGCCCACGGCTGGCCCGCCGTCGCGGGCCGGGCCCTCGGCTGGGACACCGTCAACCTCGGCTACGCGGGCGCCGCGCGCGGCGAACTGGCCACCGCCGAACAGCTCGCGGGCCTGCCGGCGGACGTCCTGACCCTCGCCTTCGGCACCAACTGCTGGTCCCGGGTGCCCTTTTCGGCGCCGCTGCTGTACGAGACCACGCGCGCCTTCCTCGAACTGGTCCGCCAGGGGCACCCGCGAACCCCCCTGCTGCTGGTCTCCCCCGTGCTGCGGCCCGACGCCGAACGCACCCCGAACAAACTCGGCGCCACCCTGGGCGCACTGCGCGACGCGATGGAGCGCGCCGCCCGGGACCGGATCGCCGCCGGGGACGACCGGCTCGCCGTCCTCCCGGGCCGTGACCTGCTCGGACCCGAGCACCTCGCGGACGGTCTGCACCCCAACGACTCCGGACACCAGGTGCTCGGCCTCGCTGTGGCCACGGCCCTGCGGCGCACCGGGTTCGGCACGGGGTGAGTGAAACAGCCCACACCGCACCCGGTGAACAGATCCCGCCCACCAGGGCGTGTCCTGTGCACAGTTGCCGCCGCTGGGGGCGACGGCACAGACAGACACGACGTGGGAGAGATCAACATGGGCATGAAGCGCGCAACCACCTTCGCCGCGGCCGCCGTAGCCGTCGTCCTGGCGGCCAGCGCCTGCGGCCCCTCGGACTACAAGGCCTCGGACTCGACGCAGCCCGCCGGAGCCGCAGCCGAGGCCGCCCCGGCGGCGGCCGGCCCGGGCAACCAGCCCGGCGGCCAGCTGGCGGCATCCGTCACCGAGCAGCTCGGCTCCGTCCTCACCGACAGCGCGGGCCTGACCCTCTACCGCTTCGACAAGGACACCGCGAAGCCCCCGAAGTCGAACTGCGAGGGGGACTGCGCGAAGACCTGGCCGGTGGTCGCGGCCGGTGACGTCACCGCCGCGTCGGGCATGGACCCGTCGCTGCTCGGCGAGGTGGTGCGCAGCGACGGCACGAAGCAGCTGACGGTGGCGGGTTGGCCCGCGTACCGGTTCAACAAGGACGCCAAGCCGGGCGACATCAACGGGCAGGGCGTCGGCGGGGTGTGGTTCGCGTTCGGCCCGGACGGCAAGAAGGCGGCGAAGGCGGCCCCGGCCGAGGCCGCCCCCGCCGCCCCTGCCGCTCCCGCCGAGGCGGCGCCCGGCCTGTCGGTGGCGAAGGACCCGAAGCTGGGCGACCACATCGTCGACGGCAAGGGGATGACCGTCTACCGCTTCAAGAAGGACTCTGCGTGGCCGATGGTCTCCAACTGCGTCGGCGACTGCCTGGCCAAGTGGCCGGTCGTGCCCCCGGTGGACAAGGCGAACGCCAAGGGCATCACGGAGAAGAACTACCTGGTCCTGGATCGTCCGGACGGCAAGAAGCAGCAGACCGTCGACTGCTGGCCCGTCTACACCTTCTCGGGCGACAAGAAGCCCGGTGACACCAACGGGCAGGGCGTGGGCGGCACCTGGTACGCCGTCTCCCCCGACGGCAAGCTGATCACCGTCCAGTAGCCGGCCGGGTCCCCCGACCCCCCACCACGGTCCGCGCGGCCTCTGCCCCACCTCCCCCCGGGCAGGGGCCGCGCCCTGATGTGGCCCTCCGGAGCGCCCCGGACACGCCCCGGACACCCCTAGACTCGGCCGCATGCTGCGTGTGCTCGCTGTCGACGACGAGAAGCCGCTCCTGGAGGAACTCCTCTACCTGCTGCGCTCGGACCCCCGCGTGCGCAGCGCGGAGGGCGCCTCGGACGCCACCGAGGCCCTGCGCCGGGTCACCCGGGCGCTGGAGTCCGGTCCGGACGGGCCCGACGGCATCGACGTGGTCTTCCTCGACATCCACATGGCCGGTCTGACCGGGCTGGACATCGCCCGGCTGCTGGCCGGGTTCGCGCGGCCGCCGCTGATCGTGTTCGTCACCGCCCACGAGGGTTTCGCCGTACAGGCCTTCGACCTGAAGGCCGTGGACTACGTACTCAAGCCGGTGCGCCCGGAGCGGCTGGCCGAGGCCGTCCGGCGGGCCTGCGCGCAGCTGGGCCGGGCCGAGGTGGTCCCGGCGCCCCGCCCGGCCCCGGAGGCCGCCGTCGCCGACCGCGGCCCGGAGCAGATCGCGGTCGAACTGGGCGGTGTCACCCGCTTCGTGGCGATCGCCGACATCGCCTACGTCGAGGCACAGGGCGACTACGCCCGCCTGCACACCGGCGAGGGCAGCCATCTGGTGCGGATCCCGCTGTCCACGCTGGAGGAGCGGTGGGCGGCGCGCGGGTTCGTGCGGATCCACCGCCGCCATCTGGTGGCGCTGGCCCGGATCGACGAGCTCCGGCTGGACTCGGGCACCACCACGGTCCGGGTCGGCTCGGCGGAACTCCAGGTGAGCCGCAGGCATGCGCGGGAACTGCGGGACCTCCTGATGCGGCACGCGACCGGCTGAAACCGGTCGCCGCCGATCGCCGCCGGGCCCGGTCGGGCGACCGCCGGGCGCGGCCGGATGCCGTTCACCGCACCGGGAGGGGCGTACGGCGATCCACGGGAGCCGCCTGCCGCACCGCTGGCGTGAACGGCCCGCCGACGCCGTCGCCGCTGCGTATCGTGGATCTTCCCGGCGCGGGAGGAGCGAGATGTCCGAGGTCCAGGCGCTGGTCGACGCCCTGAGCGGGCTGCCGCGGAGGCGGCCGGCGGGGCCCGCCGAGACCGAGGCCCTGCTCGCCCTGCTGCGCAGTGCGGCCGCCCGCTGGGCGGACATCCTGTACGAGGCCGGCGAGGGCGTCCGCGATCAGGTCCCGCCGCGCGCGGAGGCGGCGCTGACGCTGGCCTTCCGGCGCGCGGAGGAGTCGTACGTGGAGCTGGAGATCGCCCTGCGCGACTGCGCCGAGCACCGGGACCCGGCCATCTGAAGGTGGCGGACCCTCGGGGTCCGAATCGTGCCTGTCGCCCGGTCAGGGGCGTGCGTAGACTCCGGTCACCCCGCTCCCCCGTCCGAAGGACCGCCCTGGTGAACCAGACGTACGCGCTGACCGCGGTCGCCGTCGTCGTCCTGGTCACGCTGCTGCTCGGCGCGCTGGGCCTGCGGATATCCCGGACCACCTCCGACTTCTACGTGGCCTCGCGCACGGTGGGGCCGCGGCTGAACGCGGCGGCCATCAGCGGGGAGTACCTCTCCGCGGCGTCCTTCCTCGGGGTGGCCGGGCTGGTCCTGCTCCAGGGGCCCGGGATGCTCTGGTACCCGGTGGGCTACACCGCCGGGTACGTGGTGCTGCTGGCCCTGGTGGCGGCTCCGCTGCGGCGCTCCGGCGCGTACACGCTGCCCGACTTCGCGGAGGCGCGGCTGGAGTCCCGGGCGGTGCGCCGGATCGCGGTGCTGTTCGTGGTCGGGGTCGGCTGGCTGTACCTGCTGCCGCAGCTGCAGGGGGCCGGCCTGACCCTGGAGATCCTCACCGGGGCCCCGCACTGGGTCGGCGGGCTGGTCGTGGCCTGTGTGGTGAGCGGGGCGGTGGCCGCCGGGGGGATGCGCAGCATCACCTTCGTGCAGGCCTTCCAGTACTGGCTCAAGCTCACCGCCCTGCTGGTCCCGGCGTTCTTCCTGATCGGCGCGTGGGCCGGGGACGGTGCGCCGCGGGCCACGTTCGACGCGCCTGCGGTCTTCCGGCAGGCCACGGCGGTGACGCTCGCGCAGGACGTGCGGCTGTCGGTGAAGGAGCCGCTCGCGGTGACGGTGACGGGGCAGGTGGACGGGCGCACGCACGTGTCGGTGCCGCTCGTGCTGGCCGCCGGTGAGCATTCCGTACGGGCCCACGCGCGGCTGGAGTTCGCCCCGGACACGCCGGTCCCGGACGCCCGGGCGGAGCCGGGGGCGGGGGTGGGCACGTGGTCCAAGCCGCCGTCCGGGGAGCTGCGGGAGTACCGGCTGTACGCCACGTACGGGCTGATCCTGGCGACGTTCCTCGGGACGATGGGGCTGCCGCACGTGGCGGTGCGGTTCTACACGAGCCCCAACGGGCGGGCGGCGCGGCGCACCACGCTGGTGGTGCTGGGGCTGGTCGGCGCCTTCTACCTGCTGCCGCCGGTGTACGGGGCGCTGGGCCGGATCTACGCCCCCGAGCTGGCGCTGACGGGCGACGCGGACGCGGCGGTGCTGGTGCTGCCCGAGCGGATGCTGGGCGGGGTGCTCGGCGAGCTGCTGGGGGCGCTGCTGGCCGGGGGTGCCTTCGCGGCGTTCCTGTCGACGGCCTCGGGACTGACCATGGCGGTGGCCGGGGTGCTGCACCAGGACGTGCTGCCGAAGTGCGGGGCGCGCAGTTTCCGCTGGGCGGCGCTGGTGGCGATCCTGGTGCCGCTGGGCGGGAGCGTGGCGGCCACGGAGGTGCCGGTGGCGGATGCGGTGGGCCTGGCGTTCGCCGTGTCGGCGTCGTCGTTCTGCCCGCTGCTGGTGCTGGGCATCTGGTGGCGCGGGCTGACCCCGCCGGGTGCGGTGGCCGGGCTGGTCACCGGCGGCGGGGCGGCGCTGAGCGCGGTGCTGGCGACGCGGGCCGGGCTGGCCCCGGCGGGCTGGATCCACACGATGCTGGCCTGGCCGGCGGCCTGGTCGGTGCCGCTCGGCTTCCTGACGATGGTGGTGGTGTCGCTGGCCACCCGGTCCCGGATCCCGGCGGGGACGGCGGCCACCCTGGCCCGGCTGCACCTGCCGGAGGTCGTGGCCGGGGACCGGGCGGGGGGCCGGCGGTGACCGGGGCCGGCCAGGCCCTGCTCGCCGTGCTGGCGGCGGCGGGTGCGGCCGTGATGCTGGGCGTCGGCTGGGCGGCGGGACGCTGGCACGCGCGCCGCGGAGAACGCCTGGCGGGCCTGGACCTGGGCACTCCGGTGGAGCGGGCCACCTTCCACACGCTGCACACGGCTTCGCTGGCCGCTCCCCCGCTGCGCGCCGGGCTGACCGAGGACGCGGCGCGCAAGGCGGCCCGGCGGCTGCGGTCGCTGCTGGGGACGGAGGCGTTGTGCCTGACGGACCGGGAGGCGGTGCTGGCCTGGGACGGCCCGGGCGCCGACCACCACCAGCGGCGGGCGATGGCCCGGGTGGCGGTGATGCTGGAGTCGGGGCGCAGCCAGAGCGTGCGGACCGAGTGCCAGCGGCCCGACTGTCCGCTGAAGTGGGCGGTTTTCGCGCCGCTGACCGGCGAGGACGGGGTGCTGGGGGCACTGGTGGCGTACGGGTCGCGGGAGTCGGCGGTGCTGGTGCGCGCGGCGACGGAGGTGGCGCGGTGGGTGTCGGTGCAGTTGGAGCTGTCCGAGTTGGACCGATCGCGGACCCGGCTGATGGAGGCGGAGATCAAGGCGCTGCGGGCGCAGATCTCCCCGCACTTCATCTTCAACTCGCTGGCGGCGATCGCCTCGTTCGTGCGGACCGATCCGGAGCGGGCGCGGGAACTGCTGCTGGAGTTCGCGGACTTCACGCGGTACTCCTTCCGGCGGCACGGGGATTTCACCACGCTGGCCGAGGAGTTGCGTTCCATCCAGCAGTACCTGGCGCTGGCCGGGGCCCGGTTCGGGGACCGGCTGAAGGTGACCTTGCAGGTGGCGCCGGAGGTGCTGCCGGTGGCGCTGCCGTTCCTGTGCCTGCAGCCGCTGGTGGAGAACGCCGTCAAGCACGGGCTGGAGGACTCCACCGAGGAGTGCCGGATCACGATCACGGCGCAGGACGCGGGCCCCGACGCGGTGATCACCGTCGAGGACAACGGGGTGGGGATGGATCCGGCCCTGCTGCGCCGGATCCTGGCCGGGGAGCGCGCGGGGTCCTCGTCGGGGGTGGGGCTGCCCAATGTCGACGAGCGGATCCGGCAGGTGTACGGGGACGCGTACGGTCCGGTGATGGAGACGGGGGTCGGCGCCGGCATGAAGGTGACCGTGCGGATCCCCAAGTACCGGGCGGGTGTGCACAGTTCTCCGTCGGGGCAGGTACCGCCGCCCCGGCGTTGAACGCCCGCGGCCCCCCGGTCCGTCCGTGGTGGACGGGACCGGGGGGCCGCGGGACAGGGCGGGACGGGTCCCTTGCGGAACCGCTCGCCGGGACTAGCTCCAGCTGGCGTGCAGCGGCTTGCCCTCGGCGTAGCCGGCGGCGGACTGGATGCCGACGACGGCCTTCTCCTCGAACTCCGCGAGGGAGCCGGCACCGGCGTAGGTGCAGGAGGAGCGGACGCCCGCGATGATCGAGTCGATCAGGTCCTCGACGCCCGGGCGGGCCGGGTCGAGGAACATGCGGGAGGTGGAGATGCCCTCCTCGAACAGGCCCTTGCGGGCGCGGTCGTAGGCCGACTCCTCGCTCGTGCGGTTCTGCACCGCGCGGGCGGAGGCCATGCCGAAGGACTCCTTGTAGAGGCGGCCCTCGGCGGACTGCTGGAGGTCGCCCGGGGACTCGTACGTGCCGGCGAACCAGGAGCCGATCATGACGTTGGAGGCTCCGGCGGCCAGGGCCATCGCCACGTCGCGGGGGTGGCGGACGCCGCCGTCGGCCCAGACGTGCTTGCCGTACTTCTTGGCCTCGGCCGCGCACTCCAGCACCGCGGAGAACTGCGGGCGGCCCACGCCGGTCATCATGCGGGTGGTGCACATGGCGCCGGGGCCCACACCGACCTTGATGATGTCCGCGCCGGCGTCGATGAGGTCCTTGACGCCCTCGGCGGCGACGATGTTGCCGGCCACGATCGGGACCTGCGGGTCCAGGGCGCGGACGGCCTTGATCGCGTTGATCATCGACTCCTGGTGGCCGTGCGCCGTGTCGATGACGAGCGTGTCCACGCCCGCGTCGAGGAGCTGCTTGGCCTTGGCCACGAAGTCGCCGTTGATGCCGACGGCGGCCGCGATGCGCAGCTTGCCGTTCGCGTCGGTGGCCGGGGTGTAGAGGGTCGCGCGCAGGGCGCCCTTGCGGGTGAGGATGCCGACGAGCCTGCCGTCCTCGTCGACGGCCGGGGCCAGCTTGCGGTGGCCGGCGTCGAGCTTGTTGAAGGCCTCGCGGGGGTCGATGTCGGCGTCGATGAGCAGCAGCTCCTTCGACATGACCTCGGAGAGCTGGGTGAAGCGGTCGACGCCGGTCAGGTCGTGCTCGGTGACGACGCCGACGGGGCGGCCCTCGGAGTCGACGACCACGCCGGCGCCGTGGGCGCGCTTGGGCAGCAGGGACAGTGCGTCGGCGACGGTCTGGGTGGGCGCCAGCGTGATCGGGGTGTCGAGCACGAGGTGGCGGGTCTTCACCCAGGAGATGACGTCGGTGACGACCTCGATCGGAATGTCCTGGGGGATGACGACGATGCCGCCGCGGCGGGCGACGGTCTCGGCCATCCGGCGGCCGGCGATCGCGGTCATGTTCGCCACGACCAGGGGAATGGTGGTGCCGGTCCCGTCGGGCGAGGAGAGGTCGACGCCCTGGCGGGAACCGACCGCGGAGCGGCTCGGCACCATGAACACATCGTCGTACGTCAGGTCGTACGGCGGCTTCAGGTCATTGAGGAAACGCACGTGCTGAACATCCCAGTCAATCGGAGGTGCCTCGACAGGGTGCAGCCGAGGAAACGCACGTACTTCATTCTCCCACGACCTGGCGTTCACACCGCCCGGGCCGATCGTCCAAGGCATTCCCGTCCGGGTGGTGGCTTCCTACGGGACCTTGGTCCCGCGGAGTGCGCCGGTCCGTTCCCGCAGGGCAGGAGGCAGCGGTCGGGGTCACAGTGGAAGGGTCCGGACGAGTCCCGGCGTGTCCGGGCCGAGCAGCGTTGGAGGATCCATGGCGGCGACGACGCGGAACGAGGCACCCATCGCGGTGGAGGGCGGCGGGCTGGAAGTGCGGGTGCAGGAGATCGGCGGCGACCTCAGCGTGGGGTTCTTCCGCCTTCCGAAGGGCACCGATCTCACGGAGGCGCTCAAGGGGCTTCCCGACGACATGTGCCCGTGCCCGCACTGGGGCTACCTCCTCAAGGGCAGGCTGCTGATGCGGACCGGGGACGGGGAGCAGGTGTACGAGGAGGGGCAGGCCTTCTACTGGGGTCCGGGGCACATCCCCGTGGCGCTCGCCGACACCGAGTACGTCGATTTCTCCCCCACCGCCGAGTTCCACCGCGTCGTGGAGCACGTCAGGGGCGGGGCGTCCTGAGGGCGGCGGCGCGGAGTGCCGCGGGCACCGGTCTTCGGTGGATGGGGGCGGCGCCGCCGGTCAGCGGGAGCGCCGATCCGCCGTGCCGGAAGGCCGTGAACTCGGCGGCGATGGCCAGGGCGGTCTCCTCGGGGGTGGCGCCGCCGAGGTCGAGGCCGATGGGTGAGCGCAGCCGGGCCAGGGCGGAGTCCGCCACCCCTTCCTCGCGCAGCCGTCTCTCGCGTTCCGCGTGGGTGCGCCGCGACCCCATGGCGCCCACGTAGCCCAGCGGCAGCCGCAGGGCCAGCTCCAGCAGCGGTACGTCGAATTTCGCGTCGTGGGTGAGGACGCAGACGGCGGTACGGGGGTCCAGCCGGCCGGCCTCCCACTGCGCGGCCAGATGGCGGTGCGGCCAGTCGACGACCACCTCGTTGGCGTACGGGAAGCGAGCCGGGGTGGCGAAGACGGGCCGGGCGTCGCACACCGTGACCCGGTGGCCGAGGAAGGCGCCGATCCGGGCCAGGGCGGCGGCGAAGTCGATGGCCCCGTAGACGAGCAGCCGGGGCGGTTCGGCGGCGGACTCGACGAGCAGCGTCAGGGGCTCCCCGCACAGCCCCCCGGCCGTGCCGAGCTCGGTGGTGCCGGTGCGCCCGGCGAGCAGCAGGGCGCGGGCCCGGCCGGCGGCGGCCCGGTCGAGGGCGGTGCCGCCGGCGAGCCCGCCCTCGTAGGAGCCGTCGGCGTGGACGGCGAGCGCCCGGCCGAGCTGGCGCGGCGGGCCGGACACCACGCGGGCGAGCGCGGCCCGGCCGCCGTCCGCGGCGGCGTCGAGGACCGAGCCGAGGACGGGCCGTACCGGGTCGCGGCCGCGCACCGGGGTGACCAGGACGTCGAGGACTCCGCCGCAGGTCAGGCCGACGGCGAAGGCGTCGTCGTCGCTGTAGCCGAAGCGGTGCAGGCCGCCCTCGCCGGACGCGAGCGCGTCGAGGCAGAGCTCGTGGACGGCGGATTCCACGCAGCCCCCGGATATGGAGCCGAGCGCGGTGCCCCGGTCGTCGACGGCGAGCGAGGCGCCGGGGCCGCGCGGCGCGCTGCCGCTGACGGCGACCACGGTGGCCAGTGCGAATTCCCGGCGCGCGGCGCACCACGCGCGTAGCTCCTCGGCGATGTCGAGCATCAGCGGATGTATTCGCGACGCGGTGTCTGGCCGGGCAGGTGCGGGTGCGGCGGCAGCACGGCCGGGGTGGCCGGGCGGGCTGCGGCGGGCCGGGGCAGGGTGGCCGGCCGGGTGAGGGCGGCGGGGCGCGCGGGGCCGGGGTCCCGGTCGCGGTCGTGCGGGCGTGCGCCGAGCAGTTTCGCGGCGTGGGCGACGCTGGCCAGGGTGGCGTGGTGGTGCCAGCCGCGGAAGGAGCGGCCTTCGAAGTCGCGGATGCCGACCGGTTCGCAGGTCTCGGTGAAGTCCAGGGAGACCCGGTCGGTGAGTTTGGCGAGCAGGAAGAGCTGGGCGAGCGGCCGGTCCCCGATGTTGGTGATCCAGAACTCGGAGGGGAGCAGGGCCGTTTCGGTCCAGGCCCCGACCAGCAGCAGCGGGGTGGGCGCGGCGGGCGCGGGGCGGTCCTCGCAGGGGGTCGCGAAGATCGGGGCGGAGGTCAGCAGGGTCACTGCTCCTTCGGCGCGGCCGTGCCGGGTCCATTCGACGACGCGGCGCTGGGAGCGCAGGGAGTCGATGAGTTCGCGTGCGGGTGCGGTGTGCGGGCCGGGTTTGTGCCGGCCCGCCCCGCCGAAGGAGACGGGCAGCGAGCCGTCGACCTTGAAGACGAAGGGGATGTCCTGGAGGGCGAAGGAGTCGATGCTCTGGGGCAGGTCGCAGTTGGCGACCTCCATCACCACGGGCCGGCGCTGGAGTTGCCAGGTGGCGGCCATCCGCTGGACGGCGTGTACGGCGTCCTGGGCGGGGGTGAGGGAGCGGGCGGTGTCCGGGATGCCGGCCCGTCGGCGGCGCATGAGTTCGCTGGTCCAGGGCCCGGGGAGGGTGAGGGTCCATTCGACGGGGAAGCTGGCTTCGCTGGAGGCGAGCCAGATCCCGCTGGCCTGCTGGCAGTTGGCGGTGCGGCCGAGCTGGGGGACGAACTGCCGGCCGACGCCGACCGAGCGGTCGCCCGCCTTCTCTATGACCATGGGCTGGAGCACCCAGGCCAGGGGGCGCTGTGCGGTGCGTTCGAGGTGCTGGGCGAGGGAGCGCCGGACGGGCGTCCAGTCCCAGGGGGACTTGCTGATGAACTGCTGCAGGCTCTGCTCGACGGAACTCGCTCCGGTTCCGGCGATGTTACGGATTGTTTTCTTCCCGTTGGTCCGCACGAGGCCGTTCAGATAAACACGGGCCCAGTTTCGCTGGTCCCGCCGGGGTAAGGACTCGAAGAGAAGAGAGATCATGACATCGATCAATTCGGAGACTTCCTCGACGGAATCCTCCGGCAGGACTGCGCGAGCCATCTGGGCCTCCCCCGCGACCAGCTAGATCCAATACCCTACTTGACCGCGGAGAACGGCCGTAGGCCCCTGCGGCTACTTCCTGAGGTCGCTGGCAGATTCGAGCCGCTCTTCCTCTACCACGAGGGGGATGGGGATCTGGTTCGCCGCATAGTAGATCGCGATCAGGAAGTGTGCGACAAGCGTGAGCGGTGCGGAGAAGAAGGCCAGGACGACCGTACAGGGGTAGGCGATGGCACCGAGGCCGAAGCGCACCCTGGTGGCCCGCGCCCCGTCCTTGTCCACCTGTTCGTGGAAGAGGTGCCCGACCCGGGTCACGTACCACCAGAACAGCAGGAACGCCAAGGCGTAGGCCACGGTGACGAGGCTGTAGAGGACCGCGGCCGGGTTGGCGTCGCCGCCTTCGGTGAGGTGCTCGGCGAGGACGTTGGTGGTGTACGGGATCACCGATACCACCATCAGCACCATGAGATTCAGGAACAACAGCGGACGGTCGACCCGCTTGAGGTGACTGAAGATGGTGTGGTGGTTCACCCACATCACGCCGATGATGAGGAAGCTCACCACATAGGCGGCGTAATGGGGCCATTGTTCACGGACTCCATGCCAGAAGGCCGACCCGGTTTCTTCCGGAACCTTTAATTCCAGGACGAGGATCGTAATGATGATGGCGAATACACCATCACTGAATGCCTCGACCCGCCCGGTTTCATTTTCCATGACCTCCCCTTTACCATTTCCCGACGCGGGCACCGCGGGCCGCATACGGGGAGAGCGTGTTCGCCCGCTCTCCCTGCACACGCTACCCAGATTTCCGGTCTCAGCCGCCGAAGCCGGCCGTCTGGCGCCAGATTCGGCCATCGCGGACCACAAGTGTCCCGAACGCGTGCTCCGGTTCGCCGTTCAAGTTCATGATCGCCCGGTAGAAGATGGTGTCCTCGGTCTCGATGTACTCCTGGAGTTCCACCAGCGTGGGCTTCACGGTGAGGTAGCCGGTGAACGTCTCGCGAACCGCTTCGATGCCCACCGAGACGCCCTCGAACCGCAGCAGCACCGCGTCGTCGGTGTAGTTCTTCATCACCGCCTCGATGTCCAGGGCGGCCAGCGCCTCCATCTGGCGGACGAACACCGGGTGCAGCTTGGAGATGTCGTACTTGGCCATGTCGACTCCGTTTCAACGGCGAGTGGTGCCCTCGGCAGGTGCGGTTTCCCGTGCGGTATCGGATGTTTGCGCAGGTGAGACGCAGGACTGGGCGCTGCCGGCGAAGGGCAGCCGCACGACCATCCGGGTCTCGCCGGGACGCGAGCGGGCGGTGAGCGACCCGCGGTGGCGCTGGGTCACGATGCGGTAGCTGAGGTGCAGCCCCAGGCCCGTGCCCTTGCCCACGTCCTTCGTCGTGTAGAAGGGTTCGAAGATCCGCGGCAGGGACTCCGCGGGGATGCCCCGACCGGTGTCGGCGACCTCCACGACCATGCAGACGCCCTCGGACCGGGCGCTCAGCGTCAGCACGCCGGCGCCCTCCATGGCGTCGACGGCGTTGTCGACCAGGTTGGTCCACACCTGGTTCAACTCGCTCGGATAGCCCGTCAGTTCGGGCAGGTCCGGCTCGTACGCACGCACGATGCTGATGCCGTCGAGCTTGGCACGCAGCACGACCAGCGTGTTCTCCAGACCCTCGGTCACCGGGAAGCGCTGCTCGGGCGCCCGGTCCAGATTGGCGTAATCCCGGGTGGCGGACACGAGTTGGGAGATCCTGGGACCCGCCGCCCGCAGCTCGGCGGCGAGCGACCGGATCTCCAGCAGCGCCGCCAGGTGGTCGAGGGCGCGCGCGAGGGACTCCTTGCCGACGCCCTCCACCCGGTCCAGGAGCCAGCCCAGTTCCAGTCCGAGGTCGGAGACGCCCGAGCCGAGCAGACCGGATTGTTCGGCGCCGGCCCCTTCGGCCCAGTCGGCGATCTCCTCCTCGGCATCGGCCTGGGCCAGCGGGTCGGTGGTGACCGGCGGCGGCAGCGCGTCCAGTTCCCCGGTGAGCCGGTCGAGGACGGAGCGCTCGGCGGCGGTGGCGGCCGCGCCCCAGTCCTGGGCGGTCCGGGTGAGCCGGTCCAGGGCGGGAGCCAGTTCCTGCGCGGCCCGGGCCACGGCGGCCGCCGGGTTGTTCAGCTCGTGCGCGAGCCCGGCGGCAAGCGTGCCGAGCGCCTCCACGGTGGCCCGTTTGCGGGCCTGCACCTCGGAGGACTTGATGCGCCAGGCCAGGACGGGGATCAGGACGGCGGCCACCCCGTGGCAGCGCGTGAGCATCTCGAAGAAGACCGCCTTGGGGTACGCCACGACCGTGGTCGACGGCCCGCTCGCGGCAGCCGTGGCCACGTAAGCGCCGTCCGTCAGCAGCGGCAGTTCGCCGGTGAACCGGTGGGCGGCCGAGGGCTTGCCGTCGTGGTCCTCGGCCGCGGCGCTCTCCTCCTCGGTGGAGTGCCGGGTGAGCACCTCCTCCCGGCCGTCGACGACCTTGGTGACGACGAGCCCGCCCGAGAGCAGCACGTGGAAGCCGGTGGCCTCCTCGCCGTCGCGGAAGAGCACCTCCCCGTCGGCGAGGACCTGCGGCCGGGACACCGAGACCAGCCAGTCCAGCTGCTCCTCGGTGATCCCCGCGAAGACCTCCAGTCCGCGCAGGGCGGAGCGCAGCTCCGGAGTGGTCATGTCCGGTGTGTTCATGCGGTGCTCCCCTCGGCCTCGGTACGGGCGGCCAGGCGCAGGGTGGCCAGCAGGGCCACCGCGCACACCGCGGCGACGGCGGCCATGAAGCCGACCGAGGTGCGGTGCAGCCCGTGGATGTTGGTGAGCATCCCGGCGAGTACGGCCGGCACGCTCATCGCGAGGTACGCGAAGACGTATACAGCGGCGGTCAGTTCACCGCGGTGGGCCGGTTCGGCCAGCCCGCTCAGCGCCCGGAAGGAGCCGAGGAAGGCGGCTCCCCAGCCGCTGCCGAGGACGGCCGTGGCCACCAGGAACACGGGGGCCGAGCCGAGGCCCAGCGCGAGCAGCACCAGCGCGAGACCGGTGAGCAGGCCGACCAGCCCGAGCACGGCGGTACGCAGCGCCGCGGTACGGCCGAGCATCAGCTGGGCGACGGTGGCGGCGCCGGCGAGCAGCGCGACCGTGGCCCCGCCGACGAGGTAGTTCGTGGACTTGAGCAGGGACAGGGCCAGGTGCGGGCCGAGGGAGAGGTAGAAGCCGCCCACGGACCAGACGGCCACGATGGTCAGGACGAGGACCAGGAAGCGGCGCCGGGCACCCGCCGGTACGTGGATCCGGTGCGGGACCACCCGCAGCCGGCCGCCGGCGCCGGGAGCGCTCTCTCGCATGCGGACGACCCCCACCAGGGTCGCGGCGAAGGCCCCGATGAGCAGCAGGTAGCTGAGGACGGTCGGTGCGGGTGCGTACTGGACGAGCAGTCCGGCGCCGATCCCGCCGAGCCCGATGCCCACGGTCGGGCCGGCGCTGTTGACCTGGGCTCCGAGGGCGGGCCGTGCGGCGGGGCTGAGTTCCAGCAGGGCCGCCCCCATCGCGCCGGTGGCGAGGCCCACGGCGAGCCCCTGCACGGCGCGGGCGGCGAGGAGCAGTCCGAGGCCCTGGGCCCCGGCGAAGAGGGCCATCGAGACGATCGCCAGGACCAGTCCGGCGCCCAGGACGGGGCGCCGGCCCAGGGTGTCGGAGAGGGAGCCGAAGAGCAGGAGCCCGGCCAGCACCGTGACCGCGTACAGGGCGAAGACCACCGTGATCGTGCCGGAGGACAGGCCCCACTCCTGCTGGTAGAGCACGTAGAGGGCGGAGGGTACGGAGGAGGAGAGCATCAGCAGGACGAGGACGGCGCCCACCACCCGGAAGCCGGAGCCTCTGGGCGCACTGGCCGCGTGGGCGGCTGGGGGCACGGTCGACCCCGTGGTCGTTTTGGACGGTTCGGCCACTGCTTCACTCAACTCCCCCGTGAGGGGCCCGGGCGGGCCCTGTGGTCGGTCGGTCAGGCGAGGGCCCGCTCGGCCCTCTGCAGCGCTCGGGCGGTGAGGACTCCCGCGAGGTGGCCGAGGTATTCGGCCGAGGTGCCGCGCCCGGGGACGAACAGCTCCCGGGGTTCGGCGCGGAAGGCCGCGAGTACGGCTTCGGTGCTGTACGGGCCCCCGCGCAGCCGGTCCTCCACCCCGCGCAGGCGCAGGGGGCGGGGGGTGGCTCCGGTGACGGCGATGCGCGGCCCGTCGGCGGTGATCCGTACGGCGGTGGCGCAGACCGGGTAGCGGGTGGCGCGGTCGGCCGACTTCTCGAAGGCGGCTGCCGGACCGGCGGCGGGCAGGAGCAGTGCGGTGAGGACCTGGCCGGCGGGTGCGGTGCCGGCGGCGAACTCCTCGGCAGGGAGGGTGGTGCGCCCGCCCGGGCCGGCCAGTTCGACGACGGCGTCGGCGGCGATGGCGGCGACCGGCAGGTCGGTGGCGCGTCCGGCGGCCGCCAGGTTGCCGCCGACGGTGCCGAGGTTGCGGACCTGCGGATCGCCGTTGGAGCGGGCCGCAGCGGCCAGTTCCGGTGCTTCGGCGAGTACCAGCTGGTCGGCGGCGAGGTCGGCGAGCGTGGTGAGGGCTCCGATGCGCACGTGCCGGCCGTCGGGGGTGCGGCCGGTGCCGCGCAGGTCCGCCAGCCGGCGGATGTCGACGAGCAGGCGGGCGCTGTCGGCGCCGCTGCGCAGGTCGGGCAGCAGGCTCTGGCCGCCGGCCAGGATCCGGGCGCCGCGGGTCCCGGACAGCAGGGCCAGCGCCTCGTCGAGGCCGGCGGGGCGGGCGTAGTCGAACTCGGTGAGGATCACTGGGATTCCCCTCTCAGGCGGCGCCAGACCTTCTCGGGGGTGAGCGGCATGTCGATGTGCCGGACGCCCAGGTCGGACAGGGCGTCGACGACGGCGTTGACGACGGCGGCGGCGGGCGGGACGGTGGCGATCTCGCCCGCTCCCTTGGCGCCGAGCGGGTTGTGCGGGCTGGGCGTGACGGTCTTGTCGAGCGCGAAGAACGGCACGTCGGCCGCGCGCGGCAGGGCGTAGTGGCCCAGGTCGGCGCTGACCAGCCGGCCGTTCTCGTCGTATTCGGCGACTTCCAGGAGGGCCTGGCCGAGGCCGTGCACGATGCTGCCCTCGATCTGCCCCTGGACGATCTTCGGGTTGCCGATGTTCCCGGCGTCGTCGACGGCGGTGTAGGCGACCACCTCGGTCTCGCCGGTCAGTTCGTCGATCTCGACGACGGCGACGTGCGTGCCGAAGGGGTAGTTGAAGTCCGGCGGGTCGAAGTGGGTGGTCTCGTCGAGGGCCGGCTCGATCTCCGGGGGCAGCCCCCAGCCGTACCACATGGCCATCGCCAGTTCGGCGAAGGTCTTGGTGTTCTCCGGGTTGCCCTCTTCGTGGATCGCGCCGCCCTCGTAGACGACCTTGTCCTCGGGCACGCCCAGGAAGACGGCGCCGGCCCGGACCAGCTTGGCCTTGAGCTTGCGGGCGGTGAGGGCCACGGCGGGCGCCGCCATGCTGTAGGAGCGGGAGCCGTAGGTGCCCTGTCCGTACGGGGCCTTCTGCGTGTCGCCCTCGTGGACCTGGACGGTCTCGGGGTCGATGCCGAGCTCGTCGGCGGCGACCTGGGCGAAGACCGTCCCGTGGCTCTGGCCGGTGGAGGCGGAGCCGACGGTGACGGTGACCTCGCCGGTGGGGTGGACGCGGATGTTGGCGCTCTCCCAGGTGCCGCCGAGCATGCCCTCCTGCGACATCCGGGTGGACGGGCCGACGCCGCAGATCGCGACGTAGGTGGCGATGCCGACGCCGAGGCGCTTGCCGCGGGTGCGGGCCTCGGCCTTGCGGGCGGACATGTCGGCGTAGCCGGACAGCTCGATGGCCTTGTCGAAGTTCAGCTGGTAGTTCCCGGAGTCGTAGGTCCAGCCGAGGCCGTTGTCGTACGGGAACTTCTCCTTCGGCACGAGGTTCTTGCGCCGCACCGCCGCGGGGTCCATGCCGATCTCGGAGGCGTACCGGTCGACGAGCCGCTCCATGAGGAAGGCCGCCTCGGCGCGTCCGCTGCCCCGCTGGGCGCCGAGGGAGACGGTGTTGGTGAAGGCGGCGTACACCTCGCAGAAGGCGGCGTCGATGTCGTACATGCCGCTGATGGAGCGGCCCATGAGGGCGGTGGCGACGCCGGGGCCGATCGTCGAGGGGTACGCGCCGAGGTTGGCGTAGCTGGTGCAGCGCACGGCGGTGATGCGGCCGTCGCGGGTGCCGGCGAGGGTGACGTGCTGGCGGTGGTCGCGGCCCTGGACGGTGGAGTTCATCAGCCCGGTGCGGGTGTCCACCCATTTCACGGGCCGGCCGAGCGCCTTGGAGAGCAACAGGACCAGGGGCATGTCGGGGTACAGGTACCCCTTGGTGCCGAAGCTGCCGCCGACGGTCGGGGCGATCACCCGGAGCTTGTTGAAGGGGATGCCGAGGACCAGCGCGGCGAGCAGGAAGCGGTGGTTGTGCGGGCCCTGGGTGGAGGCGTAGAGGGTGTACTCGCCGGTGGCCGGGTCGTAGTCGCCGACCGCTCCGCGCGGCTCGATGGGGCTGTTGATGGTGCGCTGGTTGACCAGGTCGAGCTCGACGGTGACCTCGGCGGCGGCGATGGCCGCGTCGGTGCGGTCCTTGTCGCCACAGGTCCAGTACGCGTTGAGGTTGCCCGGAACGGCCTCGTGCAGCTGGGGCGCGCCGTCGGCGAGGGCCTCGTCGGCGCGGGTGACGACCGGCAGCGGCTCGTACTCGACTGCGATGGCGGCCAGCGCGGCGGCGGCCTGCCGGGGGGTCTCGGCGACGACCACGGCGATGGGGTCGCCGACGTGGCGGACGGTGTCGCCGGTCAGCACCGGGCGGGCGCCCGGGAGTCCGTAGGGGTGCGGCGGGAAGTGGCTCTCGACCCCGCCGGGGATCCAGATGCAGGGCAGCGGCATGACGTCGGCGAAGTCGGCCGCGGTGGCCACCTTCAGCACACCGGGCAGCTGCTCGGCCGCCTTGGTCTCGATGGACAGGATCCTCGCGTGGGCCACCGGGCTGCCCAGGATGGCCATGTGCGCGGTGCCCGGCAGGTCGATGTCCGCCACGTACGTGGCCTCGCCGCGCAGCAGCTGCGGGTCCTCGCGGCTGTCCAGCGGCTGCCCGAGCACTCCGCCCCGGTCGGCCGGGGCCTCCCCCGTCACTGTGGTCATGTCCCTCACACCTCCGGTGCGGCTGCGGTGGATGCGGCGGAGCCGGCGGGCACCTCGTCGCGGTGTGCGGCGCAGGCGCGCTGCACCCCCCGTACGACGCTGTGGTAGCCGGTGCAGCGGCACAGGTTGCCGGTGAGCCATTCGCGGATCTCGGGCTCGGTGGGGGCCGGGCCGTCGGCGGTGGCGTCGACGAGCTCGCCGAGGGCCATCACCATGCCGGGGGTGCAGAAGCCGCACTGGGTGCCGTGCTCCTGGCGCAGGGCCTCCTGGAGGCCGGACAGCTCCCCGCCCCGGGTGGTGACGCCTTCGATGGTGGCGATCTCGCCGCCCGCGGCGGAGGCGGTCAGGACCAGGCAGCTCTTGACGGAGCGGCCGTCGAGGCGGACGACGCAGGAGCCGCACTGGCCGGTGTCGCAGCCGACCTTGGTGCCGGTCAGGCCGAGGCCGTCGCGGAGCCGTTCGACGAGCAGTTCGTTCGGCTGCGCCGAGAACTGCTCGGGTCTTCCGTTCACGTTCAGTGTGATATCCATGCCAGCGCCTGCGCTTCCGTGAGCGGCCGGTTGAAAAGGGGCCCGCCGGGCTGCTGGAGAATTCCCCCGGAGTGCAGCGGGCCGGTGTCGACGGGTGCGAATCCGAGATCCGTGATGATTCCCGCGACGATTTCCTTCGCTTTCACGTCGTCTCCCGCGGTGAAATGCGCCAGGCGCTCTCCGGGTGCGGTTCCCGCGACGGCGAGTGTTTCGAAATGCATGGTGTTCAGCGATTTCACGACCTGGGCGTCCGGGTACCACTCGGCGACGAGGTCGCTGGAGCCGCGCCCGCCGAGGTCGGCGGGCGCGCCGGGGCCGCCGAACGCGTTCGTCGCGTCCACCAGCACCTTGTCCTGCACGACGCGCGGCGGGAGCAGTCCGCGGACGCGCTCGAAGGGCACCATCAGCACCAGGAGTTCGGCCTGGGCGGCGGCCTCGGCGGGGTGCGCCGCCGAGGCCGCCGCTCCCAGCTCGGCCACGAGCGGGCCGAGGGTCTGCGGGCCCCGGGCATTGGCGAGGACCACGTGGTGGCCCGCCGCCACGAGGATCCTCGCGAGGACCGTGCCGATCCGCCCGGTGCCGATGATGCCTGTCCGCATTGACGCTCCTCGGGAAAGGGGTGTTCGGGTCCGGTCCGGCCTTCTCAGTCCATGCCGATCCAGACCGACTTGGTCTGGGTGTAGCTCTCGAGGGATTCGGGCCCGCACTCGCGCCCGAATCCGGAGGCCTTGTAGCCGCCGTAGGGGACCGCGGGGTCGTACTGGTTGTAGCAGTTGACCCAGACCGTGCCGGCCTTGATCTGCGAGGCGACGCGGTGGGCGCGGCGCAGGTCCTTGGTGTGGACACCGGCGGCGAGGCCGTACGCGCTGTCGTTGGCGATGCGTACGGCGTCCTCCTCCGTGTCGAAGGGGATGATCGACAGGACCGGGCCGAAGATCTCCTCCTGGGCGATGCGCATCCCGTTGTCGACGCCGGTGAAGACGGTGGGCAGGAAGTACAGGCCCTCGGCGGAGGCCCCTTCGGGGGTCCATCCGGTGCCGCCGGTCCGCAGGACCGCGCCTTCCTTCTCGCCGACCTCGATGTACGAGCTGACCTTGTCGAACTGGGCGCGGTGGGCGAGGGGCCCGAAGAGGGTGGCCGGGTCGCGCGGGTCGCCGGGCTTGAGGGCGGCGGCCCGGCGCACGAGGCGTTCGACCAGCTCGTCGTGGATGGGGCGCTGGAGCAGCAGCCGGGATCCGGCGGTGCAGATCTCGCCCTTGTTGTAGTAGATGCCGAAGAAGGCGAGCTCCTCGGCGGCGTCGAGGTCGGCGTCGGCGAAGACGATGTTGGCGGACTTGCCGCCGAGTTCCATCGTCACCTTCTTCAGGGTGCCGGCCGCTTTGCGGATGATCGACTGGCCGACCACGGTGGAGCCGGTGAAGGCGATCTTGTCGATGCCGGGGTGGCCGGTGAGCGTCTCGCCCAGCTCCACGCCGGGGCCGGTGACCACGTTCAGGACCCCGTCGGGGATCTCCGCCTCCTGGAAGAGCTCGGCGATCTTCAGCGCGGTGAGCGGGGTGGCCGGCGAGGGCTTGTGGACGACCGTGTTGCCCGCCGCCAGCGCCGGTGCGATCTTCGTCATCGACAGCAGCAGCGGGAAGTTGAACGGGGTGATCGCGCAGACCACGCCCAGCGGTTCGCGCAGGGTGTAGGCGAGCTGTCCGCCGGCCGGGGCGCGCGAGGAGCCGTCGACACGGGTCACGGCCCCCGCGTAGTAGTGCATGAGCTGGGCGGCCATGGGGGCGTCGACCGTGCTGGAGAAGGCGAACGGCTTGCCCATGTCCACGGTCTCCAGCAGGGCGATCTCCTCCAGGTCGCGCTCGATGAGCTCACCGACCCGGTTCAGCCGCAGCGCCCGCTCCTGGGCGGACAGTCTGCTCCACGGACCTTCTTCGTACGCCGTGCGGGCGGCGGCGACGGCCGCGTCCGCGTCGGCCGCGGCGGCCTGGGCGACCGGCACGATCTCCTGTCCGTCCACGGGGCTGACGTCCGGCTCGGTCCGGCCGTCCAGGGCCGGGACCCATTTGCCGCCGATGAACAGTTTCCCGGGGTTGGCGAGGGGCGGGCCGCTCAGCTCACGCTTGGTCATGGCTGCCTTCCGGTGTCGGATGCGGGGCGGGGGGTCAGCCCTTCGCGAGCTGGGTTAAGAACGTCTCCGCGAGGGCCTTGGAGGAGTACGGGTTCTGGCCGGTCGTCAGCTTGCGGTCGACGACCACGTGCGAGTCCCAGATCGCGTCCGCCTTCTCGTAGCGGGCGCCGAGCCGGGTGAGTTCGACCTCGAGGATCAGGGGGAGCCGGCCGGCCATGTTGGTGACCAGTTCCTCGTCGTGCGAGAAGGCCGTCATCCGGTAGCCCTCGAACGGCCAGCGGCCTTCGCCGTCGCGCAGGGCGAGCAGCGAGGTGTGGCCGTGGCAGACGGTGGCGAGGGGCTTGTCCTGGGCGATGACCCAGCGCAGGATCTGGGCGAGTTCGTCGGACTTGGGCAGGTCGCCGATGGCGCCGTGGCCGCCGCTGACGTAGACGCCGTCGTAGTCGGCGACGTCCTTCTCGGTGAGGGACTCCAGGGCCAGGGGAGCTCTCAGCTGGGGGGTGTTCTCGATGACCCGGACGTACTCGGCGGCGTTGGCCGCGTCCTCGTCGGGGGAACCCTGGGGGCGGACCCACTGGAGGAACTGGGGGTCGATGCTCGTCAGGTCGACCGTGGGCGCGCGGCCCCCGATCGTCGCCACGTCCACGTCGTGGCCGGCCGCCTTGAAGAGCGAAAAGGGAACGACGAATTCCTCTGCCCAGAATCCCGAGGGATGCTGTTCGCCGTCCAGCAGGTGCAGGGTCGCCTTGGCCGTCATGACGACGAGAATCTTCATGATTCTCTCCTTGTTCTGGATTCGCTGCCGATTCAACACGCCCCCCGCAGGGGGCGTAAGGGGGTGACGTCAGGCCCGCGATACTTCGTCACGTGCGTCCAACGCCGAGATGATGGTGCGGAATTCACCGACCAGGGGGTGGTCGGGATGGGCTTCTGCAAATATGCGCTCTCCGTACAGGGAGGCCATTTCCGGCGAGTAGGGAAGGATTCCGGCCACGGGTGCGCCGTAGACCTCCTCGGAACGCCGCCGGGCCGAGTCCCGGTCGATGCCCGCGGGTGCCATGCTCAGCACCAGGGTCCGCCGGCAGGCCAGGCGCCCGGCGAGGGCGATGGTCTCCTCGACCCCGGAGAGGTCGATCCGGTCGGCCCGGGCCATGATCATCAGTACGTCGGCGCTCGCCATCGCGGTCACCGACTCGTTGTTGAGCCCGGCGTGGGTGTCGAGCAGCAGCACGTCCAGCGCGTAGTGCTCGGCCAGCCGGTCGAAGCCCTCCGGCAGCAGTCCCACGTCGTAGCCGCCGGCCATGAGCTCCCGCAGGGCCGCCGTCCCGGTCCGGGCCGGTACGACGTACAGCCCTGGTACGCCGGCCTGCTGGGCGGCGGCCTCGATCTCGCAGCGGCCGAGCAGGTAGTCGGCCAGTGAGGGTCCGGGACCGAGCCGGAACAGCAGGTCCAGGGTGGGTGACTGGATGTCGGTGTCCACCACCCCCACCCGGCGCCCCCCGGCCGCGATGAGCAGCGCGAGGTTGGCCAGGACCGAGGACTTCCCGGTGCCGCCGCGGTGCGAGTGCACCACGATGGTGCGGGCCATCTAGGCCACCACCTGGTGGCCGGGGCCGTCCGCGTACGGCCCCCGCGCCGCACGTGGCCGGTGCAGGGCGAGCATGGTGACGTCGTCGTGCTGTTCGGCGGTGCCGGTGTGCTCGCGCACCGCCAGGTCCATCCGGTCGACCAGGTCCTTGCCGCTCACCAGTGGTCCGGCGAGCAGTTCCAGCATCCGTTCGTCGCCGAGGAAGCTGCCGTTCGGGCAGCGGGCCTCGGGCACTCCGTCGGTGAACACGAAGAGGGTGTCGCCCGGGTCCAGCTGGGCGTAGCCGAGCGTGTAGACGCAGTCGGGCAGAACTCCGACGGCCGGTCCGGTGATGTCCAGGGCGGCGGGCGGGCTGCCGTCGGCAGGTCGTAGCAGGGGCGGGTTGTGGCCGCCGTTGATGTAGACGAGGCTGCCGGTGAGCGGGTCCAGCACCCCGAAGAACAGGGTGGCGAAGTAGCCCTGCCGCAGGTGGTTGTTGGTGAGGTAGCCGTTGGTGGCGGTGACCGCGTTGAGCAGGGGTGTGGCGCCGACGACCGGGATCCGCCGGCTGCCGCCGGCCCGGCCGGCGGCGACCAGGTGCTGGAGTCCGCTGTTCTGTGCGGTGTGGCGGAGCAGGGAGCGGATGAGCGCCATGAAGAGCGCGGCGCCGACTCCCTTGTCGCAGACGTCGGCGACGACGAAGGCCAGCCGGCGGCCGCGGGAGATCTCGAAGACGTCGTAGAAGTCCCCGGCGACCTGCCGGGCGGGCCGGAAGCGTACGTCGATCTCCCAGCCGTCGGGGACGGGCAGCGATTCGGGCAGGAAGCCCGCCTGGATCTCGCGGCCGATCTCCAGTTCCTTCTCGTAGCCCATGAGTTCGGCGCGGGCGTCGGCCTCGCGCAGGGTGCGGCCGAGTCCGGCGCGCTCCGAGCAGCTGTGCAGCCGGGCCCCGACGAGGGCGGGGAGGAAGGGGGGTACGAGGTAGTCGTGCCCGATCCGGACGTGCTCCTCCAGGGAGGCGAACTCCGTCACGGTCCAGACGACCACGATGGGGGCCCCGGCCCAGCGGCGCAGCCGGCGTACGGCCATCCGTACGGCTTCCCCGTCGGAGTCGGCCGGGGCGAGCAGCACGTCCGCGACGGGCAGCAGCTCCAGCGGCCCTTCGCGCAGCTCCGTCAGCGTGCGGGTGACGAGGGAGGCGTCCATCGTCCGCAGGGCGTCAAGCAGTTCGGGCGGCGGTGCCGGGTGCGCGTCGAGGATGATCACGGTCGTGGAGGGCATGGGTCCGTCCCCTCAGCCTTCACAGTCAGCGTGCTGATGTTGCGGCCGTCCCTGTGCGCATAGGCGAACTCGTCCACGCTGGTCAGGGCGAGGTGGATGCCGAGGCCGCCGATCCGCCGGTCCTGCGGGGGGACCCCGGGGCAGGGCGGCAGGCGGCCCGCGACGGGGTCGAAGGCGGGGGCGGAGTCCTCGATGGTGATCTGCACCCCGCCCGGGCCGGAGCGGCCGCGGACGGTGATCCGTCCGTCGCCGCCCCGGTACCCGTGCATCACGACGTTCGTGGCCAGTTCGTCCACGGCCAGCCGGAGCCGGTAGGCGGCCCGTTTGCCGAGCCCCGCCCGTCCGGCCAGCCGCAGGACGAACGCGGCGATGTCGCCCAGTGCCTGCACCGTCGCGGGCACCTCCAGGACGGAGGGCGTCCTCGCCAGCTCGACCATGTCACTCACGGTCGTCACTCATCGGAGAGGACGATGCTGCGGTCGAGGCCGGCCGTCCGGATGGTCCGGGAGACGGGCTCGATGGCACCGACCACCTTGATGGTGACGTGGTCCGCGATCTTCTGCTGGGCGAACACCAGGGAGCGCAGTCCGGCGCTGGCCATGTAGCCGACGCCGGCCATCCTGATCTCGACGATGGTGGTGCCGTGTCCGGCGGCCTTCTCGATGGTCCGGTGGAAGTCCGGCGCGGTCTTGGCGTCCAGCTCGCCCGACAGTTCGATCACGGTGGTGTCGCCCTCGATGCTCAGGGACACGGAAAGCGGCATGTCAGGTCTCCTTCGGTCAGGGCGTGTCGAATGCGTCGGGGTCGTTCGTGCGGCCCACGAGGATCACCACCGACCGCGGGCCGATCAGGTACTTGCCGGCGTTGTCCAGCTCCGGCTCGGTCCCCGGGGTGCGGATGTCGTGCGGTGCCTCGGCCCCGGTGTCGGCGAACAGGTGCCAGCTGCGTCCGCCGGGCAGGGCCGGCAGTTCCAGGTCGTGTGACTCCCAGTGCGAGTTCATGGCCACGTAGACCACGTCGTCGTCGCCGGCGCCGCAGCGGGCGACCGCCACCAGCCGGCTCTCCGCCGACCAGTCGGGCTGCCAGGCCCGCTCCCCGTGCCAGCTGATGTCCGGCAGGCCCAGGTTCTCGCGGACCCGTCCGGTGGGGTGGGAGGTGGAGCGCAGCTCGCGGTGGCGCTTTCGGAAGGCGATCATCTCGCGGGTGAAGCGGAGCAGTTCGGCGTTGTCGTCGACCTGGTCCCAATCGAACCAGGACAGTTCGTTGTCCTGGCAGTAGGTGTTGTTGTTGCCCTGCTGGGTCCTGCCGACCTCGTCGCCGGAGAGCAGCATCGGGATGCCCTGGCTGGTGAGGAGGATGGCGAGGGCGTTCTTCATCTGCCGGGTGCGCAGGGCGTTGATGTCCGGGTCGTCGGTGGGGCCCTCGGCGCCGCAGTTCCAGCTGTTGTTGTCGTTGGCGCCGTCGTTGTTGCCCTCGCCGTTGGCCTCGTTGTGCTTGTCGTTGTAGGAGACCAGGTCGGCGAGGGAGAAGCCGTCGTGCGCGGTCAGGAAGTTGACCGAGGCGGCGGTGCCGCGGCTGGAGTAGAGGTCGGGTGAGCCGGCGATGCGGGTGGCCAGTTCGCCGGTGACTCCGGGGTCGCCCTTGAGGAAGCGGCGTACGGTGTCGCGGTACTTGCCGTTCCACTCCGCCCAGCGGCCGTACGCCGGGAAGTTGCCGACCTCGTAGAGGCCGCCGGCGTCCCAGGCCTCGGCGATGAGCTTGGTGTGGCGCAGGACCGGGTCGTAGGCGAGCAGTTCCAGGAGCGGCGGGTTGGGCAGCGGGGTGCCGTCCAGGGACCGGCCGAGGATGGCGGCGAGGTCGAAGCGGAACCCGTCGATGTGGTAGTCCGCGACCCAGTGGCGCAGGCAGTCGAGGACGAAGTTGCGCACGACGGGGTGGTTGCAGTTGACGGTGTTCCCGGTGCCGCTGAAGTTGAAGTAGTACCCCTCGGGCGTGAGCATGTAGTAGGTGGCGTTGTCGAGCCCCTTGAAGGAGATCGTCGGCCCCTGCTCGTTGCCTTCGGCGGTGTGGTTGAAGACGACGTCGAGAATGACCTCGATGCCGGCCGCGTGCAGGTCCTTGATCAGGGTGCGGAACTCGTCGCCCTGCATCCCGTAGCGTCCGGTGGCCGCGTAGCCCGCCTTGGGCGCGAAGAAGGAGACCGTGTTGTAGCCCCAGTAGTCGAAGAGCTTCTCACCCGTCTCCGGGTTGGAGCGTGGGTTGTCGCTCTCGTCGAACTCGAACACGGGCAGCAGTTCGATGCAGTTGACCCCGAGCTCCTTCAGGTACGGGATCTTCTCGCGCAGCCCGGCGAACGTGCCGGGCGCGGTGACGCCCGAGTTGGGGTGCCGGGTGAAGCCGCGCACGTGGGCCTCGTAGACGACGAGGTCCTCGGCGGGGATGCCCAGCGGGGTGTCGTCGGCCCAGTCGAAGTCCTGGAGGCAGACGCGGGAGCGGTACTGGTAGCCGCGGCTGCGGTCCGGCTCCACGCCCCACACGTCACGGCCGGCGATCAGCCGGGCGTAGGGGTCGGAGAGGACCTGGCGGGCGTCGAAGCGGTGGCCGGTGACCGGGTCGTAGGGGCCGTCGGCCCGGTACCCGTACTCGATGTTCTCGTGGTCGAGGCCGAATACGGTCATGGCGAACACGCTGCCGGTGCGGAATTCCTCGGGGAACTCCAGTTCGGCCATCGGTTCGGGTTCTCCGCGCTTGTAGATGACCAGGGTCATGGAGGTGGCCTGGTCGGAGAAGACGGAGAAGCTGACCCCGCCGGGGACCACGTTGGCCCCGAAGGGGAACGGTTTGCCCGCGCGGACGCGGTACCCGCCCACCTCGTGGGTCGGGTACGCGTCGACGCGCAGGACCTGCTCGGACCGGGTCTCGCTCATCGCGCGGCCTTGGCCTTGGCGGCGGCCGCGGCGGCCTCGCCGGTCTCGAAGAAGTCGAGGAAGCCGGTGGCCGACATGACGAACCGGACTTCCTCGCTCACCCCGTAGAGGGTGACGGCCACGCCGGCGTGCTGGGCCTCGCGGTAGACGACGAGCAGGGTGCGCAGGCCCGCGCTGGAGACGTAGGTGACCGCGGTGAGGTCGATCCGCAGCGGCTTGCCCTCGCGGACCAGCGGCAGCAGGGACTGGAGCAGCGTGCCGGACGTCTCGCTGTTGATCTCGCCGGTGGCGACGAGCACGGTGCCCGTCTTGTTCCGGCGTTCCTTGACGTTGAGAGTCATTGCCTTCCCCTCTGTTTGGGGCGCCCCCCGTTGAGCGCTACTTCTTGGCCGTCGGCCGCAGCCGGACCTTGGCCTTGACCCGGCCCTGGACGTCGGGCAGGCGCACGGTGAGCGCCTCCGCGTCGAAGTCGGTGTAAGGCTTCTCGTCGATCTCCACGGACGCGATCCGCACCGAGCCGGCGGGCAGCAGGTCGGGCGAGACGCGCAGGATGCGGTCGGGCAGGCCGGTCGGGTCGGGCTGGAAGTGGAAGTCCATCTCCCGGCCGTTGATGAGCAGGTTGTTGTAGACGGCGGCGAGGTAGCAGAGCTCCGCCGAGTGGTACATGGACATCGAGTGGCTGCCCTTGAGCCGCTCGGTGCCGAGCAGGTACGGCGTACCGCTGGCGAGGACGTTGAAGTAGACGGCGCCCTCGTCGTGGTCGAGGAAGAAGGTGTTGTAGAAGGCCTGCGCCTGCCGGGCCTCGCGCTGGTTCGCGTCGCCGCCGACCGTGCCGTTCAGGATGAGGTAGGCGAGAATCGCCTGCTCCTGCTGCCACCAGGCCTTGCGGTCATGCCAGGCGAAACGATACGTCTCCTGATCGCCCTCCTTCACGCGCTCCACGACGTCGTACCAGCCGCCGCGCTGCACGTCGCTGCCGACGGCCGGCATGATCTCGCCGATCTTCCGGGCGAGCTCCTCGTACGCCGGCTTGGCCTTCAGCGAGTTCATCCGCATCAGGTTCCAGGCGATCTTCAGGTTGTGGCCGACGACCGCGCGGTCCTGCTGCCAGCTGTGCGCCTTGTCGTGGGACCAGTCGCGGAAGAAGCGCTCCTGGACGAAGGGGCTGTTCTTGTAGTCCGGGAACTTGTCCGCGATGGTGTCGAAGGTGTACTCCAGGAAGTCGGCGTACTTCTGGTCGCCCGTCGCCAGGTACAGGTTGATCAGGTAGGCGGGGGCGTGGTCGCCGACCGAGTTCCAGTTCTTGCGCTCGGCGTTCTCGCCGAGGGACTCGTGGTCCGCGCTGAAGAGGATCGGGTCGATGTGGGAGTAGTAGCCGCCCTGCTCCGGGTCGAAGAAGAACTTGTCGAACAGCCGGATCGTGGCGTCCGCGTCGTTCTTGATCCGGACGTCGCCGGTGATCCGGTAGGTCTGGACGGGGCCGGCCAGCGCGTAGATCTGCTCGTACATCGGGATCGCGTCGTAGTCGTCGGAGAACTCCGAGGTGAACAGCTTGCGCTCGCTGTCCCCGTCGACGCTGATGCCGTGGTACCAGAAGACCACGTCCTCCTCGCCGTCCACGACCCGCATGTGCTTGCGCAGGTACTCGGTGCCGCGCTCGGCGACCTCCAGGTACTCGTCCTTGCCGGTCAGCAGGTAGGCCGAGGCCATGCCGTAGACCAGGCGGGAGATCGTGTCGGTCTCCTGGACGTGGCTGGCGGTCTTGTCACCGCCGAGCCGGATCTCGGTGCGGTACTCGGTGAAGTCCACCGGGCCGTCGCCGAACTGCGCCCGCTTGTAGAAGTCGGCCAGCGACTCGATCTGCTTGATCCACCAGCTGCCCTCCTCGAAGCGGTAGTCCTCGGCGCCGCGGCCCAGGAACACCAGGCGCTTGGCGTCGAAGCGGCCGCCGTGCTCCGGGTAGTGGACGCCGTAGACGAAGAGGAACCGGCCCGGCGAGAGCATCTCGTCGATGTGCCCGGAGGCGTCGATGTAGGGCTCGTCCAGGTTGCGGACCAGTTCGGCGCTGGGGTCGCCGGCCAGCGAGACGTCGAACTCGCGACCGTCGGAGGTCTTCAGCCGCAGCAGGCGCGTACCGGAGTCGAAGCGGACGACGTAGCCCGCGATGGTGTCGGAGAAGGAGAAGCTCACGGCGTCCGCCATGTCATGCACCGTCCTTGTCGTGAGTGCTGTCGTCCTCGTATCCCTGGCTCACTTCGACGATCACCCCGTCGGGGTCGCGGACCCACACGGTCCGCCAGCCGCAGATGAAGTCGTCGAAGTCCAGCGGCCCCAGGGTCACTTCCGCCGCGTCGCCCAGCTCGGCCAGGAACGCGTCCACGCTGTCGGTCTGGAACGCCAGGTGGCGCATCCGTCCCGGGGCCTGCGGCCCGTCTCCCCCGGGCGCCGTGCCGGCCGGCTCGGTGCCCGCCGCGAAGAGCTCCAGGTACGCGTCCCCCTTGCGCAGGAACACGATCCGGGACTCCCCGAGGTCGACCACCCGGGCCCGGGAGAAGCCGAAGTACCTGGTGTAGAAGTCCTCGGTGGTCTTCTGGTCCACGCAGTTCAGGCCCACGTGCGACCAGACCATCGGCCGGTCCGCGGGGCCCGGCATCAGGGGGCACCTCCCAGCGGTGGCCGGGGGACGGTCCCCCGGCCCCGCCCGGCCGAGACCAGCTCGATGATCCGGCGGGCGAACAGGTGGTGGTGCGCCCCGGTGCGGCCGGTCACCAGGTCGCCGTCGACCACCACGTCCTCGTCGACGTACTCCCCGCCCATGTTGCGGACGTCGCCGATCAGGTTGTTGTGGCAGACCACCTTGCGGCCGCGGATCTTCCCGGGGATCGAGGACGCCAGCCACATGCCGTGGCAGATGATCCCCTTGAGGACCGTCGGCTCCTCGAAGGCCCGCCGCAGCAGCTCGGTCGCCGGTGCGAGGACGTCCACGTCCTCGGTGTAGCGCAGCCGGTCCGCCACCATGCCCGAGGGCACGACGATCGCCGCGTACCGGCGCAGCTCCTCGTCGCTCAGACCCTCCAGGGACCGGTTCACGGTGAAGGGCGCCCGGTACTCGTGGCCGGTGAAGGTGATGGAGTCGTTTCCCCACAGCCGGGTCAGGAAGTCGACCTCGGCGCCCTCCTCCGCGAACCGGTGCTGGTAGTAGAAGATCTCCGGCTCGTAGTAGTCGCTCTCGACCAGGACCGCGATCCGGGTCCCGGACAGGGCGCCCTCGCGCAGGACGGCATCAGGCACGGGAGGTCCCCCTCAGGAAGTCCGCCGCGCGCTCGGCGATCATCGCGATGGCGGTGTGGCAGTTGCCCGACGGGACCGCGGGCATCACGCTGGCGTCCACGACCCGCAGGTTGCGCACGCCGTGTACCCGCAGCTCGGGGTCGACGACGGCGAGGTCGTCGATGCCCATGCGGCAGGAGCCGGCCTGGTGGTGGTAGCTCTCCGACTTCTGCTTCACGAAGGTCCGCAGGTCGTCGTCGCTCACGTAGCCGGGGCCGGGCTGCAGCTCCTGCTTGTACCAGGGCGAGAACGCCGAGGTCGCGAAGATGTCCCGGGCGATCTTGACGCCCTGCACCATGCGTTCCAGGTCCCACCGGTCGCCCAGGTAGTTCGGGTTGATCAGCGGGTGGGCCAGCGGATCGGCGCTCGCCAGCCTGATCCAGCCGCGCGAGACCGGGCGTACGACACCGGGCAGGATGCTCACCGTGTTCGGGTGGTCCTTGCCGACGATCACGTCGAACGGCACGTGGACGAAGGCGATCTGCAGGTCGGGGGCGGGCAGACCCGGCTGTGAGGACAGGAACAGAGCGCTCTCCGACAGGTTCTGCGCCGGTGGCGGGAGCTCCTGGGTGACCTCGGCCATCAGCCCGGTCAGGACGTGGTTGTGGAAGTTCTCGCCGACCCCGGGCAGGGCCGCGGCGACCTCGATGCCGTGCTCGCGCAGCTGCTCGGGCCGGCCGATGCCGGAGAGCAGCAGCAGCTTCGGCGACTCGATCGCCCCGGCGGCCACGAGCACCTCGCGCCGTGCCCGTACGGTGTGCAGCCCGGGCGCCGCGACGCTGCTGTGGCCGTCCCGGACGGTCCGGCCGGGGACGTCACTGCCCGGAAGCGGGGCGGGGGGCTGGAGCTGGACGTACTCGACGCCCGTGCAGGTGTCCCCGTCGAGGAGCAGCCGGGTGCTCTGCGCGTTGGTGCGCAGGGTCAGGTTCGGCCGGTCGAGCGCGGGCTCCAGATAGGCGGCCAGGGCGCCCTGGCGGCGGCCGTCGGCGACGTCGATGTGGTGCCAGCCGGTGCCGAAGAGGCCGCGCCGGGGCCCGTCGGTGTTGAAGTCGGCGATCTCCTCGTGCCCCAGCTCGACGGCCGCGTCGATGAAGGCGCGGGAGACCGGGTTGGGGCCGTGCAGCCCGGCGTTGGTGACCCGTTGCGGGCCGCGGGTGCCGGTCGTGGCGGCGGTGACGTCCTCCTGGCCCTCCAGCAGGGCGAAGTACGGGAGCACGTCCTCGTACGCCCAGCCGGCCGCGCCCTGGTAGGCCCAGTTGTCGAAGTCCGAGGCGTGGCCCCGGATGTGCATCATGATGTAGAGGTTGCTGCTGCCGCCGGGGGCCTTGCCGCGCGGCTCGTAGGTGCGGCGGCCGTCGAGCCCGGGCTGCGGGGTGCTGGTGTAGCCCCAGTCCACGGGGCCGCCGAGGAGCTTGTACCAGGAGGACGGGTCGTCCACCTCGGGCGGGATCCGGGAGCCGCCCGCCTCCAGGACGAGGACGGAGACGTCCGGGTCCTCGGAGAGCCGGCCCGCCAGCACGCTGCCCGCGGTCCCCGATCCCACGACGATGTAGTCGTACTCTTCCACGCTCACCTCTGCCCCCTCAGTCCTGGCTCAGCACCTGGAAGGGGACCGTGTCGTGGTAGTTCGCCATGTAGGCGATCTTTCCGTCCACGATCCGGAAGAAGTTCATGACCTCGGCCTCGATGGGCTCTCCGGAGGCGCTGACCGCGGTCAGGTGGGAGACGGCCGCGGCCTTCTCACCGTCGACGAGGAAGTGCACGGGCTCGTTGTGGAAGACCCGGTACATCGTCCCCATGCCCTTCATCATCGACCGGAGCACCTCCAGGCCCTCGATGTGGCCGGCGAGCTGCTCGTCCATGACCTGGTCGTCGGCGAACAGGTCGCACCAGCGGTCCCAGTCCCCGGCGTTGGCGTACTCGTAGTACTTCTGCAGGATCTGTCGTGCGTCCATCGCGCTCATCCCCCTATCGGTCCCTGCGGGTTCCGTCCGGCGCGAACGGCGCCCAGAACTGGCTGAAGGCGGTCGCCGAGTCCCCGAAGAGCCCGTCGCGGCCCTCGACGATCCGGCCGCCCTGCCACCGCATGAAGTGGAAGACCGGGTAGTCCATCCGCTCGTACGGGGACCCGCTCGCGTCGGCGGCGCCGGCCCGCAGGGCGACGTTGCGGCACACGTCCGCCGAGCAGTCCTCGCCGACCAGCACCGCCTCCAGGTCCATCCGGAAGGTGCCGCCCGTGAGCTTGTGGGTCTGCCCCATCAGCTCCAGGAAGGCGTCCAGGCTCTCGTACCAGCCGGCCAGGGGGTGGTTGCCCGGCACCAGCCAGCGCAGGTCCTCGGAGTAGTACTCCAGGATCCGCGCCCGGTCGCCGGAGCCGAGGGCGGCGTAGGCCTCCCGTACCCGCTCCCGTGTCACTTCGGTCATCGTCGGTCCTCCTTCACCGCGGTCACAGGGAGCCGGAACCGGGCATCGGGGCCAGGTCGTTGACGGTGTACTGCTTGATCAGCGGTCCGTCGGGGCCGGCGACCACGGTCCAGGTCTGGTCGGCGTCGAAGCCCAGCCACTGGCTGCGGGCGGCGGGCGGGTCCCAGATCTTGGCCTGCCAGTTGACGAGGACCCGGACGACGGCGCGGTCGCCCTCGATGACGGGCTCCACCTTCGTGACCGTGTGCACCTCGTCGAAGAAGCGGTGGGTGACGGCCTCGTACCAGCGGCCGAACCCCTCGTGTCCGAGGAAGGTGTCCTCGGGGACCTTGAACTCCAGGTCCTCGGTGATCAGGGCGAGCACATCGGCCAGGCCCACGTGCTGGTCCAGCGCCACGTACCAGTTCTCGGCGAAACTGCGGATCGCGTCCTCGGTCAGCTGCCGCTCGGCGGGCATGCGGTCTCCTCCTGTTCCGTTTCCGTGCTGGGTGACTGGTCGGGTCGGGCAAGTCGGATCGGGCAGGCGGGTCTGCGGTCAGATCTGCACGTCGACGAGGAACGGTCCGGGGTGGGACAGCATCCGGCCCACCGCGGCGACCGCCTCGTCCGGCTTCTCCACGCGCATCCCGCCGGCGCCGAGCGAGCGGGCCAGCCCGGCGAAGTCGATCTCGGGGTGCGAGAGGTCGAAGGAGCCCGGGAAGCCGTGCTCAGGGATGTCCCGCTCCCGCCAGTACTGGGCGATGTTGTCGTCCAGCAGCCGGTACTTGCGGTTGTTGCAGACGACGAACTTGGCGTCGATGCCGTGCCGGGCCGCGGTCCACAGCGCCTGGTAGGTGTACATGGACCCGCCGTCGCCCGCGAAGCCCACGACGAGCCGGTCCGGGCGGGCCAGCTTGGCGCCGACCGCCCCCGGGAAGCCCACGCCGAGCGAACCGCCCCGGGTGAGGTGGTAGTCGCCGGGGCGCTCCGCCGGCAGGTACCGGGTGACCAGCGGCGAGGTGGTCAGCGCCTCGTCGAAGACGATCAGGTCCCCGCCGGTGCGCTCGGCCAGGGTCCGCAGGAAGACGGCCATCGGCGTGCCGTCGTCCTCGGCGGCCGCCCCCGCAGTCCGGGCCCGCTCCCGGGTCCGTACGTCGAGCCGGGCGGCCGCGGCGGCCCGCCGCTGCGGGGTCAGCTGCCGCTCCAGTACGCCGGCCAGCGCGCGCAGCGCCTGCCGCGGATCCGCGGCGAGGCCCAGGTCCACCGGGTGGTTCTTGGCGATCTCATAGGCGTTCAGGTCGATGTGGACGACCTTCGCGCCGGCCCGGAAGGGGCTCTCCAGCTCGGGGAACACCTCCGGGAAGACATAGGTGCCGACGATCAGCACCCCGTCGGCGTCCGCGACCAGCTCCTTGCTGTGCGGGCCGAACATGTGGCCGGTCTGGCCGCGCCGCAGCGGGTGCGAGGCCGCGATGTTCACCTCGGAGGAGTCGACCTCGTACACGTCGGCGCCCAGCAGCTCGGCGACGGCGACGAGCTCGCGCTGCGCCCCGGAGAGCGCCACCCCGTCCCCGACCAGGACGACCGGCCGCTCGGCGGAGGCGAGCAGTTCGGCCGCCCGGCCCACCGACGCCGGTGAGGGGGCCACGTCCGTGAGCGGGACCGTGGCCGGCAGGACGGGCTCGGAGTTGAGCTCGTCCAGCACGTCCATGGGCAGCGCGACGAACACGGGCCCGCGGGGCGGGGTGAGCGCGATCTTCACGGCCCGCCGGACGGTGCGGAGCACGGACCGCGGATCGGTGACGCGGGTCGCGTACTTGGTCACGGGCCTGGCCATCGCCACCAGGTCGGACGCCATCTGCGCGTCCATGGCGTCGTAGCGCACCCCGGCGTCGCCGGCGACGACGACGAGCGGGGTGTGGCCGCGCAGCGACTGGTAGAGCATCCCGATGCCGTTGCCGAGGCCCACCCCGGAGTGCAGTTGGAGCAGGGCCGCGCCGCCGGTCGCCCGGGCGTACCCGTCGGCGATGCCGGCGGCCACGGTCTCCTGGAGGGCGAGGACGTACCGGAAGTCCTCCGCCGCGTCCACCGCGTCGAGGAATCCCTGTTCCACCGTCCCCGGATTTCCGAACATCACATTCAGGCCGTCGGCCTTGAACTGCTCGATCAGCCTTTCCCGTCCGGGAGTGGCTTCCATGAATTCCCCCTCGCCTGTCCGATTTCCCGGCGGTTTCCGGGATTACCAGCCGAACCGGGTGAGCCCGTCCTCCAGGACTTCCACGATCTTCTGCCCCGTCAGATAGGAGTCGGGGGTGGAACGTCCCGTGACGAAGGGGAAGTCCACGATCACCGAGACCGGCTTGCCGAAGTTCCCGTGGTACGCGCCGCGCGGTCCCGTCGCGTCGCGCAGGATGTACTCCAGCGGATACGGCGGCGGGCCCATGTTGAAGTCGGTACCGAGGAATCCGGTGCCGTCCTTGTAGTCGTACTCCTTGCAGTGGCCGGTCACGTGCTTGCCCCAGATGATGCTCTTGCGGTCGTCCCAGTCCCGGGCGAAGGCCAGGCAGGCGACCCCGTAGCACTCGGCGGCCACGACCTTGCCGGCCTTCCGGAAGGCCAGGATCAGGGCGTGCACGCGCTCGTTGTTGGCGAGGTCGGCGATCGGTCCGCTGCCGCCGACGATGAGGATCGCGTCGTATCCGGCGATGTCGGCGTCGAGTGTGTCGAGATCGCGGTGGTACTGCTCCAGCTTGGGCAGGTAGGCCGCGTCGCTCGTGTACGGGCGCTCGGGCACCCACGCCTCGATGTCGAGCGGCGAGTCCAGCCGGCTCGACTGCTCGAACTCCCGCCCCAGCCGGGCGTTCTCCTCGGTGGTCACCGAGCGGCCGAGCGGGGGGTCGACGTAGTTCGCGTCGAGGCTCGGCGGAAGAGCGTGTGCACGCTTTCCGGTCGGCGTGGCGAATATGACCTCGTAACCCCGCTCGTCGAACTTCGAGACGGGGCCTATCAGTTCTTCGGCCCAGTAACCGTGTTCGGAGACAATGACCAGAATCTTTCTGCTCACGTATTCCTCCAGCGCCGCCTGTTGTCGTTGGCGTCCCCCACACTGGCCGGGCCCAGGGCCTTCGTCAAAGCGCTGGCATGCGACTTCGTGAGGTAGCCGGACAGCCGACCGGGGCACCTCAGGAAGTCGTTCGCGGACGTCATGAAGTAGTCGCAGGACTACGTGACTTCGGCCGAATCGGTGAACCATTTCGCAGGGCCCGTCCTAAGGTCTGGACGCGCCGTGAATCGCGGGCGCGCGGGCCGTGTTGCTGGGACGAGCATGAGCACGAGGAGAGGGACGGCGACGATGACGATGGACCTTTTGTGCACACACATCGATCAGATACGTCCGGTGAAGCCCACCGCGGTGGGCTGCGAGGAGTGCCTCGTCGCCGGCGACACGTGGGTGCACCTGAGGCTGTGCCTGAGCTGCGGACACGTCGGGTGCTGCGACTCGTCGAAGAACCGTCACGCCACCCGGCACTACCGGACCACCGAGCACCCGATCGCGGCCTCCCACGAGCCGGGCGAGGACTGGGCCTGGTGCTACGCCGACCAGCTGATGCTGGACCCGGCATGAGCACGGCCCGGGAGAGCTCCCCCGCACCCGCCTCGTCCGCCTCCCCGGCCTCGTCCGCGGCCGCCGCCTCGTCCGCTGCCGCCGCCGAGCGCGCGGAGAGCCGCAAGCCGGTGATCCTGGCCGTCGACGACGACCCGCAGGTGCTGCGCGCCGTCCGCCGCGACCTGCGCAGCGCCTACGGCGACCGCTACCGGGTCCTCGGCGCCTCCTCGGCCGCCGACGCCCTGAAGATCCTCGACTCCCTCGACGAGCGCGGCCACGACCCGGCGCTGTTCCTCGTGGACCAGCGCATGCCGGACGTGACCGGCGTGGAGTTCCTGCTGGAGGCCGTCAGCCGCTTCCCGGACGCCCGCCGGGTGCTGCTGACCGCGTACGCCGAGACCGACGCGGCGATCACCGCGATCAACCGGGTCCGGCTGGACTACTACCTGCTCAAGCCGTGGGACCCCCCGCACGAGCGGCTCTTCCCCGTCCTGGACGACCTGCTCTCGGACTGGCTGGCGACCTACCGCCCCGCCTACGACGGGATCATCGTCGCCGGCCACCTGGTCTCCCCCGGCACCCACGCCGTACGGGACTTCTTCACCCGCAACGGCCAGCCGTTCCGCTTCCTCAACGTCGAGCGGGACCCCGAGGCGCTGACCCTCATCGCCGCCCAGCCCGACGGCGCCCTGCCCCTGGTCCGCTTCCCGGACGGGGCGGTGCTCTCGGCACCGACCGACGCACAGCTCGCCCAGCGCCTGGGCCTGGCCACCACCGCCTCGCGCCCGCACTACGAGTGCGTCATCGTCGGCGCGGGCCCGGCGGGCCTCGCGGCCGGCGTCTACTCGGCCTCCGAGGGCCTGTCGACGCTGATGCTGGACTCCCGCGCCCCCGGCGGCCAGGCCGGCACCTCCAGCCTGATCGAGAACTACCTCGGCTTCCCCTCGGGCCTCTCGGGCGGCGACCTGACGCGCCGGGCGACCATCCAGGCCTCCCGGTTCGGCGCCGAGATCCTGCACCCGGTGGAGGTGGTCTCGCTGACCCGCGACGACCCGGCGAAGATCCTGACCCTCGCCGACGGCACGGAGATCTCCGCCGAGACGGTCCTGCTGGCGACCGGGGTCTCGTACAACCGGCTCGACGCTCCGGGCGCCGACCGCTTCGAGGGCGCCGGCCTCTACTACGGCGCGGCGACCACCGAGAGCTCGGCCTGCATCTCCCAGCACGTGTTCATCGTCGGCGGGGCCAACTCGGCCGGGCAGGCCGCCGTGCACTTCGCCAAGTACGCCGCCCGCGTGACCATCCTGGTCCGCGCGTCCTCCCTGGACGCGAGCATGTCCCGCTACCTCATCGACGAGATCGAGCGCACCCCGAACATCGAGGTCAAGGTGCGCACCACGGTGGTCCGGCTGGACGGCGAGGAACACCTCGAACGGCTGACCCTCCACGACGCGGAGACGGGCCGGGACACCGAGATCCCGGCGCGTTTCATGTTCACCTTCATCGGGGCCCGCCCGCACACCGACTGGCTCGCGGGCGTCGTCGAGCGCGACGAGTACGGCTTCGTCCTCACCGGCTCGGACCTGATCGCGAACGGCGGCGAGCTCCCCGCCGAATGGAGCCTGGAGCGCGCCCCCTACCCCCTGGAGACGAGCGTGCCCGGGGTCTTCGCGGCGGGCGACGTCCGCGCCCACTCGGTCAAGCGGGTGGCGTCGGGCGTGGGCGAGGGGGCGATGGCCGTCTCGCTGATCCACCGCTACCGCTCGATGGGCTGAGAGCGAACGCTGTGCCCTTGTGATCAAGGGCACAGCGGATGCAACGTTAATTACATGATTACAGCCGAACAGAGCGAACAGCTCCGCGCGTGGTTCGCCGAGCGCCTGCCGGTGGACGTCTACGAGTCCCTCGACTCGGTCACCGCAGACCGCGAGGAGATCACGGTCGTCGGCGTCATCCCGGCGACCGAATCGGTCCAACAGTTCCGCGAACGCACCCGCGAACAGCGCATCGAAGTGGCCCGCGAGGCCGAGGAGCTCTACCGCCGCAAGGTCGCCTGGGGCGTACGGGTGGGTGACGAGACGACCCTCTTCACCCACCTCGCCGTCCCCGTCATGACCCGCCTGCGCCAGTCCGAACGCCAGGTCCTCGACACCCTGGTCGCCGGCGGCGTCGCCCGCAGCCGGGCCGACGCACTGGCCTGGTGCGTCCGCCTCGTCGGACGCAACACCGACAGCTGGCTGACGGAACTGCGCGACTCCCTGGACCAGGTCGGCCGGGTCCGCGCGCAGGGTCCCGACGTCTCCGGCACCACCGACTCCATGAAGTCCGGGTCCGAATGACGAATCCGCCCCACGGCGCCGTGTGATCGCGTAAGGCTGGCCGAGACCTACACCCAGGGAGAGGTACGCACCATGACGACCACCGTCGAATACATCCGCTACCGGATCGCATTGGACGACCAGCAGGCCTTCGAGGACGCGTACGCCCGGGCGGCCGAGTCCCTGGCCGCCTCGCCCGAGTGCATCGACTACGAACTCGCCCGGTGCGAGGAGGAGAAGGAGCGCTACATCCTCCGGATCCGCTGGACCTCGATCGAGGCCCACCTGGGCGGCTTCCGCAAGGGGGAGCAGTTCCCGGCCTTCTTCGCCGCGATCCGCCCGTACGTGAACGCCATCGAGGAGATGCAGCACTACCTCGTGACGGGCGTCGTGGGCACGGGAAAGGGCGCCGGACAGCGATGAGCACCACACCCACCATCTACGAGTGGATGGGCGGGGCGGAGGCGATGAACCGCCTCACCGACGCCTTCTACGCCCACGCCCTACAGGACGAGATCCTGGCACCGGTCTTCGCGGGCATGGACTCGGAGCACCCGCAGCACGTCGCGGTCTGGCTGTCGGAGGTCTTCGGCGGCCCGGCGGACTACACCGACCACCACGGCGGCCACCAGCACATGGCCACCAAGCACCTGGGCCGGGCGATCACCGAGAAGCAGCGCCGCCGCTGGGTGGACCTGCTCATGGACACGGCCGACGAGGTGGGCCTCCCGACGGACCCGGAGTTCCGCGGGGTCTTCGCCTACTACATCGAGTGGGGCACCCGCATGGCCCTGATCTACTCGGGCCCCAACCCGCCGCCCGTCGACGCGGCCAAGATCCCGGTCTGGTCCTGGGGCCAGACCCCGCCCTGGATCCCGAAGACGGACTGACAACGACGGAACCGGGTGGCTCCGGACCACCCGGTTCCGCCGTCTCGGCCCCGCACCGTCCCGCTACGCCGACGCACGCGGCCCGCCCTTCAGCCCCGCCGGCGTCTGAGGCGCGGGGCCCGGGACGGAACCCCGGCAGCCGGCCCGCGCTCGGGCACGGGCTCCGCCAGCACCACGGTGAGCCCCGGCTCCTGCTCCCGCCAGAAGTCCACGGCCTCTTCGAGCACCTCCACGAACGTCTCCCACTCCGAAGGCCTCGCCCCGGCGTACCCGCTCCAGGACGTGACGGCGACCAGCCGCCCCGCCGCCGCCCCGGCATCCGGCAACCAGGACAGGTCCTGCAGGACATCGGCCAGCGCGTCCCAGTTCCCGCCGAACCACTCCGGCAGCCGCAAGGCCTCCCCGCACCGCCTCATCAGCCCCGCCTTGCCCCGTACGCCGTCCAGGTCCAGCCGTACGGTCGTCCAGCCCGCGGCCTCGGCGGCGGCGAGCGCAGGGGCGAGCGGCTGCGGATGCAGGGTCATCGGAGAACCGCCTTGAAGGTCTGGTAGTGGTCGTCCGTGTAGTAGAACTCCCCGCCCTCACCCGTCACGATCCGCCGGGCCCCGCGGTCCCGCTCCCCCGGCGTGCGCACCGTGAACTCGTGGTAGTAGCCGCGCTTCTGGCGCGGCAGGACCTTCTCGAAGTTCCCGAAGGCGGTGCCGTCCTGCCGGTACGGGTACGGGCCGCCCTTGTCGATCAGCGCGAGGACGTCCTGCGCCTGCCGCGGCAGCGCATCGGCGCGCACGACGGCCATCCCCCGCGCCCAGCCCGGAACCGCATCGGGTGCGGCGCTGGGAGCCGCACTGAGCTCGGCGCTGCCGCTGGCGACGGCGGGGCCGGGTTTCTGCGCACCACAGCCCGCCGTCGCGACGAGCGCGACACAGAGGAACACGGCCCCCAGTGAACACAGCAACCATCGGGGCACGTTCCGGAAGATCATGCGCCGATGGTGCCAAATATCCGATTCGCCCGCGAATCGCTCGGTCGCGTCAGAGCGCGGCCATCTTGCTGTAGGGACTCAGGATGCGCTTCTGGACCGAACCGAAGTCGACGAGAACGGCGATCCCCTCCTCGATTCCGACGACACGGCCGAGGCCGTGCTCGTCGTGAGTGACCCGATCGCCGACGCTGAACTGCCGGATGGGCTGCTCCACGGGGGCTTTGAACGGGCTGGACGGCAAATGGCGGCGAGGAACTGCTGATTTTGTCATTGGATTCAGTATGCGCCCCGCGGGCCGCCGCGCGGCGGCCCTTCGGATCTCGATCCGGGCACCATCCGCATCAGCGGCACCCCCGAGCCGGTGTCCGTCCGGGCCGAACCCGCTCCGAACCCCCTCTGCGGGGCACAGGAGCCG
Organism: Streptomyces erythrochromogenes; assembly: GCF_036170895.1. Lineage (NCBI taxonomy): Bacteria > Bacillati > Actinomycetota > Actinomycetes > Kitasatosporales > Streptomycetaceae > Streptomyces > Streptomyces erythrochromogenes. The sequence continues at coordinate 6,659,205 of NZ_CP108036.1, read as the reverse complement.
CCCGACGCATCGCGGGCCCGCCCGGGCCCGCACTACTCCGTACGCGGCACAGCAGCCCCGTACCGGGGTCCTACAGGTCGTCGGGGTCGGCCCGGTCCAGCGCCGGCCGCAGCCCCGGAGCCGACTCGGTCAGCAGGTAGTCGGCGACCGCCGTGTCCGTGACCAGGCTGGTCACCAGCCCCGACCGCAGCACCGCGCCGATCGCGGAGGCCTTGCGCAGCCCGCCGGCAATCGCCACGACCTCGGGGATCCGGCGCAGCCGGTCCGCCTCGACCGTGATGCACCGCTCGCCGAGGTCCCGGCCGACCCGCCGGCCCTCGGCGTCGAAGAGGTGGGCGGACATCTCGGCCGCGACGCCCAGCGAGGCGTAGTGGGCCCGCTCCTCGTCCGTCAGCATGTCGTGGACGGTCGAGATGCCCGGCTCCCACGAGCCGATGGAGACGGCCGCGACCGTCACCTTGTCGAAGTAGTCGAAGGCGCGGGCGATCCCCGTCTGGCTGCGCAGCGCGGCCGCGGTCGCCGGGTCGGGCAGCAGCATGGGCGCGTAGATCGGGTGCGCGTCGCCGCCCGAGACCTGCGCGGCCCTGCGTACGGCCTCGACCGACCCGCGCTCCGCGGTCCCCGCGTCGTACACCCCGGTCAGCTGGACCACGGTGCACTGCGGCAGACGGTGCAGGGAAGCGGCCATGTGGATGGTCGACCGGCCCCACGCGAGGCCCAGGACGTCACCCTCGCTGACGAGTTCGCCCAGCAGGTCGGCGGCGACGGCGCCCAGGTTCTCCGGGTCCGGGGCGTCCTCGGTGGCGTCGGCGGGCGACTCCACCACGACGGCGTGCCGGAGCCCGTACCGGGCCCGGAGCGCGTCCGACCGCTCCGCGTCGAGTTCGGCCGGGACCCGGATCTCGATCCGTACGAGGTCGCGTTCGAGGGCGGTCTCCAGGACCCGGGCCACCTTGAAGCGGCTCACGCCGAACTCCTCGGCGATCTGGATCTTGGACTTGCCCTCCAGGTAGAAGCGGCGGGCCATGGCCGCCGCCTGCACCAGCTCCGCGGGTCCCATCCGCAGGGCTGACCGTCCCGCCGACATTGCAGACACCGCGTTCTCCTCACTGCTGTTCACACTCTCGTGTTCACACTCTCGACTCGCCGTTCATCCTGTCAGATCCGACGGCCGTTGATCAGCCTGGACAGCTCCCGTTCACCGAGCTGTTCATCAACCCTTGGCTCAGTGGTCGCAAGCCCACGGCGCCGCCGCGATCGCCGCACCCGCCTGGTCACGCAGCGTGCGGACGGCGGCCGCCGGATCGACCGCCCCGTAGACCGCGCTGCCCGCCACGAAGACGTCCGCGCCGGCCTCGGCGCAGCGCTCGATGGTCGAGGCCGAAACCCCGCCGTCGACCTGGAGCCACAGCTCCAGACCGTGCTTGGCGATCAGCTCCCGGGTACGGCGGATCTTGGGGAGCATGATGTCGAGAAAGGGCTGGCCGCCGAAGCCCGGCTCGACCGTCATGATCAGCAGCATGTCGAGCTCGGGGAGGATGTCCTCGTACTGCTCGATCGGCGTGGCGGGCTTGAGCGCCATGGAGGCCCGCGCCCCCTTCGCCCGGATCTCCCGCGCGAGGCGCACGGGCGCCGCCGCGGCCTCGGCGTGGAAGGTGACCGAGCCCGCGCCCGCCTCCACGTACTGCGGGGCCCAGCGGTCCGGGTTCTCGATCATCAGGTGCAGGTCCAGCGGGATGTCCGTGGCACGGCTCAGGGACTCCACCACCGGCATGCCGAGAGTGAGGTTCGGGACGAAGTGGTTGTCCATGACGTCGACATGCAGCCAGTCGGCTCCCTCGACGGCCTTCGCCTCCTCGGCGAGACGGGCGAAGTCGGCGGACAGGATGCTGGGATAGATCTGAGCGGCCATGCCCCAAGCCTGCCATGCCTGCGGCCGGTTCCGGCCACGACCCCGCAAGTCAGGGTTCGCGCAGCAACGCTAAAGCAATGACGGAGAACATTTAACTTGTTCTTATAGATCAGCTTCGACACGGTTCTGTGCATGACATCCTCGCCACGCCGGCGCCCGGAGCGCCGCTCGCGGACCCTCCGGACGACGCCCGAACCCACCCCGGGAGGCGCCACCGCCCCCTCCGCCACCGGCTCCCCCTGGCGCGATCAGGACTTCCGCACCCTCTTCGGCGCCGCCGCCCTCAACCAGCTCGGCACCAACACCGGTCACGTGGCCGTGCCCCTGCTCGCCCTCACCGCCCTCGACGCCGGCCCCGCCCAGGTCGGCACCCTCGCCGCACTCTCCACGCTCGCCTTCCTGCTGATCGGCCTGCCCGCCGGCGCCTGGGTCGACCGCCTGCGCACCCGCGGCGTCCTCGTCGCCGCCGACCTCGCCCGGGCGGCGCTCTTCGCCTCCTTACCGCTCGCGTGGTGGCTGGACGTCCTCACCCTGGGGCAGCTCTACGCCGTGGTCCTGCTGGCCGGCTGCGCCACCGTCTTCTCCGACGTCGGCTCGCAGAGCGTCCTGCCGCAGCTGGTCGGCCGGGAGGGGCTGGTACGGGCGAACACCGCCATGGTGACCCTCATGGCCGCCGCCAACATCGCCGGCCGCGGAGCCGGCGGTGCCCTCGTCGCCGCCCTCACCGCCCCGTTCGCGCTGGCCTGCTCCTCGGCGGCATACCTCGCCTCCGCGCTCCGGCTGACCGCGATCCGCTCCACCCCCGCTCCGGCGCCGGCCGCCCGAACCCCGCTCACGGCCCAGATCCGGGAGGGGCTGCAACACGTACTGGGCCACCCCGAGCTGCGCGCCCTGACGCTGGCCGCCACCCTGAACAACCTGGGCGGCGCGGTGCTGGGCACCATGCTCCCGGTGCTCTTCGTCCGCGAGCTCGGCCTGTCCCCCGCCTCGCTGGGCCTGTTCTGGGCGGCCGGCGGCGTGGGCCTGCTCCTGGGAGCCCGCCTGGCCCGTCCCTTCGCGGCGCGCGTGGGCTACGGGCGCGCCCTGCTGCTGAGCCTGACCCCGGCGGCCCTGCTGGTGCCGCTGCTCGACCGCGGCCCGTGGCTCTGGCTCGCGGGCGGCGCCTGGCTTCTGACCATGATGAAGATCGGCTCGGACAACGTCCTGGGGGTCAGCCTCCGCCAGCACCTCACCCCGGACCCCCTCATGGGCCGCATGAACGCCACCTTCCGCTTCACCCTGACCGGAGCCCTGGCCCTGGGCTCCGCCACCTCGGGCCTCCTCGCGGAACTCACCACCCTCCACACCACCCTCTGGACGGGAGCCACCCTCCTGGCCCTGTCCTGGACCCCGGTGGCACTCTCACCGCTGACGCGGCGGCGGGGGGTGGGCGGGTGAGGGTGGACTGTACGGGGTGGTGTGGCGGGAGCGGGGTCTGCGCGGGGCGGCATCAGAGCTGTCTTGGGGGTTTCCCGTCAGTCCCATCGTCTCTCCGGTTCGTGCCGGTCCCTCAAGGGCGCTCCCTCCGGTCGCGTCGCTACGCGATGGCCTACGGCCACCCTTGACCGACCGTCCCGCCCCGGAAATCCGAAAGACTGCCGGGAAGCCCCCAAAGGAACGGGCCGGGCGATCGACAGAGAGACGGCCGCATCAGTGATGGGCGGGGGGTCAAGGGAGCGCGTCTAATCGCTACGCGCTCCTGCCGGAAGGCGTCTGCCAGCCTCTTGGGCTGGACATAAGCCGCCCTCGATCGCTACGCGCTTCTCCGAGACCGCGTCCGCCCCTTGCTGGGGGCTGGGAGGGGCGGATTGGAGGGCAGGAGGGCGAACGGCTCAGCCGAAGCCAACCCCCATCAAGCCCGAGGTGGCATCCCACTTGCCCACCCAAACAGGAGCAATTGGGGCAATCGGACGGCTCTCCGAGGCCTCCATCCACCCACACCTGGATTGGCATCGCCTCAGCCGTCGTCTGGCGCTTTTCCTCCCCCAACCGTCCTCGGACGCCGTGCATGAGGAGCGAATCGGGCCTCTGCGGCTTATGACCAGCCCCAGACGGACTGCGGACGCGTGATCGAGAAGCGCGTAGCGATCGATGGCGGCCTATGTCCAGCCCCTGACAGCTCGCAGACGCCATCCTGGCGAAGCGCGTAGCGATTTGGGGCGCACCGGGCTCCCGCCCGGGCCTCTCCGACGCCCCGATGGCGTCTTGATCCCCCGGCCCGTCCCTTTGGGGGCTTCCCGGCAGTCTTTCGGATTTCCGGGGCGGGACGGGCGGTCAAGGGTGGAGCGCAGCGACATCGCGAAGCGACGCGACCGAAGGGAGCGCCCTTGAGGGACCGGCACGAACCGGAGAGACGATGGGACTGACGGGAAACCCCCAAGACAGCTCTGATGCCGCCCCGCCGAAACCCTGCCGCCCCACACCACCACCCCGCACACGTCAGACCCCGCCCCGCACCTCCCCACCCCGCCCCGCACCTCCTCCGCGCCGTCATCCCGGCGGCATCGGCTGCTGTGGAGCGCCCTCGAACAGGTAGGCATACATGGCTCGAAGGTAGGTCTTCAGGCTTTCACCATCAGGGAATTCGATATCGGTCAGCCGCTCGTATTCGGCTGGACCGAATGAATCGTCCGTGACGATCTGCTCGAATCCCGTGCGGATCAACTCCACATAGGAGTCGTTGAAGCTCAGCAAAGTGGACCTCAGACGGCCATCAACATAGTAGCCCTGCTCAATGTTCAGCTGAGCTCTGAAGAAGTTCCTGAAATGCAGATCCATGGAAATCTCTCACCACGAATAACGGCCGGGGTGTGTACCTGCGCCGGCCGCCGTCATCGCCTGTCAGGCGGGCGGCGCGCCGCGCAGGTGGCGCAGCAGCCCCTCCAGCGCGGTCCAGCTCTCGGCGGTCTCGGCGTCGCCCAGTGCGTAGTAGAAGCCCGGCCGGGCGCTCGGGCCCAGTTGTACCGGGCGTTCCTTGAGCGGCGTCCTGCTCGCGGTGTCCCGCCCCGCCTCCTGGACCTCCGCGGGGCCGAGTACGAAGGCGTACGGCAGCGGCGGGTGCTCGTAGTGGGGCGGGGCGCTCAGGTCCCGGCGGGCTTCGCGCAGCTGGCACAGCATGGTCGTGAGCCCGTACCGGGTCACCAACTCCTCTGCCAGCCCCGGAAGGGCCTCAAACGGTATCTCCTCGCCCGGGCCGTAGCCCACGGTGAGGGTGATGTCCTCCTCCACTCCCTCCGAGGTGCGGATCACGCGGAGTGTCGCGACGGCGGGCCGGTCCGGTGTGCCGACGACAACGGTCCAGGTGGAGCGCGGGGCGCGTTCGTACGCCAGCTCGGTCAGCTGGCGCCGCGACCACGTCAGGCCTGCGGGCTCCGAGGTCCCCCAGCCGGCCGGCAGGCCGCCCGTCAGTGCCTGCCAGGCGGCTTCGAGCGCGCCGCCGAGGACGAGGTCCGCGGTGGGGCGGTGCAGGGTACGGAAGGAGACGCTGAGCTGACGCTCACCAGTGGGTGCGGTCTCCGTGAAGGCGTCCGCGACCGGGGTCTCGCCGTTCTCGCCGCGGTCCGGGGCGAAGGCTTCGTCCTGCCAGGTGAGTACGGCGCCGGTGAGGCCGTCGTAGTAGCCGCACCGCTCGTCCTGCACGACCCACCGGGCGGGCATGGACTGCAGCAGGAGACGGGTGGGCGTGGACAGCCGGCAGTGCGGCGGGGTGACGATCTGCAGGGAGCGGTCGCTCTCCACGGTGGCCCGCAGCACCTCGGAGAGCCAGCTCGTCATGGGGACGACGGGGCGGTCCTGGAGGACGACGGCGGCCTTGTCTGTGAGCATGTCCACGGCCGGCTGGGCGGCGGCGGGCGCCGGTACGGCGGTGATGCCCGAGACGTCGACCGGGCGGGCCGCGCCGACGGTGCCCGGGGCGTCCGGCGGCCAGACCCGGCCGCCCAGGAGCATGGTCAGCCGGGCTGCGAAGGCTCCGGCGAGCTGCTCGGCCTGCGGCATGCCCGCGGCGGCTCGCGCCTCGACCCACCACACCGGGCCGTCGCCCGACAGCTCGGCTCCGGGCCCCAGCAGCCGGACCGCCTCGCCCGGCACCTGGAGCATCAGCGGGACCTCGATCGAGACGAGCGGCCGACCCTCGGCGTCGCACAGCTGGACCACGGCGCCCTCTCCGGCAGACTCGATCAGCAGGTCCGGTCCGCCCGCGAGCAGGCCCGCCAGGACGCTCAGCGCGTCCGGCATCCGCTCGGTGAGCGCGATCACGTCCTTGGTCATGCCGTGTTCCTTGTCGTCATATCTCTCAGTGCGTTTCTGTCAGTGCTTCGCGGGCTTTCCGCGCGCAAGGGTTCCTCTCCGAAGGCCAACAGGTCGGCATGGACCGGACCCTGCTCTCGCTGAATCGGCCGCCCGCTAGCACGGCGCCGCATCGGTGAGGTCCGGTCCGAGCCCGTCGATGAGGTCGGGAGTCCCGAGTCCGTAACCCTCGGCCCGCCCGTAGTAGGTCGGTTCGCCGGGCTCTGCGGCGACGCCGAGCACCTGGTCGAGTTCCCGCAGGGCGGAAGCGAGGCGCGGCGCATTGTTTGCGTGAATGATCGGCTGCGGCTCGCCGCGGAAATCACACTGACCCCAGACGTCGTGGAAAACGGAGAGTTCAGCCCAGGTACCCAACTCATTGGAATTCACCAAAAGTTCCACCAGACGGTGTTCCTCGTGCCGCACTCCGTTCGCGTCGAACCAGGCACCCGAACCCAGCACGAGGATTCCGCCGATGTCCGCCTGCGGATTGCCCGTCGGTCGACAGGCGCGGAGCCGATCGGGCAACGCCGGATCGGCGAGCGGGCGAGCGCGGATGTTCAGCCGGCAGCTCACGCCGAGGACGCCCTTGCCGGCGATGGACCAGTCCCACTCGAGTGAGTCAGGCGCCAACAGGGCGTGCGCCTCCAGCACCGCACTCATGCGCCCGGCGATCTCGAGCACGGACTCCAGGCCGGGCTGCGCTACGTCGTCCAGATCCCAGGTCCACGAGCCACTCTCCTTGGGCGCGCGCATCAGCATGCTCGGCGAACTCTCCTGTGTGGGTGCAGCATCGCTGCTGAAGTGGGGCGGCGGGTTGACCGCGGGCGTCGTATGACCGGTTCAAGCGGCGAGCAGCGCCGTGGCTCGACGGAAGAGGTCGTCGTCCTCCAACTCCACGCGCTCCGTTTCGATGTCGGTGACCATCCGCCGCAGAACCTTCGTCCATTCAGCGATGAACTCCCGTACGGGAACGACAACATCGCCCCGTTCGGCCAGCAGCGACTCGTAGCTGCCGAGGATGCTGTGCCAGCGCGCCCGGATCCTCAGCGAATCGCCCTCGCGCACGACGCTCCACTCGGCCGAGAACGTGTCCGACCCCCAGAAGACCTCGGCGTCCGAGAAGCCCGGCCGCCGGATCTCCTCGAGCAGGGGCACCAGGTCGTCGAGAAGGACGGACAGGTCGTGGCCGTACGACAGCCGGACCGCCACCAGATTCCAGACGAGAATGGCGTCCTCACACTCAACGGGGTACATCTCACAGACCGCGTCGGCCATGTCGGCGGCCGAGCCGCACCCCCGAACGGCCGGACAGCCCGCCTGGATCGAAAGGCTCACCGTCGTACCACCGCGCGGTCACCCCGGGGGCATCGGCTGCTCCGGCCCACCATGGAACAGGTAGTCGTACATCGCCCGGAGGTAGGCATCCAGAGTCTCCTGGTCGGGGAATTCGATATCGCTCAGCCGCTCGTATTCGGCAGGCCCGAAGGAATCGTCTGCCAAAACCTGGTCGAAACCCGATCGAACCGCTTCGACGAACGGTTCATTGAATCCGAACAGTGTGGGTCTGAGGTAGCCGCTCGTGTCATATCCTTCCACGAGGTCGAGATATCTCCCGACGAAGCGCTCGAACCGCTCGTCCATTCACACCTTCCCGGCTGCGGATCGTCCTGGAAATCACACTGGCCCCAGCCGTCATGGAAAACAGTCAGTTCGGCCGCGCGAATTTTCAGCTGGCAGCTCGCATTGAGGACGCCCTTTCCGGTGATGCACCAACCCACTCAAGTGAGTCAGGCGCCACAGGGCGTGCGCCTCCAGCACCGCACTCATGCGTCCGGCGATCTCGAGCATGGACTCCAGGCCGGGCTCCGCGACGTCGTCCAGGTCCCAGGTCCACGAGCCGATCTCCTCGGGCGCGCGCATCAGCATGGTCGGCAAACTCTCCTGCGTAGGTGCAGCATCGCTGCGGAAGTGCGGCGGCGGGTTCACCGCGGGTGTCGTGTGGCCGGTTCAAGCGGCGAGCAGCGCCTTGGCGCGACGGAAGAGGTTGTCGTCCTCCAGCTCCACGCTTTCCGCCTCGATGTCGGTGGCCAAGCCGCACTTCCTGCCCTGGCCCTCCAATGAACAGCGAACCCGAACGAACCACATCGACAAACGGTTCACTGAATCCCGGTCCACAGGAGGGTGCGTTGATCTACTGCGGGGAACTTCCCGGAGCGAGGACTTGGACCTTCCCGCCGCGCTCGCCGATCCACGTCTCCAGTTCCGCGCCGCCCACTTCTCGGGACGATTCGCCACTGAAGACGGAGATCGGCCCGAAAACGCTGCCCGTCAGGCCGCGCAACACCGTGGTGTCGTCGACTGAGACCTTGAAGGTGTTCTGGAACAGGACCGCGTCGGTCAGATCCGCTCCCCTCATGTCCACCCCATGGAGAGATGCACCCATGATGCGCGTTCCCCTGAAGCTCGCTCGTGACGCATCGACCCCGTGCAATGAAGCGTTGACCATGTCGGCACCATCGAGCCGTGCCGACCTGAGCACGGCCCTGTCGAGGTTCGCCCTGACCAGGTCGGCACCGGTCAGATCCGCGCCCGTGAGGTCGGCCGACTGAAGGTCGGCGCGGTAGAGAACCGCTCCCACAAGCCGCACGCCCGCCAGGATGGAGTCTGTGAACCACGAGCTCGAAAAGTCTCCACCCGACAGGTCGGAACCTCGGAAGTCGAGCTCGACGCCGAAGAGGCTGAAGCCGTCCTCGGTGAGCCATTCCTGCAGCCGGCCCATGGCCTCGGGGTCCGCCGGAAGCGTCTTGGGCTCCCAGTTCCTACGGGTACCAGATGACATCTTCTCCCCAACCATGTGTTTCAACGATTTCCCTGATGCTGTCGATCGCCGCTTGATTCGCGTTCCGGACGTCAATGATGACTACCCGACGCTTTTCAACGATCTGCTCGGAAAAGGTACGCACCCAGGTATCGGCATCCCTCGCCGGGTTGTACGCGCCCGGGAAGGGCCGGGCCAGCAGGGCAGGATTTTTCACGTTGTTGAAGGGTGGCCAGAAAGAATGTACACCCTTGATGTCGTAGTGCCTGCCTGTGGTTTCCGAGCGGAACTCACCCATGTCCTGCATGGGTGGACGTCGAATGTCCGCAGGGAGGCGCCCCTGCTCCCGCAGGTCGAGGCCGACCCGGGCTTCGTCCTTCGACTTGACGTCGACCTGACCTCTATGGTCGGGGTCGTGCTTCAGGTGATCGAATTCGTCCGGAGCCCGCTTCTCCACTTCCTCTAGATGTCCCCAGTGCCCGGCGCGCTCTTCGACCGTCAACTCCGGAATCGGCTCGTTCACGCGATCGCTCGGCGTCGTCCCCGGTTCGCTCGAAGCGCCCGAGCCGTTGCCGTGGTTCCCGTCACCGCCGGGCGCGCCATCGGGATGACCGCCGGTGCCCGCACCTGGGGTATCGCCGAAGCTGCCGCCACCGGACGGAGTGTGCGTACCGGATCCACCTCCCGACGAAGTGTGCGCGCCCGCACCCCCACCGTTGCGGTCCGGGTGGGCTGCGGCGTGGCCGGCCGTGGACGACGTGTCGTGAGCGCCGCCTCCCTCACCCGCGGGGTGGGTCGGGCCCGTCGGGTGGCCCGTGGAGTTCTCCGCTCGGCCGGGGCCGCCCGCGCCTTCGAGGATGCGTTCCCTGGCCGGGGCGGGCTCGTGGGTGTTGGGCAGGTCGTCCCTGTGCGGCTCCCTGACGGGCTCGGTGTCGGGGACGACGTTGCCGTGCTCGTCGCGGATGGTGCCGTCGCGGCCGATGACGCGCTTGTTGCCCTGCGGGTCGGCGTACTCGTAGCCGGGCGGCGTCCTGTCGGCGGCGCCTGCGGGGGGTGCGGTGGTGTCGGCCGGGTGCGGGGAGGTTCCGCCGGGCATGTTGCGGGCCATGTCGTCCACGCCCGCCCTGCTCGCCTTCAGGCCCTCCATGAAGTCGCCGACCTTGATCTTGGTGACGTTCGCGGCCTTGCCGAGGTAGCTCATCGGGTCGACGAGCACGCCCGCCTTGCCGACCACGGTCGCGATCTCCGAGCCCACGCCCAGCTTTCCGGCCCTGCCGAGCTTGAGGAACGAACCCGCGCCGATGGTCAGGACGTTGAACACCACCGTCCCGCCGGCCCGCGCCGGGTCCTTGCCCCACTCGTCCCACGCGACCAGCGACTTGCCGAAGTTGCGCAGGGCGGCCTTGTTCTTCTCCCGGTCGCTGTGGTCGGCCGGGCCGAGCATCTTGTCCATCGCCCAGTCCCACGGCGTGAGGAGGTAGCCGCTGACTCCCTGGAAGACGTCGCCGATGCCCGACCAGGTCTCCTTGAGGGTGTCCATGTCGAACACGTTGACCATGTTGCCGAGGCCCTTGAGGGTGCCCCAGACGCCGTCGACGAAGAAGCCCTTCAGGCCGCTGCCGACGTTGTCCTTCGTCCACTCCCACGCGGCCCGCAGGCCCGTGTACTCGCGCTCGTCGGCCGTCCCCCAAGGCGTCTCCTTGGCGTCCTTGACGTCGCTCTCCTTGAAGCCGTACATGCCGGCCTTGTGGGAGCCGTCGTCGACGACGAAGTGCGTGCCGCCCACCAGCGTGGTGATCTTGTTGGCAGCGTCGCGCTCGACGCCCTGGAACGCCACCCACGTCACGCCGACCTCGCGGACGAGGCGCGCGTTCTCGTCGATCTTGCCCTGGTCCTGCTGCCAGTCCTCGTCGTCCTTGTTGTCCGCGACGAACTTCTCCGCATCGATGCGGAGTTGCTTCATCTTGTCCACCAGCGGGCGGGCGGTCGACGCGAAACTCGTCAGCGCCCCGCTGACGGACTCCAGCTTCGTCGCGAAGGCGTCCGCGTTGTCCCGCACCGGAAGCGTCGAGTTGAGCAGCTCCTCCTGCTCGGGAGCGTCGTAAACCGGATCCAGCGCCTGGAAGGCGTTGTGGACGTCCCTGCCGGTGCCGCGGATGCTGGAGGCGGTCGTCTTGAGCGCGGCCGCGTGCGTCTCCAGGGTGTCCAGGTTGCCGGTGAAGGTCGGTATCTTCCCGACGTCGATCACTTCTTGGGGCCCTTCAGCTCTTCCGCGGTCGGAGCCTTGGAGTACTCCTCCTGCTTGTTCTTCGCCATCTGCAGGTCGCCCTTGATGTACTCCTCAGTGGCCAGGCGCGCACCGGTGATGGACTTCCCCGTCCGGACGGGAAGGAACTTCAGGTCGTTTTCCGTTCGCTGCTGAAACTCAAGCAATGCTTGGGCCACAGGCCCGAACGCGCCCTCCTTGGGCAGCTCGGTCCCGCCCAGCACCATCGTGCCCGCCCACGTCGCGGCGCCGACCACGCCGTCGCTGTACGACGTGAACTCTTCCTCGAACTTGCTGCCTGCTTCGGCGGTCTTGTTCAGGACGCCTCGGACGCCGGCCGGCTTGATATCCCACGTAGACACGTTGTCCCCCGTTCCTCACAACGCTTCTCTCCAGTGCCCCGATGCCGGTCGACGGCGCCGCCGCCCATCCGCACAGGTGATCCATTTCTATCAACCTGGCATTGCTGTCTGCAAAGTGAATGAGGGTCATTCCGGCCCGTAGACCGCCCTTGTCGCGGAGTTGTGACAGGACGGACATCCCGCCGTCGGGTACTCGACCCCCGCTTCGGCGGAAATGAGCACGGCCGGGCCGTCCGACATCCACGTGCCGCGCTCCTCCCACTCCGTGGCGGGGTCCGCGAGAACCGCCCCCCGCGGCGGCCTTCCGTCGGGCCCCGGAGTCGGCGGCCGGCCAGCGCAGGAGGGCGCGGTGCCCGGGCAGGTAGCAGAGGTGGACGGCTCGTCCGCCAGCACGAGCGCCCGGGCGCCGGACCCGCCGACGGCGATCACGCCCGCCAGGCCGTCCGCCACCGCGCAGGCCCGGTCGTAGTCGTCGGCGGCGGTGGCGGTGGCGGTGTCGGTGTCGTCAGGCTGCCGCCGCCCACTGACAGGGCCACGACAGCCCGCGGATACGGGACACCCCCCGCGACAGACATCGTCGCGGGGGGTGTCGGGCCGTGGGCCGGGGCGTGGGTCGGGTCGTTCGCTACGCCGTGCGCCTCAGCAGGGCCAGGTACATCGCGTCCGTCCCGTGCAGGTGCGGCCACAGCTGGACGTCCGGGCCGTCGCCCAGAGCGGGGACGCCCGCCATGAACGGCCGGGCATCGATGAGTTCGGCGGACACCGGCGCGTTGCCGGAGCCGCGGCCCTTGAGGACGTCGTCCACCACGACCCGGGTCTCCGCCAGGTGCGGCGAGCACGTCGCGTAGCCGACGACCCCGCCGACCCGCACCGCCGACAGCGCCTGCCGCAGCAGCCCGCGCTGGAGCGGCGCGAAGCCCTCCAGGTCCTCGGGGCGGCGGCGCCAGCGGGCCTCCGGGCGGCGGCGCAGCGCGCCCAGCCCGGAGCACGGCACGTCCATCAGAACGCGGTCGAAGGAGCCCGGCAGCCATGCCGGACGGGTGCCGTCCGCCGTGATGACCTGGTACGGGCCCGGGTTGCCCGCGAGGGCCCGCTCCACCAGTCGCGCCCGGTGCGGCTGCTTCTCCGAAGCCAGGAGGAACGCCCCGCGCTCGGCCGCGAGCGCCGCGAGCAGCGCCGCCTTGCCGCCCGGGCCGGCGCAGCCGTCGAGCCAGCGCTCGTCGCGGCCCTCCACGGGCACGGCCGCCAGCGCCATCGCCACCAGCTGGCTGCCCTCGTCCTGCACGCCGGCACGGCCCTCGCGCACCGCCTCCAGCGCGCCCGGCTCGCCGCCCTCGGCCATCCGGACGGCGTACGGCGACCAGCGCCCGGGCAGCGCCGACTCCTCGCCGACCGCCTCCAGCAGCTCCTGGGGCGTGGACCGGCCGGGCCGGGCGACCAGCGTCACCTCGGGCCGCTCGTTGTCCGCCTCCAGCAGGTCCTCGATCCCCGCGCGCCCGCCGCCCAGCGCGTCCCACAGGGCGCTGACGACCCACCTGGGGTGCGAGTGGTAGACGGCGAGGTGCTCCTCGGCATCGTCCTCGTACGGCGGCGCGACCCGCTCCAGCCAGCCGTCCAGGTCGTGCGCGGCGATCTTCCGCAGCACGGCGTTGACGAACTTGGCGCGCCCGTCCCCGAGCACCACCCGGGCCAGTTCCACGCTCGCCGAGACGGCGGCGTGCGTCGGGATCCGGGTGCCCAGCAGCTGGTGCGCGCCGAGGGAGAGCACGTCCAGGACCGGCGGGTCGACCTCGCGCAGCGGGCGGTCGATGCAGGCCTTGATGACCGCGTCGTACGTGCCCTGGCGGCGCAGCGTCCCGTAGACGAGTTCGGTGGCCAGCGCCGCGTCGCGCGCCTCGAACTTCTCGTCCTGGCGGGCCTTCCTGAGCAGCGGCGGCAGGACGAGGTTGGCGTAGGCGTCGCGTTCGTCCACCGCCCGCAGCACCTCGAAGGCCAGCATCCGGACGGGGTCCTTCTGGGGCCGACGGTACGGCTTGGCCTGCTTGCCGCCCGCTCCTGCGGGAGCGGGCTTGCGACGGGGCTGGCGGGGCTGTTCGCTCACGTGAAAGGTGCTCCGGATGTACGAGTGCTACGAGTACTACGAGTGGTGCGGCTGCCGGTGGGGCGGGCGGTGCGGACCGCGCGTGGACGCGGGCCTGCGGCGCGGCCGCACTGATCAGCCTACGTCGGCCCCGCCGAGCCGCTCGCCGGGGGCGATCCGCACTCCGCGCGCCCAGTCGGCGGCGCGCATCGGCTTCTTGCCCTGCGGCTGGACCCAGAGCAGCTCGACGGCGTGCGAGCCGGTGCCGACGTGGACGCTGTTCTTGGTGGCGGACAGCGCGCCCGGCTCCAGGTCCGTACGGTCGGCCACCATGCCCAGGGAGATCAGCTTGAGCCGCTCCCCGCGGAAGACGGTCCATGCGCCCGGGGCCGGCGTGCAGCCGCGCACGACGCGGTCGGCGCGCATCGCGGGGGCCGTCCAGTCGATCCGGGCGTCCTCCACCGTGATCTTGGGTGCGAGGGAGATCCCGTCGAGGGGCTGGGCGACTGCGCGCAGGGTGCCGTCCTCGATGCCGTCCATGGTGGCGGCGAGGAGTCCGGCGCCTGCGAAGGCGAGCCGGGTGAGCAGGTCGCCGCTGTTGTCGGTCGGCCGGATCTCCTCGGTGAGGACGCCGTAGACCGGGCCCGAGTCGAGGCCTTCCTCGATCTGGAAGGTGGAGGCGCCGGTGAGCTGGTCGCCCGCCATGATCGAGTGCTGGACGGGGGCGGCTCCGCGCCAGGACGGCAGCAGCGAGAAGTGCAGGTTGACCCAGCCGTTGCGCGGGATGTCGAGGGCGCTCTTGGGGAGGATGGCCCCGTAGGCGACGACCGGGCAGCAGTCGGGGGCGATCTCGCGCAGCCGGGCCTGGAACTCGGGGTCGCGCGGCCGGGTGGGCTTGAGGACCTCGATGCCGGCCTCTTCAGCGCGTTCGGCGACCGGGCTGGCGACGAGCCGGCGGCCGCGGCCGGCCGGTGCGTCGGGCCGGGTGACGACGGCCGCGACCTCGTGTCGCCCGGAGGCGATCAGGGCGTCCAGGGCGGGTACGGCGACCTCGGGGGTGCCTGCGAAGACGAGCTTCACTGGGGGGTCCTACCTCGCTATGTCGGCTGTCAGCAGCGCACCAGTCTATGGGGCGTCCGCCGGGCGGCCCACTTGTGGTGCCGAGGGGGCGTGCGTACACGCGCGCGCCACTCGCATATGCCGACACGCCCCCACAGCGTGACCTGCACGACGGGTGGCGCGTTGGTCAAGAGAGATTGACCGAAACGGGCCGCGTGTGAACGATGTCTGCGGCCCGATCCGCCCTTCAGCACCGGTTCGAGAGGCTTCTTCATGGCCGACCACGCCACCCACGACGCCCAAGCCCGGGCCAGCCTGCACCTCCTGGTGCGGGACATCGAGCGGGTTCGCCGGCAGGTGGATGCCCTGCGTACGCTCACCGCCCAGCTCGGCAACGTGTACCGCCCCCGTCGCTCGGGTCCCTCCACGGGTTTCGTCGTCTACGGCAGGGCGCCCGCGCCCACCGTCCGCCTGGCCCAGGAGCTGCGGGACAGCGTGGAGACGCTGGTCACCGCCGCGGTGGACTTCGACCGTTCGCTCGGCTTCTCGTGGGACGCGGTCGGTTCGGCGCTCGGTGTCACCAAGCAGGCGGTGCACCGCCGCTACGGTGCCCGGCGGGCGCAGTCCGCGGAGGCCTCGGAGCCGCTGGCCGAGGGGACGACCACCCGGACGCTGGGGCCCCTGCCCACCGTCCCGGCCGCCCGTTCGGTGCCGCCGCAGCCGGTGCGCGAGGAGGCGCAGGCCGCCGCCGGCGGTCCTCCCGGACGGAGTCTGGGGGACGCTCCGCGCTCCCCCGCCTTCCCCGGTCCGCGCAACGGCTGACGCTGTCCCGCCGCCGGGACGCCGACCCCCGACGGCCGGCCGCCTCGGGCCGCCGCGCATGAATCCGCCCCGGCTGGGACGCCCGTACGGGTCCCCGCCGGGGCTTCGGCGTTCGGCGCGGCCTCGGTACGGCCTCGGTACGGCCTGCGTGAGGCATTCGGTACGGCCGTCGGTACGGCGGTGTCAGCCGATGTCCGCCGGGTCGATCCGGACCCGTACCGCGTCCGCCGCCGGGACGCCTCGGGCCAGGCGCGCCGCCTGCGCGGACTTCAGGGCGGCCGCCAGGGCGGCTCCGCTGCCGGGCGGGACCCGGACCAGGGCCCGCTCCCCGGGAGAGGGCTCCCCGCGCCGTCCGGGCAGCGGCACCGGGCCGAGGATCTCGGCGTCGGCCGGCAGCCCCGCCCCCGCCAGGAAGGCCTCCAGCGCCTCGCCCCGCCCGGCGACCGCGGCCATCCGGGAGACCGGCGGGAAGCCGAGCTGGGCCCGCTCCGCGAGCTCCCGTACGGCGTGGCCCACCGGGTCCCACCGGACGAGGGCCTGTACGGGCCGCAGCGTCGGCTCGGCGACCACCACGACCTGGCCGTCCGCGCGGACGAGGGAGGACGCGGCGATCCAGCGCCGCAGCGCGTCCTCGCCGGCCCGCAGGTCGGGACGGGTCAGCATGGCCCAGCCGTCGAGCAGCAGCGCCGCGGCGTACCCGGCGCCCGCCGCCACCGGTTCGGCGCCCGGGGTGCTCACCACGAGCGCCGGCCGGTCCGGCACCTCGTCCAGGACGTGGTCGCGGCCGGAGGTGCGCACGGGCACGGCCGGGAAGGCCCGGCCCAGTTCCTCGGCGGTGCGCCGGGCGCCCACGACCTGGGCGCGCAGGCGGAAGGACCCGCATTCCTCGCAGTGCCAGGACGGCTCGCCGCGGCCGCACCAGCCGCAGGTCAGGTCCCGCTCGTCGGGGGCTTCCAGGGGTCCGGCGCAGACGGTGCAGCGGGCGGGTGTCCGGCACCGCTCGCACGCCAGCCTGGGCACGTAGCCGCGGCGCGGCACCTGGACGAGGACGGGCCCCGACTTCAGTCCCTCCCGTACGGTCTCCCACGCCAGGCTGGGGAGCCGGGCGGCGCGGGCCGCCTCGTCCCGGGCCAGGAGTTCGTCGCCGACGGTGCGGATCCGGGGCGCGGTGGCCCGCACGGTCTCGCGGGCCGCCACGAGCGGGCGGGCCCAGCCCGACTCGACGAGCTGGGCGGCCTCCACGGTGCAGCTGGTGCTGCCGGCCAGGAACGCGCAGCCGTCGCTGACCGCGCGCAGTTCGAGCACTTCGCGGACGTGCGGGAAGGGCGCGCGGTCCTCGCTGTGGCTGGAGTCGCCGTCGTCCCAGATCGCGACCAGTCCGAGGTCGCGGACGGGGGCGAACATCGCGGCCCGGGTGCCGATGACGGCGCGGACCGAGCCCCGGTGGAGGGCGAGCCACTGGCGGTAGCGCTTCTCGGGGCCGGACTCGGCGGTCAGCAGGGCGTGCCGTCCCTCGCCGAGCAGGGCGGTCAGGGCGGCGTCGACCCGGCCGGCGGTCCGGCCGTCGGGGAGCACGGCCAGGGCGCCGCGGCCGGAGGCGAGGGTGGCGGCCATGGCCCGGGCGAGCTCGTCGGCCCAGCCGGGGCCCGGCAGGGCGGTCCACACCGCGCGCGGGGCCGCGCCGGTGGCGAGGGCGCGCAGGAAGCCGGGCCCGGCCCCGTACCGCTCCCAGCCGCCGGGCTCGGGGGCGGCGGGCGGCGGCAGCGGCTCCGGGGAGGGCTTGGCCTCGGCGCGGGCGTTGCGCGGGGGCAGGGCGAGCTGGAGCACGTCGGCGAGGCTGCCGGCGTACCGGTCGGCGACGGCGCGGGCGAGGGCGAGCATGTTTGGGCCCAGGACCACCTCGGGCGAGACCACCTGGGCGAGGGCGGCGAGCGCTCCGTTGTAGTCGGACTCGGCGCGGCGCTCGACGATGAAGCCGTCGATGAGGCTGCCGCCCTCGCGGCGGCCCCCGCGTACGTGGTGGGAGCCGGCGCCGAAGCGGACGCGGACGCGGACGCCGGGCTGGGCGGCCTCGGAGAGCTCGGCGGGCACGGCGTAGTCGAAGGTCCGGTCGAGGTGGAGCACGCCCTTGTTCACCAGGACCCGGGCGACGGGCAGCTCCTCGGCCAGGGCGGCCCCCCGCCAGGTACGCGGCTTCGCCTTGGGCGCCTTGGCCTTCGCCTCGGCGACCATCTCCCGGATCAGTGCGAGCTGCTCCGGCGGGGAATCATTCGCGCTGCTCACATCAGCATTCTTACCAAACCGCTGTGACAGGCGGGCGTGCGCGAAAGGCCCCGGACCGCGCGGTCCGGGGCCTTTCGTCGGGTGGTCCTTACAGACCGGCGGCGGCGCGCAGGGCGTCCACGCGGTCGGTGCGCTCCCAGGTGAAGTCCGGCAGCTCGCGGCCGAAGTGGCCGTAGGCGGCGGTCTGGGCGTAGATCGGGCGCAGCAGGTCCAGGTCGCGGATGATCGCGGCCGGGCGCAGGTCGAAGACCTCGCCGATCGCGTCCTCGATCTTCTGGACCTCGACCTTGGCGGTGCCGAAGGTCTCGACGAAGAGGCCGACGGGCTCGGCCTTGCCGATGGCGTACGCGACCTGGACCTCACAGCGCGAGGCGAGGCCGGCGGCGACCACGTTCTTGGCGACCCAGCGCATGGCGTACGCGGCGGAGCGGTCGACCTTGGACGGGTCCTTGCCGGAGAAGGCGCCGCCACCGTGGCGGGCCATGCCGCCGTAGGTGTCGATGATGATCTTGCGGCCGGTCAGGCCGGCGTCGCCCATCGGGCCGCCGATCTCGAAGCGGCCGGTCGGGTTCACGAGCAGGCGGTAGCCCTCGGTGTCGAGCTTGATGCCGTCCTCGACGAGCTGGGCCAGCACGTGCTCGACGACGAACTCGCGGATGTCGGGCGCGAGCAGCGAGTCGAGGTCGATGTCGGAAGCGTGCTGCGAGGAGACCACGACCGTGTCGAGGCGGACGGCCTTGTCGCCGTCGTACTCGATGGTGACCTGGGTCTTGCCGTCGGGGCGCAGGTACGGGATGGTGCCGTTCTTGCGGACCTCGGACAGGCGGCGCGAGAGCCGGTGCGCGATGTGGATCGGCAGCGGCATGAGCTCGGGGGTCTCGTCGCAGGCGTAGCCGAACATCAGGCCCTGGTCGCCGGCGCCCTGCTTGTCGAGCTCGTCCTCGTCACCCTCGACGCGCTTCTCGTAGGCGGTGTCGACACCCTGCGCGATGTCCGGGGACTGGGCGCCGATGGACACCGACACGCCGCAGGAGGCGCCGTCGAAGCCCTTCTTCGAGGAGTCGTAGCCGATCTCGAGGATCTTGTCCCGGACGAGCTGCGCGATCGGCGCGTAGGCCTTCGTCGTCACCTCACCCGCGATGTGCACGAGACCCGTGGTGATCAGGGTCTCCACGGCGACGCGCGAGGTCGGGTCCTCGGTGAGGAGTGCATCGAGGATCGTGTCGCTGATCTGGTCAGCGATCTTGTCGGGGTGGCCCTCGGTCACAGACTCCGAGGTGAACAGACGACGGGACACAACGCTCCCTGGGGTTGCAGCGGCTGCTGGCTGATCATTTGGCGGAACCACATCGGGGGCTGCGCCCGATCACGTTCCAGGTGCAGTTTATCGGTCGCCACCGTTGCGCGGACCATCCGTCTCGCCTTGTGGGAGCCGTGTGACCTGCGGCACTCACATTCTTGCGTACGGGGGTGACCGAGTGAAGGGGAATCGGCTCAGGCGCGTCGTGGCGTATACCGCTGCGTAACCTGGTCCCAAATCGCTTCGGCGAGGGCTTCCTTCGGACCGTAGGGCACCGGGATTTCCGACCCGTCCGAGGAGAGGATGATCGCCTCGTTCTCCTCGGATCCAAAGGTGCGGGCCTCCCCGACTTCATTCACGACGAGAAGATCACATCCCTTGCGGCGGAGCTTGGCCCGGCCGTTGTCGAGGACGTCGTCGGTCTCCGCGGCGAAGCCCACGACCACCTGGCCCTCGCGCGCCCGGTCGGCGGAGATCTCGGCGAGGACGTCCGGGTTGCGTACGAGCGCGACCGGAGCGGGGTCCTCCCCGTCCTTCTTCTTGATCTTTCCGCCGGCGTACTCGGCGGGCCGGAAGTCGGCCACGGCCGCCGCCATGACCACGACGTCGGCGTCCGGCGCCGCCTTGAGCACGGCTTCCCGCAGCTGTACGGCCGTCCCCACGCGTACGACGTCCACCCCGGCGGGATCGGCCAGCGCGGTGTTGGCCGCGATCAGGGTGACCCGCGCCCCGCGGGCAACGGCCGTACGGGCGAGCGCGTAGCCCTGCTTGCCGGAGGAGCGGTTCCCGAGGAAGCGCACCGGGTCCAGCGGTTCGCGGGTGCCGCCCGCGCTGATCACGACGTGGCGCCCGGCGAGGTCGGGCGCGGCCACGCCGCGGCGCAGGACCTGCCGGCACACCTCGAAGATCTCCTCGGGGTCGGGCAGCCGCCCCTTGCCGGTGTCCTTGCCGGTGAGCCGGCCCACGGCGGGCTCGATGACGAGGGCGCCGCGGCGGCGCAGCGTGGCCACGTTCTCCTGGGTGGCGGGGTGCTCCCACATCTCGGTGTGCATCGCGGGCGCGAAGACGACCGGACAGCGGGCGGTGAGCAGCGTGTTCGTGAGCAGGTCGTCGGCCAGCCCGTGGGCGGCCTTGGCCAGCAGGTCGGCGGTGGCCGGGGCGACGACGACGAGGTCCGCGCTCTGGCCGATGCGCACGTGCGGCACCTCGTGGACGGTCTCCCACACCTCGGTGGAGGCCGGGTTCCCGGAGAGGGCGGCCCAGGTGGCCTCGCCGACGAAGTTCAGGGAGGCCGCCGTGGGCACCACCCGCACGTCGTGCCCGGACTCGGTCAGCCGGCGCAGCAGCTCGCACGCCTTGTAGGCGGCGATCCCGCCGCTGACGCCCAGCACGACCTTCGGCTTACCCATCCGCGCACACCCCTTTGACACTCTCGACTCGTCCGACGCGTTCGGCTCTGATCGTCGTACCCACCCATGACACACCACAGGCCCGGCAGATGTTCTGCCGGGCCTGTGGTGAAGGAATTTCTCGGTGCCTTACTGGGCCGGGGCCTCGATGGCCTCGGAGGTCAGCAGACCCGCGTTGATCTCGCGCAGCGCGATCGAAAGCGGCTTCTCGTGGACGTGGGTGTCCACCAGCGGGCCGACGTACTCGAGCAGACCCTCACCGAGCTGCGAGTAGTACGCGTTGATCTGACGCGCGCGCTTGGCCGCGTAGATCACGAGGCTGTACTTCGAGTCAGTGGCCTCGAGCAGCTCGTCGATCGGCGGGTTGATGATGCCCTCGGGCGCAGTGATGGAAGAGGACACGCTCTACCTTCCGAAGATGGATGAAAGATTGGGCCGTCTGTGGTCGGGCGATGCAGTGAAGATCTACCGACGATTCAGACAACTTCCATCAAGGCTAGCAGCTCACGGGCCACGTCCTCGACGGAGGTGTTGACCAGGGTGACGTCGAACTCCGACTCGGCAGCGAGTTCGATCTTGGCAGCGCCGAGTCGGCGCTCGATCACCTCGGCCGATTCGGTACCCCGGCCGGTGAGCCGGCGGACCAGCTCCTCCCAGCTCGGCGGGGCCAGGAAGACCAGCTGGGCCTCGGGCATGGACTCGCGGACGAGCCGGGCGCCCTGGAGGTCGATCTCCAGCAGTACGGGCTCGCCGTTTTCCAGGCGCTCCAGCACCGCGCCGCGCGGTGTGCCGTAGCGGTTGCCCGCGAACTCGGCCCACTCCAGCAGCTCGCCGTTGGCGATCAGCTTGTCGAACTCGTCGTCGTTGACGAAGAAGTACTGGACTCCGTGTCGCTCACCGGGCCGCGGTTTGCGGGTGGTGGCCGACACCGAGAGCCATACCTCGGGGTGAACCTTGCGCATATGCGCGACGACCGTGCTCTTGCCGACCCCTGAGGGGCCGGAGAGCACGGTCAGCCGCGGACGAACCTCTGCTGCCATAGAGCGATTATCCAGGTTCTCAGGACTGCCTGAGAACGCCGGGAGAACTTCAGTCGACGCTTCAGGCGCCGGTGCTGCCGAACTCACGCTCCAGAGAGGCGATCTGGTTGGAACCGAGACCTCGGACACGCCGGGACTCGGAGATGCCGAGACGCTCCATGATCTGCTTGGCGCGCACCTTGCCCACGCCAGGCAGGGACTCCAGCAGGGCGGAGACCTTCATCTTGCCGATGACGTCGTTCTCCTGGCCCGTCTTGATGACCTCTTGGAGCGAGGCGCCGGAGTGCTTGAGTCGATTCTTCACCTCGGCCCGCTCCCGGCGAGCCGCGGCGGCCTTTTCGAGCGCGGCTGCGCGCTGTTCAGGGGTAAGGGGCGGAAGAGCCACGCCTACGTCACCTCGGATGTCGAACTGTCGGATACGGACCGGTGGGGAACCCAAGGGCACCACACCAGGCGAGCTCCCGAACAGCGATGGAACTCGTTCGCTGCACGTTCACTCTGCTCGGAGACTAGCGGCCAACACCGCTCCAGTCAGCGAGAACGAACGAAAAGTCCTGGTCAGCCTCCGCTGAACCGTACATCACGGACAAAATACCCCTGTTTTGTCCGGTGAAGAGCGTTCGATTTTCGTCAGAAAGTGCGAGACCCCACTCCGCGCAGATGCGGAGCGGGGTCCCACAGGGGTCTCCCAGGAGTCTCTCGGGGGTCCTTCCGGCACTCCTTACGCGGAAACGGCCTCGCGGATCTCGTCGGAGAAGCGGCGGGCCGCGCCGCGCAGCGCCGTGACGTCCGGTCCGTGCTTGAGGACGCCCCGCGAGACGTTCGGGACCACGTTGCGCACGGCCTTGCCGAAGACCGCCGGCAGGTCCGCCGCGGTCGCGCCCTGCGCGCCGATGCCGGGGGCCAGCAGCGGGCCGTTGATGTCCAGGTCGAAGGAGGACAGATCGCCCAGGGTGGCGCCGACCACCGCGCCGAAGGATCCCATCGGGGAGGCGTCCGCGTTCTCCGCGGCCAGGTGCGCCAGCATCGTGGCCCCGATGGTCCGGCCGTCCTCACGGACCGCCCGCTGGACCTCGGCGCCCTCCGGGTTCGACGTCAGGGCCAGGACGAACAGGCCGGCGCCCGACTCGCGCGCCAGCTCGACCGCGGGGGCGAGGGAGCCGTAGCCCAGGTACGGGGACACCGTCAGCGCGTCCGAGAACAGCGGCGAGGCCGGGTCCAGGAAGGCCGAGGCGTACGCGGCCATCGTCGAGCCGATGTCGCCCCGCTTGGCGTCCATGACGACCAGGGTTCCGGCCGCCCGGGCGTCCGCGACGGTCTGCTCCAGGACGGCGACGCCCTTGGAGCCGAACCGCTCGAAGAAGGCGGCCTGCGGCTTGAAGACCGCCACCGACTCCGCGAGCGCCTCGACGACCGTGCGGGAGAAGCGCTCCAGACCCGCGATGTCGTCCTGGAGGCCCCACTGCGCCAGCAGGGCGGCGTGCGGGTCGATGCCCACGCACAGCGGGCCGCGGGAGTCCATCGCGGCGCGCAGGCGGGTGCCGAACGGGGTCAGGGTCACTGTGCGGCCTTTCGGGTCTCGGCGCCCACCGCGTCGGCGAGCGTCGCGTACGGGCTGGCGGCCAGGCGTGCGGCCAGGCCCTTGTGGATGGCGCGGGCGTAGAAGGGGCCCTCGTAGATGAAGGCGCTGTAGCCCTGGATCAGCGTGGCGCCGGCCAGGATGCGCTGCCAGGCGTCCTCGGCGTTCTCGATGCCGCCGACCCCCACCAGCACCAGGCGGTCGCCCACACGGGCGTACAGGCGCCGCAGGACCTCCAGGGAGCGCTCCTTG
Organism: Streptomyces erythrochromogenes; assembly: GCF_036170895.1. Lineage (NCBI taxonomy): Bacteria > Bacillati > Actinomycetota > Actinomycetes > Kitasatosporales > Streptomycetaceae > Streptomyces > Streptomyces erythrochromogenes. The sequence goes on along the minus strand of NZ_CP108036.1, from coordinate 6,635,694 downwards.
ACGGGCGCGCCGGAGAGTCCGCCGGTCTCCTTGACCAGGGACGGGGAGGACTTCAGGCCGAGGCCCTCCCGGGCGATGGTGGTGTTCGTGGCGATGATGCCGTCGAGGCCGAGCTCCAGGGCCAGGTCGGCGACGGCGTCGACGTCCTCGTCCGCGAGGTCGGGGGCGATCTTGACCAGCAGGGGGACGCGGCGGTCGGTCACGGTGCGGTCCGCGGCCTCGCGCACGGCCGTCAGCAGCGGGCGCAGCGACTCGGTGGCCTGGAGGTTGCGCAGGCCGGGGGTGTTCGGGGAGGAGACGTTGACGACGAGGTAGTCGGCGTGGCGGGCGAGCCGCTCGGTGGAGGTGACGTAGTCCCCCACGGCCTCCTCCTCGGGCACGACCTTCGTCTTGCCGATGTTGACGCCGACGGTCGTCCTGAAGACCGCCTCGCGGGCCGCCAGGCGGGCCGCGACGGCCGCCGAGCCCTCGTTGTTGAAGCCCATGCGGTTGATCAGGGCGCGGTCCGGCACGAGCCGGAAGAGCCGCTTCTTGGGGTTGCCGGGCTGCGGCTCGGCGGTGACCGTGCCGATCTCGATGTGGTCGAAGCCGAGCATCGACATGCCGTCGATGGCGACGGCGTTCTTGTCGAAGCCCGCCGCGAGCCCGAAGGGGCCGTGCATGCGCAGGCCCAGGGCCTCGGTGCGCAGCTCCTTGTGGCGCGGGGCCAGGGCGGCCGCCACGAAGGTGCGCAGCACGGGGGTGCGGGCCGCGAGGCGGATCCAGCGGAAGGCCATGTAGTGGGCGGCTTCCGGGTCCATCCGCTTGAAGACCAGGTTGAAGAAGATCTTGTACATCGTCGAGAGGATCCCTCTGCGCTCGTGAAGAGGGGGACACCCGTCGTGAAACCGGTGTCCCCCTCTCCCTGTCCGGGCTGTACGGGTGCTTAGTCGCGGGCCGCGGTCAGGTGCTCCGCGTGCTCCTGGAGGGAGCGGACGCCCACGTCGCCGCGGTTGAGCGCGTCGATGCCCTGGACGGCCGCGGCGAGCGCCTGGACCGTCGTCAGGCACGGGACGCCGCGGGCCACGGCCGCCGTGCGGATCTCGTAGCCGTCGAGGCGGCCGCCGGTGCCGTACGGGGTGTTGACGATCAGGTCGACCTGGCCGTCGTGGATCAGCTGGACGATGGTCTTCTCGCCGTTCGGGCCCTCGCCCTCGCTGAGCTTGCGCACGACGGTGACGTTGATGCCGTTGCGGCGCAGGACCTCGGCGGTGCCGGAGGTGGCCATCAGCTCGAAGCCGTGGGCGACGAGCTCGCGGGCCGGGAAGATCATCGAGCGCTTGTCGCGGTTGGCGACGGAGATGAACGCGCGGCCCTTGGTGGGCAGCGGGCCGTAGGCGCCGGCCTGGGACTTGGCGTAGGCGGTGCCGAAGACGGCGTCGATGCCCATGACCTCGCCGGTGGAGCGCATCTCCGGGCCGAGGACGGTGTCCACGCCGCGGCCGTGGATGTCGCGGAAGCGCGACCACGGCATGACGGCCTCCTTGACGGAGATCGGCGCGTCGATCGGCAGGGTGCCGCCGTCGCCGGTCTTCGGGAGCAGGCCCTCCTCGCGCAGCTCGGCGATGGTGGCGCCGAGCGAGATGCGGGCGGCGGCCTTCGCGAGCGGGACGGCGGTGGCCTTCGAGGTGAAGGGGACGGTCCGGGAGGCGCGCGGGTTGGCCTCCAGGACGTAGAGGATGTCGCCCGCCATCGCGAACTGGATGTTGATCAGGCCGCGGACGCCGACGCCCTTGGCGATGGCTTCGGTGGAGGCGCGCAGGCGCTTGATGTCGTAGCCGCCGAGGGTGATCGGGGGCAGGGCGCAGGCCGAGTCGCCGGAGTGGATGCCGGCTTCCTCGATGTGCTCCATGACGCCGCCGAGGTAGAGCTCGTTGCCGTCGTAGAGGGCGTCGACGTCGATCTCGATGGCGTCGTCGAGGAAGCGGTCGACCAGCACGGGGCGGGTCGGGGAGATCTCGGTGGACTCCGCGATGTACGACTCCAGGCGGGCCTCGTCGTAGACGATCTCCATGCCGCGGCCGCCGAGCACGTAGGACGGGCGCACCAGGACCGGGTAGCCGATCTCGTCGGCGATCGCCTTCGCGCCGGCGAAGGTGGTGGCGGTGCCGTGCTTGGGGGCCGGCAGGCCGGCCTCGGCGAGGACCCGGCCGAAGGCGCCGCGGTCCTCGGCGGCGTGGATGGCCTCGGGCGAGGTGCCCACGACGGGGACGCCGTTGTCCTTGAGGGCCTGGGCCAGGCCCAGGGGGGTCTGGCCGCCGAGCTGGACGACGACGCCGGCGATGGGGCCGGCCAGCGACTCGGCGTGGACGATCTCCAGCACGTCCTCGAGCGTGAGCGGCTCGAAGTACAGGCGGTCGGAGGTGTCGTAGTCGGTGGAGACGGTCTCCGGGTTGCAGTTGACCATCACGGTCTCGTAGCCGGCGTCGCTGAGGGCGAAGGAGGCGTGGACGCAGGAGTAGTCGAACTCGATGCCCTGGCCGATGCGGTTCGGGCCGGAGCCCAGGATGATGACCGCGGGCTTGGTGCGCGGGGCGACCTCGGACTCCTCGTCGTACGAGGAGTAGAAGTACGGGGTCTTCGCGGCGAACTCGGCGGCGCAGGTGTCGACCGTCTTGTAGACCGGGCGGACGCCGAGGGCGTGGCGGACCTCGCGGACGACGTCCTCGCGCAGGCCGCGGATCTCGGCGATCTGGGCGTCGGAGAAACCGTGGCGCTTGGCCTCGGCGAGCAGCTCGGGTTCGAGCTTCTCGGCGCCGGCGAGATCGTCGGCGATCTCCTTGATCAGGAAGAGCTGGTCGACGAACCAGGGGTCGATCTTCGTGGACTCGAAGACCTCTTCCTGGGTGGCGCCGGCGCGGATGGCCTGCATGACGGTGTTGATGCGTCCGTCGGTGGGGCGCACGGCGGTGGCGAGGAGCTCGTCCTTGTCGCCGGGCTCGCCGACGAAGGTGAACTGCGAGCCCTTCTTCTCCAGGGAGCGCAGGGCCTTCTGGAGGGCCTCCGTGAAGTTGCGGCCGATGGCCATGGCCTCGCCGACCGACTTCATGGTCGTGGTGAGGGTGGCGTCGGCGAGCGGGAACTTCTCGAAGGCGAAGCGGGGGGCCTTGACGACGACGTAGTCGAGGGTCGGCTCGAAGGAGGCCGGGGTCTTCTCGGTGATGTCGTTGGGGACCTCGTCGAGGGTGTAGCCGATGGCCAGCTTGGCGGCGATCTTGGCGATCGGGAAGCCGGTGGCCTTCGACGCGAGCGCCGAGGAGCGCGAGACGCGCGGGTTCATCTCGATGACGATGACGCGGCCGTCGACCGGGTCGATCGCGAACTGGATGTTGCAGCCGCCGGTGTCGACGCCGACCTCGCGGATGATCGCGATGCCGATGTCGCGCAGCCGCTGGTACTCGCGGTCGGTGAGCGTCATGGCCGGGGCGACGGTGATCGAGTCGCCGGTGTGGACGCCCATCGGGTCGAAGTTCTCGATGGAGCAGACGACGACCACGTTGTCCTTGGTGTCGCGCATCAGCTCCAGCTCGTACTCCTTCCAGCCGAGGATGGACTCCTCCAGGAGCACCTCGGTGGTCGGGGAGAGCGTGAGGCCCTGGCCGGCGATGCGGCGCAGCTCGTCCTCGTCGTGGGCGAAGCCGGAGCCGGCGCCGCCCATGGTGAAGGAGGGGCGGACGACGACGGGGTAGCCGCCGAGGGTCTCGACGCCCCCCAGGACGTCGTCCATCGAGTGGCAGATGACCGAGCGGGCGGACTCGCCGTAGCCGATCTTGGCCTTGACGGCTTCGACGACGCCCTTGAAGAGGTCGCGGTCCTCGCCCTTGTTGATGGCCTCGACGTTGGCGCCGATGAGCTCGACGCCGTACTTCTCCAGCACACCCTGCTCGTGCATGGAGATGGCGGTGTTCAGCGCGGTCTGGCCGCCGAGGGTCGGGAGCAGCGCGTCGGGGCGCTCCTTCGCGATGATCTTCTCGACGAACTCGGGGGTGATCGGCTCGACGTACGTGGCGTCGGCGATCTCCGGGTCGGTCATGATCGTCGCGGGGTTGGAGTTGACCAGGATGACGCGCAGGCCCTCGGCCTTGAGGACGCGGCAGGCCTGGGTGCCGGAGTAGTCGAACTCTGCGGCCTGTCCGATGACGATCGGGCCGGAGCCGATGACCAGGACGGACTGGATATCGGTGCGCTTAGGCACGCTCGGCCTCCATCAGGGATACGAAGCGGTCGAAGAGGTACGCGGCGTCGTGCGGGCCGGCGGCCGCTTCGGGGTGGTACTGGACGGAGAAGGCCGGCTGGTCGAGCAGCTGGAGGCCTTCGACGACCTGGTCGTTCAGGCAGACGTGGGAGACCTCGGCGCGGCCGTAGGGGGTCTCGGAGACCCTGTCGAGGGGCGCGTCCACGGCGAAGCCGTGGTTGTGCGCGGTGACCTCGACCTTGCCGGTGGTCCGGTCCTGGACCGGCTGGTTGATGCCGCGGTGGCCGTACTTCAGCTTGTAGGTGCCGAAGCCGAGGGCGCGGCCGAGGATCTGGTTGCCGAAGCAGATGCCGAAGAGCGGGGTCTTGCGCTCCAGGACGCCCTGCATGACGGCGACGGGGCCGTCGGCGGTGGCCGGGTCGCCCGGGCCGTTGGAGAAGAACACGCCGTCGGGGTTGACGGCGTAGACGTCCTCGACGGTGGCGGTGGCGGGCAGCACGTGGACCTCGATGCCGCGCTCGGCCATGCGGTGCGGGGTCATGCCCTTGATGCCGAGGTCGACGGCGGCGACGGTGAAGCGCTTCTCGCCGATGGCGGGGACGACGTACGTCTCCTTGGTGGCGACCTCGGCGGAGAGGTTCGCGCCCTTCATCTCGGGCTGGGAGCGGACCTTGGCCAGCAGGGCCTCGTCGCGGATGCCGACCCAGGCCTCGCCGGAGAAGATGCCGACGCGCATGGCGCCGCGCTCGCGCAGGTGGCGGGTCAGGGCGCGGGTGTCGATGCCGGAGATGCCGACGACGCCCTGCTTGACGAGCTCCTCGTCCAGCGTGCGCCGGGAGCGCCAGTTGGAGGGGACGCGGGCGGGGTCGCGCACGACGTAGCCGGAGACCCAGATGCGGGAGGACTCGGGGTCCTCGTCGTTGACGCCGGTGTTGCCCACGTGGGGGGCGGTCATGACGACGACCTGCCGGTGGTACGACGGGTCGGTGAGGGTCTCCTGGTATCCGGTCATGCCGGTGGAGAACACGGCCTCGCCGAAGGTCTCCCCCACTGCGCCGTAGGCGCGGCCGCGGAAGATGCGGCCGTCCTCCAGGACGAGTACGGCGGGAGCTTTGGCTGCTCCCCTGGTGGAGGTCGTCATCGTTCGGCGCCTTCCGTCGTGATGGATGAGTTCATGAGGTTGATCGCTTCGACCCATGCGGCGTGTTCGGCCGCGCGGTCGGAGCGGAATCCGGAGTCGATCAGCTTGTCGCCGTGCGCCCATGTGACGACGAGCAGACCGCCCTCGGTGAGTACCTTGCCCGCGATTCCCTTGTCGAGGCGGGCGCCGCGCAGCTGCGCGGCCGGTACGAAGAAGTCGTTGGCACCCGGTCGGACCACGTCCAGGCCCGCGTCGGTGAGCGTGAGCTCGACCCGACTGCGGACGCCCAGGCCGTGGGCGACGATCCGGTCGAGCCACTGCCCGGCGGTGGTGGACCCGTGGTACCGGCCGGTGAGTGCCAGCCGGTGCTCGGGGAGTCCGTCGGGGGCGGCGGGGAGTTCGGGCAGATCGTTCTGCAGGGCCCCTCGCCATTTCCAGCCCTGCCGCATCAGCCAGTACACGAACGCGATGAAGACGACCAGGCCGACCACCCATGCGATGCGGGCGCCTACGTTGGTCACCTCCGCCGACTGTCGTTCGGCGGCCTCGGCGGCCAGTTGGATTACTGCAGGTGTCACGCCAGTTTCCCGTCCACGACCGTTGCCCGGCCCCGCAGGAAGGTGTGAGTGACGCGTCCCGGCAGCTCACGGCCCTCGTAAGGCGTGTTGCGGCTGCGGGAGGCGAAGTGTGCGGGGTCCACGACACCACGGTACGAGGTATCGACCAAGGTCAGGTTCGCGGGTTCACCTGCCGAGACGGGACGGCCGTGGTTCTCGAGACTGCCGATGCGGGCCGGGGCGAAGCTCATGCGCTCGGCGACGCCCGCCCAGTCGAGCAGCCCGGTCTCCACCATCGTCTGCTGGACGACGGAGAGCGCGGTCTCCAGGCCGACCATGCCCATGGCGGCGGCGGCCCACTCGCAGTCCTTGTCCTCGTGCGGGTGCGGGGCGTGGTCGGTGGCGACGATGTCGATCGTGCCGTCGGCGAGGGCCTCGCGCAGGGCCATGACGTCGCGCTCGGTGCGCAGCGGCGGGTTGACCTTGTAGACCGCGTTGTACGAGCGGACGAGTTCGTCGGTGAGGAGCAGGTGGTGCGGGGTGACCTCGGCGGTGACGTCGATGCCGCGGGACTTGGCCCAGCGGACGATCTCGACGGAGCCGGCGGTGGAGAGGTGGCAGATGTGGACGCGGGAGCCGACGTGCTCGGCGAGGAGGACGTCGCGGGCGATGATCGACTCTTCGGCGACGGCGGGCCAGCCGCCGAGGCCGAGTTCGGCGGAGACGATGCCCTCGTTCATCTGGGCGCCCTCGGTGAGGCGGGGCTCCTGGGCGTGCTGGGCGACGACGCCGCCGAAGGCCTTCACGTATTCCAGGGCGCGGCGCATGATCACGGCGTCGTCGACGCACTTGCCGTCGTCGGAGAAGACGGTGACGCGGGCGGCGGACTCGTGCATGGCGCCGAGTTCGGAGAGCTGCTTGCCCTCCAGGCCGACGGTGACGGCGCCGATGGGCTGCACGTCGCAGTAGCCGGATTCCTTGCCCAGGCGCCAGACCTGCTCGACGACGCCGGCGGTGTCGGCGACGGGGAAGGTGTTCGCCATGGCGAAGACGGCGGTGTAGCCGCCGGAGGCGGCGGCGCGGGTGCCGGTCAGGACGGTCTCGGAGTCCTCGCGGCCCGGCTCGCGCAGGTGGGTGTGCAGGTCGACGAGGCCGGGGAGGAGGACCTGGCCCTCGGCCTCGATGACGGTCGCGCCCTCGGCGGACAGGTTCCGGCCCACCTCGGCGATGGTCTCGCCGTCGATCAGGACGTCCTGCGCCTCGCCGCCGAGTACCTTCGCGCCACGGATAAGGATCTTGCTCATGGTTACTTGCTCTCCTCGGTACGGGCGGGGGCGGCGGGGGTGGTCGTGACGGCGGGCTCGGAGCCTCCGAGCAGCAGGTAGAGGACGGCCATCCGGGTGGAGACGCCGTTGGCGACCTGCTCGACGGCCGTGCAGCGGTCGGAGTCCGCGACCTGGGCGGTGATCTCCATGCCGCGGTTCATCGGGCCGGGGTGCATCACGATGGCGTGCTCGGGCATCTTGGCCATGCGGTCGCCGTCGAGGCCGTAGCGGCGGGAGTACTCGCGCTCGGTCGGGAAGAAGGCGGCGTTCATGCGTTCGCGCTGCACACGCAGCATCATCACCGCATCGGACTTCGGCAGCACGTCGTCGAGGCTGTACGAGACCTCGCACGGCCAGGTCTCGACGCCGATCGGGACCAGCGTGGGCGGCGCCACCAGGGTGACCTCGGCGCCGAGGGTGTGCAGCAGGTGGACGTTGGAGCGGGCCACGCGGCTGTGCAGGACGTCGCCGACGATGGTGATGCGGCGGCCGCCGAGGTCCTTGCCGAGGCCCGCGTCGCGGCCGACGAGGCGGCGGCGCATGGTGAAGGCGTCCAGCAGGGCCTGGGTGGGGTGCTCGTGGGTGCCGTCGCCGGCGTTGACGACGGCGGAGTCGATCCAGCCGGAGGTCGCGAGCCGGTAGGGGGCGCCGGAGGCGTGGTGGCGGATGACGACGGCGTCGGCGCCCATCGCCTCCAGGGTCAGCGCGGTGTCCTTCAGGGATTCGCCCTTGGAAACCGAGGAACCCTTGGCGGAGAAGTTGATGACGTCGGCGGAGAGCCGCTTGGCGGCCGCCTCGAAGGAGATCCGGGTGCGGGTCGAGTCCTCGAAGAAGAGGTTGACGACGGTGAGGCCGCGCAGGGTGGGCAGCTTCTTGATCGGCCGGTCCGCGACGCGGGCCATCTCCTCGGCGGTGTCGAGGATCAGGACGGCGTCGTCGCGCGTGAGATCGGCGGCCGAGATGAGGTGGCGCTTCATCTGGATGGCTCCGTAGGTCGGGAGGGCGTGGTGCAGGCGGACTGACGTGCAGCGGACGGACGTGCAGGGGTGCGAGCGGGCAGGGCAGGGCTCGGCGCGGACCCCGCCGGGGTCCGTCGTCGTGGTGGGCTACTGCCCTGCTGCCTGGGCGGTCCGCTGGCCGAGCAGCACGGCGTCACGGCCGTCCTCCTCCTGGAGCTGGACCTTGACGGTCTCCCGCAGCGACGTGGGGAGGTTCTTGCCGACGTAGTCGGCGCGGATCGGCAGTTCGCGGTGGCCGCGGTCGACGAGGACGGCGAGCTGCACGGCGCGGGGCCGGCCGAGGTCGCCGAGGGCGTCGAGCGCGGCGCGGATGGTGCGGCCGGAGAAGAGGACGTCGTCGACGAGGACGACGAGGCGGCCGTCGAGGTCGTCGCCGGGGATCTCGGTGCGACCGATCGCGCGGGCGGGCTTCATCCGCAGGTCGTCGCGGTACATGGTGATGTCGAGGGAGCCGACCGGGATCTTCGTTCCGGTGATCTCTTCGAGCTTGGCGGCCAGCCGGCGGGCCAGGTACACACCGCGGGTGGGAATGCCGAGGAGCACCACGTCGTCGGCGCCCTTGGCGCGTTCGACGATCTCGTGGGCGATACGGGTCAGGACCCGTGCGATGTCCTGCGCCTCCAGTACGGGGCGCGCGGAATCGGAGTTCTGCTGGGCGTCCATGAAAAGGACCTCCTTCTCCGCCTCACGGGACGGACCTTAAAGGACGTCTGATGTACGTCTCCCACGGTACCAGGGCGTCGGCGGTGGGTCGGCACCCGGGGGTGGCGCGGGGGCGCTCACGGGGCTGCTGGCGCCGCCCTCGCGGGGGGAGGGAGACCATTCGGCTTGACGCACCCAAGTAACGCTGCGTAACCTCACAGTGAGTTACCAGCCGCGCGGCGGAGCCGCACGTAGTTACGTAGTCGCAGTGTCCATACAGTCACAGCGTCACAGCGTCCGGGAGCGTTATGTCCAGCGAATACGCCAAACAGCTCGGGGCCAAGCTCCGCGCCATCCGCACCCAGCAGGGCCTTTCCCTCCACGGTGTCGAGGAGAAGTCGCAGGGCCGTTGGAAGGCCGTGGTGGTCGGGTCGTACGAGCGCGGGGACCGCGCCGTGACCGTCCAGCGCCTTGCCGAACTGGCGGACTTCTACGGGGTGCCGGTGCAGGAACTGCTGCCGGGCACGACTCCCGGCGGAGCGGCCGAGCCGCCGCCGAAGCTGCGCCTCGACCTGGAGCGCCTGGCGGGCGTCCCCGCCGAGAAGGCCGGCCCGCTGCAGCGTTACGCGGCGACGATCCAGAGCCAGCGCGGGGACTACAACGGCAAGGTGCTGTCGATCCGCCAGGACGACCTGCGCACCCTGGCCGTCATCTACGACCAGTCGCCCTCGGTCCTGACCGAGCAGCTCATCAGCTGGGGCGTGCTGGACGCGGACGCCCGCCGCGCGGTGGCGCACGAGGACGTCTGATCCTCACGCTGCACACCAGCAGAAACGTTACCGGTGGCTGCCGGACCCTTGCGGGGTCCGGCAGCCACCGGTTTTTTCGTCCCTCGCGCCCCGACCGCGGAAACGGGACCTGGACCGGGACCGGCGACACAACGGAAGGGCCCGCAGCGTGTGCGCTGCGGGCCCTTCCGTAAGGCGGTGCCGGTGCTGCTGTGGGCGGCGGCGTGCGGGTCAGCTCTCGCTGCGCCGCAGGCTCGGCTTCAGGTCCTTGAAACGGGCCAGCAGCCCGTTCACGAACGAGGGGGACTCGTCCGTCGAGAACTCCTTGGCCAGCTGGACGGCCTCGTCGATGGCCACGGCGTCCGGGGTGTCGTCCACCCAGATCAGCTCGTAGGCACCGAGCCGCACGATGTTCCGGTCCACGACCGGCATGCGGTCGAGGTCCCAGTCCACGGCGTAGGTGACGATCAGGTCGTCGATGCGGTTCACCTTGTCGGCGTAACCCTCGACAAGATCCATCGTGAAGGCGCTGACCGGCGGCTGCCGGTCGTCCGACCGCGCGTGGCGGATCCAGTCCGCGAGGACCTCGCGGACGGACACCCCGCGCTGGTCGGCCTCGAAAAGGATCTGGAAGGCGCGCTTGCGCGCGTTGCTCCGGGCAGCCACGGTTAGCTGTTCACCCGGCCGAGGTAGTCGCTGCTGCGGGTGTCGACCTTGACCTTCTCGCCCGTGTTGACGAAGAGCGGGACCTGGATCTCGTGGCCGGTCTCCAGGCGCGCCGGCTTGGTGCCGCCGGTGGAGCGGTCGCCCTGGACGCCCGGGTCGGTGTGCTCGATGACGAGCTCGACGGCGGCCGGGAGCTCGACGTAGAGCACCTCGCCCTCGTGCTGCGCCACGGAGGCGGTGAAGCCCTCGATGAGGAAGTTGGCGGCGTCGCCGACAGCCTTCTTGTCGACCATCAGCTGGTCGTAGGTCTGCATGTCCATGAACACGAAGTACTCGCCGTCCATGTAGGAGAACTGCATGTCACGGCGGTCGATGGTGGCCGTCTCGACCTTCGTGCCGGCGTTGAAGGTCTTGTCGACGACCTTGCCGGAGAGCACGTGCTTGAGCTTGGTGCGCACGAAGGCCGGGCCCTTGCCGGGCTTGACGTGCTGGAACTCGACGACGGACCAGAGCTGGTCACCGTCGAGCTTGAGCACCATGCCGTTCTTGAGGTCGTTCGTGGAAGCCACGGTTGCGGAATCTCCTGCACTGGAAGACCACGGGTGCGCGCACAACCCGGCAGTGCGGGCTAGAGCGCGAGCAGCTCCTTGGTCGTAATGGTGAGTAGCTCGGGACCGCCGTCCGCCTCGGGGCGTACGACGAGCGTGTCATCGATCCGGACACCTCCCCGGCCGGGGAGGTGAACCCCCGGTTCGACGGTGACCGGCACGCAAGCGTCCAGTTTACCCATTGCCGTAGGTGCAAGCTGCGGGTCCTCGTCGATTTCGAGGCCGACGCCGTGTCCCGTCCACGGAGCGAGGGCCTCCGCGTGCCCGGCGGAGTCCAGTACGGATCGGGCCGCGTGGTCGACCTCGCGGTAGGCGGCCCCCGGCAGCAGCGCCTCGCGGCCCGCCCGCTGGGCGGTGAAGACGCAGTCGTAGAGCTCGATCTGCCAGTCGGCGGGGGTGGTGCCGATGACGAACGTCCGGCCGATCTCGCACCGGTAGCCGCGGTAGTTGGCGCCCAGGCAGACCGAGAGGAAGTCCCCCTCCTCCACCCTGCGGTCGGAGGGCCGGTGCCGGGAGCGCCCGGAGTGCGGGCCGGTGCCGACGGAGGTCGGGAAGGCCGGGCCGTCCGCACCGTGGTCGACGAGGCGCCGCTCCAGCTCCAGGGCGAGGTGGCGTTCGGTGCGCCCGACGAGGATGGACTCCAGCAGCTCGCCCAGGGCCTGGTCGGCGATCTCGGCGGCGATCCGCAGGCAGGCGATCTCCCCCTCGTCCTTGACGAGGCGCTGCTGCTCCACGGCCGTCCCGAGGTCCGCGAGGCGCAGCTTGGGCGCGACGGAGCGCAGGGCCCGGTGCCGGGCGACGGTGAGGTGGTGCTCCTCCACGGCGAGCGAGTCGGCGCGGACGGAGGAGGCGGCGTCGGCCGCCGCGACGGCGGGATCCCCGCCGCGGGCGGCCAGCACGGTGACACGGAGGTGTTCGTCGAGGCGGCCCTCGTCGGCTTCGCCGGTGGGTGCGCCGACGCAGAACATCGCGTCCTCGGTCGGTCCGACGAGGAGTACGGCGCCGAGCGGTGACGCCCCGGAGAGGTAGCGGACGTTCGCCGGACGCGTGATCAGCGCGGCGGCGTTCCCCGCGGCGGCGCATCGGTCGCGAAGCAGGCCCCGACGGGCGGCGTACACGTCTGACATGTCTTCGAGCGTACGAGCGCCCCGCGGATCCGGCCCGGCGAGCGCGTCCGGACGGGGCGCGGCACGGCAGAGCGGGGCGGGGCGCGGCGCCGCGCTCCCCCGCGGGCGGCTACCAGCCGCTGGGCGCCGGCATGGCCCTGGCCAGGGCCTCGTCGAGGGCGCGGGCGGTGCCCTCGACGTCGAGGTGGGAGTTGTCGATGATCGGCAGCCCGGAGCCGTACCAGCCGGCCATCCGGCCGTGGATGCGGGCGACTTCCTCGTCGGAGAGCCGTCGGTTGCCGGAGCGCTCGGCGTTGCGCTCCAGGACGATCTCCAGTCCGGGCAGGAGTACGACCGGCAGCAGCGTCGGGCCCACGTGCCGTTTCCAGCCGCCCAGGCCCACCACGGGCCGGTCGGGGAAGACGGCGTCGTCGAGGATGCAGGAGATGCCGTTGGCCAGGTAGTTGCGGGCCGCGAAGCCGCAGGTGCGGCGGGCGAGGCGGTACTGCGCCTCGGAGTGCTCGTTCCAGCCGGCCTGCGGGTCGGCGAAGCCGGAGCAGACCCATTCCCGCACGTCGTCCAGGCTGACGTGGGCGGTCGGCACGGGCCGGGTGCTGGCCCAGTGCCGGGCCACGGTGGTCTTCCCCGCGCCGGCCGGCCCGATCAGCAGTACGGCGAGCACCGCTCCGCCGGTTCCCGCCACCGCGGGCGGCAGCGGGATGTGCCCGGTGGCCTCCGGCACGGGCGCCACCTGCGGCGGCGGCGGTGGCGGGGCCTGGTGCTGGGCCGACGGCGGGGGCGGGTGCGAACCCGGCCAGCCCTGCGCCGGGGGTATAGGCGGCTGCGGGGGCGTCGAAGGACGCTGCCCCGGCTGCCCCCAGGCCCCGCCACCCACTCCTTGGTGCATCCGCTGCCACTCCGTCTCGTTCCTGCGACTGATGCGAGAACGTTATATGACCGCGGTGGCCCGGCCGTCCACCAGGCCACCGGGCGGGTGCGTCAGGCGTCGATCTCGTCCGCCAGCGCCCGCAGCGCCAGCCGGTAGGAGCCGATGCCGAAGCCTGCCACGGTCCCGGTCGCCACGGCAGCGATGACCGAGGTGTGCCGGAACTCCTCGCGGGCGTACGGGTTCGAGATGTGCACCTCGATCAGCGGCGCCGTGCGCTGCGCGGCCGCGTCCCGCATGCCGTACGAGTAGTGGGTGAAGGCCCCCGGGTTGATGACCACGGGGAGCTTCCCGTCGGCCGCCTCGTGCAGCCAGCGGATCATCTCGCCCTCGTCGTTGGTCTCGCGGACCTCGACGTCGAAGCCGAGCTCCTCGCCCAGCGAGCGGCAGCTGTCCACGAGTCCCGCGTACGAGGTGGCCCCGTACACGTCGGGCTCGCGCGAGCCGAGCCGGCCCAGGTTCGGGCCGTTCAGCACGAGCACGCGGCGGCTCACGCCGACACCTCGCCGTAGGCGGCGATCAGGTGCGCCGGGTCGGGGCCCTCCAGGACGGTCGGCTTGCCCAGTCCGTCCAGGACGATGAAGCGCAGCAGGTTGCCGCGGGACTTCTTGTCGACCTGCATGGTCTGGAGCAGCTTGGGCCACTGGTCGCCGCGGTAGGTCAGCGGCAGCCCGACCGAGGCGAGGACCGCCTTGTGCCGGTCGGCGGTGGCGTCGTCGAGGCGGCCGGCGAGCCGGCCGAGTTCGGCGGCGAAGACCATGCCGACCGACACGGCCGCGCCGTGCCGCCACTTGTAGCGCTCGTTCTTCTCGATGGCGTGCGCGAGGGTGTGGCCGTAGTTGAGGATCTCCCGCAGCCCCGATTCCTTGAGGTCGCTGGAGACGACGTCCGCCTTGACCTGGATGGAGCGCACGATCAGCTCGGCGGTGTGCGGGCCTGCGGGCGTACGGGCCGCCTGCGGGTCCTCCTCGATCAGGTCGAGGATCACCGGGTCGGAGATGAAGCCGGCCTTGATGATCTCGGCGAGGCCGCTGACGTAGTCGTTGACCGGCAGCGACTCCAGCGCCGCCAGGTCGCACAGCACTCCGGCCGGCGGGTGGAAGGCGCCGACGAGGTTCTTGCCCTCGGCGGTGTTGATGCCGGTCTTGCCGCCGACGGCCGCGTCCACCATCGCCAGGACGGTGGTCGGTACGGCGACCCAGCGCACGCCGCGCAGCCAGCTGGCCGCGACGAAGCCCGCGAGGTCGGTGGTGGCTCCGCCGCCGACGCCGACGATGACGTCGGTGCGGGTGAAGCCGGACTGGCCGAGCGCCTTCCAGCAGTAGGCCGCGACCTCGATCGTCTTGGCTTCCTCGGCGTTCGGCACCTGGATGGCGACCGCCTCGTAGCCCTGGTCGGCGAGGTCGTCGCGCAGGGCCTCACCGGTCGAGGCGAGGGCCTCGGGGTGGATCACGGCGACCCGCTGGGCCTTCGTACCGATCAGGGAGCCGAGCTCGCCGAGCAGCTGCCGCCCGACCAGCACGTCGTACGCGTCGTGTCCGGCGGTCGCGCCGACCTGGATCCGCGTCACCTGGTCTGTCATACGTCCTTCAACTCCAGAGCGTCGAGGACCGCCTGGGCGACCTCTTCGGGGGTGCGGTCGTCGGTGGCCACCACGACGCGCGCGACTTCGGTGTACAGGGGGCGCCTGGCCTCCATCAGCTCGCGCCACTGGCGGCGCGGGTTGACGGCGAGCAGCGGGCGCGCGGCGCCGAGGCCCACGCGCCGTACGGCTTCCTCGACGTCCATCGAGAGATAGGCGACGGGCAGGCCGGTCAGCAGCTCGCGGGTGCCCTCGTCGAGGACGGCGCCGCCGCCGAGGGCGAGGACTCCGGTGTGCCCGGAGACGGCGGCCGCGACGGCCTGCCGCTCCAGCTCGCGGAAGTACGGCTCGCCCTCGTCGACGAAGATGTCGGAGATCGGCCGGCCCTGGGCCGCGACGATGTCCGCGTCGGTGTCCCGGTAGCGGACGCCGAGCCGCTCGGCGAGCAGCGCCCCCACCGTGGACTTGCCGGACCCCATGGGCCCGACGAGGACGACGAGCGGTCCGGCCGTCACCGGATCTGCAGGTTGTCGAGGTAGGACCGGACGTTGCGGCGGGTCTCGGGGACCGAGTCTCCGCCGAACTTCTCGACGACGGCGTCGGCCAGCACGAGGGCGACCATGGCCTCGGCGACGATGCCGGCGGCCGGCACGGCGCACACGTCGGAGCGCTGGTGGTGGGCCACCGTCGCCTCTCCGGTGGCCACGTCGACGGTCGCCAGCGCGCGCGGGACGGTCGCGATGGGCTTCATCGCGGCGCGGACGCGGAGCAGTTCGCCGGTGGTCAGGCCGCCTTCGGTGCCGCCGGAGCGGCCGGAGGTGCGCTTGATGCCCTCGGGGGTGGAGACGATCTCGTCGTGCGCCTGCGAGCCGGGCACGCGGGCGAGCTCGAAGCCGTCGCCGACCTCGACGCCCTTGATGGCCTGGATGCCCATGAGGGCGGCGGCGAGGCGGGCGTCGAGCCGGCGGTCCCAGTGGACGTGCGAGCCGAGGCCGACCGGGACGCCGTAGGCGAGGACCTCGACGACGCCGCCGAGGGTGTCGCCGTCCTTGTGGGCCTGGTCGATCTCCGCGACCATCGCCTTGCTGGCATCGGCGTCGAGGCAGCGCACCGGGTCGGCGTCGAGCCTGTCGACGTCGGCCGGGGTCGGGTAGACGCCGTACGGGGCCTTGGCCGCGGCCAGCTCGACCACGTGGGAGACGATCTCGATGCCCGCGACCTCCTTGATGAAGGACCGGGCGACGGCGCCGAGGGCGACGCGGGCGGCGGTCTCACGGGCGCTGGCGCGCTCCAGGATCGGCCGGGCCTCGTCGAAGCCGTACTTCTGCATGCCCGCGAGGTCGGCGTGGCCGGGGCGCGGACGGGTCAGCGGCGCGTTGCGGCCGGTGTCCTTCAGGAGCGAGGGGTCGACCGGGTCGGCCGACATGACGGTCTCCCACTTGGGCCACTCGGTGTTGCCGATCATGACCGCGACCGGGCCGCCCTGGGACAGGCCGTGGCGGACGCCGCCGAGGAAGGTGATCTCGTCCTGCTCGAACTTCATGCGGGCACCGCGGCCATAGCCGAGCCGGCGCCGGGCCAGGTGATCGGCCACCAGCTCGGTGGTGACCGGGACGCCGGCGGGAAGACCCTCCAGCGTCGCGACCAGTGCCGGTCCGTGCGACTCTCCTGCGGTCAGCCAACGCAACCTGCTCAACGATGCTCCTCATGCTCGCGCCTGGTACTGCGACGGCGCGATCGGGTGCGCGGCCCGGACCCGCCTCACCCGAATCCTCCCACGTCCGGAGTGGTTTCACGGGCCCCGGTCCAGCTATCGGACGCCCTGCTGGTCAGCGGACCCGGCTGCGGCGCCCGCGGAGCCAGCTGATCGCCGTCCAGACGCCCACGGAACCTATGAGTCCGAAAACGACGGCCTTGGCCCAGACGGGCAGGTCCCCGAAGGCCACTCTGATCATGCCGAACAGCGCCAGAGGGACATCCCACTTCGACGCGAGTGCCTGATCCGTGTCCGTCCCGTCCAACCCGACCCCCTGTAAAAGTGCAGGTGAACAGGGTAACGGGCCAAATTACCGGCGAGTAGGCGAGATCCCGCCAAGATCATCCGACAGGGCTGGGGCCGCCTGCGGGCGCCGGAGCCTCAGTGGGCCCCGGAAAGGGCCGCGAGGCCCGCCCGCCGCATCACTTCGAGCGGCGCCGGGGAGCGGCCGGTCATCTGCTCGACCTGGAGGACCGCCTGGTGCACCAGCAGGTCCAGGCCGCCCAGCAGATTGCCGCCGCGCTGCGACCATGCTGCGGCGAGGGCCGTGGGCCAGGGCTCGTAGAGGACGTCGAAGAGGGTGCCCGGGGCGTCCGGGACGGCCGCGGCCAGTTCGTCGGTGGCTCCGGCCGGGGTGGTCGCGATGACCAGGGGCGCCTGGAGCGCACCGGCCGCCTCGGACCAGTCGGCCGTGCGGACGGCCACGCCGAGCCGCTCGCCCCACTGCCGCATCTCGTCGGCGCGCACCGACGAGCGGACGTACGCCGTGACCTCGCCGGTGCAGATCCGCGAGAGCGCGGCGAGCGCCGAGGAGGCGGTGGCCCCGGCGCCGAGGATGGCGGCCGAGGACACCTTCTCCACGCCGCGCTCGTGCAGCGCGGCGACGATGCCCGGGATGTCGGTGTTGTCGCCCAGGCGCCGGCCGTCCTCGGTGAGGACGACCGTGTTGACCGCCTCGACGGAGGCCGCCGTGTCGCTGACGCCGTCCAGCAGCGGGATGACCGCCCGCTTGAGCGGCATGGTCAGCGACAGTCCGGCCCACTCGGGACCGAGCCCGGAGACGAACCCCGGGAGCGCGGCCTCGTCGATCTCGAACCGGTCGTACGACCAGTCGTCGAGGCCGAGCTCCTGGTACGCGGCACGGTGCAGCACCGGTGAGAGCGAGTGCTCGATGGGCGAACCCAGCACCGCGGCCCGTATCCGTGTCATGTCCTGCTACCCGCCGTTCTTCTGCTTCTGCCGTTCCTGGAACTCGGCCACGAGCTTGAGGTGCTCGTCGTAGGTCTTGGTGAAGGTCGTCGTGTGGCCGTCGACCGACACGAAGAACATCCAGCCGCCGTGGTCCGGATTGAGCGTAGCGGTCAGCGCGTCCATGCCGGGGTTCCCGATCGGGCCGACCGGCAGACCCTTGATGAAGTGGGTGTTGTACGGGTTGTTGAACGCCTGGGCTTCCTTGAGGTTGAAGTTGATCTCGCTCTGGTTCTTGACGTAGTTGTACGTCGAGTCGAACTCGATCTTCTGGTTCGTGACGTCGTTGGTCTTCTTCATGCGGTTGTAGACGACCTCGGACATCTTGCGGAAGTCGTCGTGGTTCTTGCCCTCGGCGTTGACGAGACTGGCGACCGTGACGACCTGCAGCGGGTTCTCCAGCCCCAGCTCCTTGGCCTTGGCCTCGATGCCCAGCTCCGAGTACTTGTCGGAGGCGTTCTTGACCATCAGCTTGAGCAGCGACTCGGGGGTGCTGTCCTTGCTGAGGTCGTAGCGCGTCGGGAACAGGAAGCCCTCGAGCGGGTCGATGAGCTTGGGGTTGTTGCCGGCCCAGGCCGGCAGCCCCAGGTTCTTGGCCTCGCGCTGGGCGATCTCCTTGGTGGTGCCCTCCGGCTTGCCCAGCTTCTTGTCGATCGCCTCGTACACCTTGGAGTTGCGCATGCCCTCGGTGACGGTGATGACGTTGAGCTTGGTGGGGTCGATCATCAGCGCGACGGCGGCCGCACCCGACATCTTCTTGTTCATCGGGTAGACGCCGGGCTGGATGGACTTGCCCTTGGGGTTGGCATTCGCCGCGTCGACGAAGGCCTGGGCGCTGGCGACGACACCGGCTTCCTTGAGGATGCGGCCCATCTGCCCCAGGCCCGCGCCCTTGGGGATCTCGACGTCGACCACCTCGCCGGCGCCCTCCCCCGCGAAGTCCTCGGCGGGGGCGAACCTCGCCTTGATGTAGGAGTAGCCGTAGTAGCCGCCACCGCCGACCACGCCGAGGATGACCACGGCCGCGATCAGGCAGGCCATGCCGCTGCGCTGCTTGGGCTTGCCGCCCTTCGAACGGCCGCCGCGGCGGCCGTTGGACTCGTCGCCGTCGTCCTCGCCGTCGCGACCGCCGCCGGCGACGGGGAGGATGCTCTCGGGCTCCTCCTCCTGCTCGACGGGCTCCGGCTCCAGGTGGCGCCGGCCGGGGGGCTGCGGCGGCGGGTAGGCCTCGTCCGTGCTGTAGAGGTCAGGGGTCTCCCCCGGGTAGCCGGCCGACGGCTGCTGGGCGTAGTTCGCTCCCGCGTACGGGTCGGTCTGCACGGCCGCCGTGTACTGGCCCTGGCCGGTGTCCCAGCCCTGGCTGTCGTACGCCGGCTGCTGGGGCGGGTCCGGCTGCTGCGCGTACTGCTGCTGCGGGGCGTACCCCTGCTGCGGCTGCGCGTACTGCTGCTGGGCCTGCTGCGGGGCGTACCCCTGCTGCGGCTGCTGCTGGGCGTACTGCTGCTGGTACTCGGGGTACTGCTGATACTCCTGGTACTGCGGCTGCTGGGGATGCTGCTGCTGGTACTGGGGCTCCTGCTGGTACTCCTGCTGCGGGGCACCGGCGTACGGCACCTGGCCCTGCTGGGTCTGGTGCCCGGTCCACCCCTGGTCCCCGTACAGGGGGTCCTCGGGGTGCCAGGGTTCGGGGCCACGGCCCCGGCCATACTCAGTCATCGGTCCCCTAGAGCCGCGAGACGCGAGGCCACGGACTCCGTCGTCCGTGCCACCCGGTTCCGCCTCTTTGACGGTGGGCGACGGCTGTTCGAATGCCGTCTCATCGCGCGGAACGTTACCGTATCGCGATCAGACAACCACTTCGACGCACTCACCAGGCGGATTACCTGATACCCGTTCGGTCTCAAGAGCGTTCTGAAGGATCACCACAGCGGCGGCCTGGTCGATGACCGACCTGCCCTTCTTCGCGTTCCTGCCGGAGGCCCGCAACCCCTGGGCGGCGGTGACCGTGGTCATCCGCTCGTCCACCAGACGGACCGTCACCGGCTTGATGCCCTTGGCGAGTTCGTTCGCGAAGGCGCGCACCTTGGCCGCGGCCGGCCCCTCCCGCCCGCTGAGCGAGCGGGGGAGGCCGACCACGACTTCGAGGGGCTCGTACTCCTCGACGAGCTGCCGCAGCCGCCGGTGGGCGAAGGGGATGTCCCGGCCCGGAACGGTTTCCACCGGTGTGGCCAACACCCCATCGGGGTCACAGGACGCGACCCCGATCCGGGCGTCCCCGACGTCGATGGCCAGTCGGCGGCCGCGGCGCAGGGTCATCGTCAGACCGTCTCGACGACGAGGCGCTCGACGGCGCTGATGGCCTCCGGGACCGCGGCCGGGTTCTGGCCGCCGCCCTGGGCGACGTCCGGCTTGCCGCCACCGCCGCCGCCGAGGGTCTTGGCGGCCGTACGGACCAGGTCGCCGGCCTTGAGACCGCGCTCGCGGGCGGCCTCGTTGGTGGCGATGACGGTCAGCGGGCGGTCGTTCGCCACGGTGAAGAGGGCCACGACGGCCGGGCGGTCGCCAGGGATGCGGCCGCGGACGTCGAGGACCAGCTTGCGCAGGTCGTCGGCACCGATGCCGTCCGCCACCTGGCCGACGACGAGGGCGACGCCCTTGATGTCCTGGGCGTTCTGGGCGAGCCCGGCGGCGGCCTGGAGGACCTTCTCCGCGCGGAACTTCTCGATCTCCTTCTCGGCGTCCTTCAGCTTGCCGAGCATGGAGGCGATCTTCTCCGGCAGCTCCTCCGGACGGCCCTTGACCAGTTCCTGGAGCTGGGCGACGACCGTGTGCTCCTTGGCGAGGAAGTTGTACGCGTCCACGCCGACGAGGGCCTCGACACGGCGCACGCCGGAGCCGATGGAGGACTCGCCGAGCAGCTTGACCAGACCCAGCTGGGCGGTGTTGCCGACGTGCGTGCCGCCGCACAGCTCCTTGGAGAAGTCGCCGATGGTCACGACGCGGACCCGCTCGCCGTACTTCTCGCCGAACTCGGCGATGGCGCCCTGCTTCTTCGCCTCGTCGATGCTCATGATCTCGGCGGTCACTTCGAGCTCGCGCGAGAGCACGTCGTTGATCTTCTGCTCGACGTCGGTGAGGACCGAGCCGGGGACGGCGTTCGGGGATCCGAAGTCGAAGCGGAAGCGGCCGGGGCTGTTCTCCGAACCGGCCTGGGCGGCGGTCGGGCCGAGCGCGTCGCGCAGCGCCTGGTGGGTCAGGTGCGTGGCCGAGTGGGCACGGGCGATGGCCCGGCGGCGCCGGACGTCGATGGCGGCGTACGCGGAGGCACCCACCGTCACCTCGCCGACCTGGACGGACCCCTTGTGCACGGAGACGCCCGGGACCGGCTGCTGGACGTCGCGGATCTCGATGACGGCGCCGGTGTCGAGCTTGATCCGGCCCTGGTCGGCGAGCTGGCCGCCGCCCTCGGCGTAGAAGGGGGTGCGGTCGAGGACGACCTCGACCTCGTCGCCCTCGGAGGCGGCGGGCGCGGAGACGCCGTTGACCAGCAGGCCGACGATGGTGGACTCGCCCTGCGTGGTGGCGTAGCCGGTGAACTCGGTGGCGCCGGAGCCGTCGGCGATCTCCCGGTAGGCGGACATGTCCGCGTGGCCGGTCTTCTTGGCCTTGGCGTCGGCCTTGGCGCGGTCGCGCTGCTCCTGCATCAGGCGGCGGAAGCCGGGCTCGTCCACGGAGAGGCCCTGCTCGGCGGCCATCTCCAGGGTGAGGTCGATCGGGAAGCCCCAGGTGTCGTGGAGCAGGAACGCCTTGTCGCCGGAGAGGACCGTGCCGCCGGCGGCCTTGGTCTCGGTCACGGCGGTGTCGAGGATGTTGGTGCCGCCCTTGATGGCCTTCAGGAAGGCGGCCTCTTCGGCGAGGGCGACGGTCTCGATGCGCTTGCGGTCGGTGATGAGCTCCGGGTACTGCTGGCCCATCGTCTCGATCACGACGTTGATCAGGTCCTGGACGACCGGACCGGTGGCGCCCATGAGGCGCATGTTGCGGATGGCGCGGCGCATGATGCGGCGCAGCACGTAGCCGCGGCCCTCGTTGCCGGGGGTGACGCCGTCGCCGATGAGCATCGTCGAGGTGCGGATGTGGTCGGCGACCACACGCAGCGAGACGTCCGTGTGCTGGGCGGCGCCGTACTGCACGCCGGTCAGCTCGGTGGCCTTGTCCATGACGACGCGCAGGGTGTCGGTCTCGTACATGTTCTGCACGCCCTGCAGGATCATCGCGAGGCGCTCGAGGCCGAGACCGGTGTCGATGTTCTTCGACGGCAGGTCGCCGAGGATCGGGAAGTCTTCCTTCCCGTCGCCGGCGCCGCGCTCGTACTGCATGAAGACCAGGTTCCAGATCTCCACGTAGCGCTCGTCGTTGACGGCCGGGCCGCCCTCGACGCCGAACTCGGGGCCTCGGTCGTAGTTGATCTCGGAGCACGGGCCGCAGGGACCCGGGACGCCCATGGACCAGAAGTTGTCCTTCTTGCCCAGGCGCTGGATGCGCTCGGCCGGGACGCCGATCTTGTCGCGCCAGATCTGCTCGGCCTCGTCGTCGTCGAGGTAGACGGTGATCCAGAGCTTCTCCGGCTCCAGGCCGTAGCCGCCGTCCGCCACGGAGCTGGTGAGCAGCTCCCAGGCGTACTTGATGGCGCCTTCCTTGAAGTAGTCGCCGAAGGAGAAGTTGCCGCACATCTGGAAGAACGTGCCGTGGCGGGTGGTCTTGCCCACCTCTTCGATGTCCGGCGTACGGACGCACTTCTGGACGCTGGTGAGCGTCGGGGCCGGCGGCTTGGTCTCACCCAGGAAGTAGGGCTTGAACGGCACCATGCCGGCGGGCACCAGCAGCAGAGTCGGGTCGTCCGCGATGAGCGACGCCGAAGGGACAACGGCGTGACCGCGCTCCTCGAAGAAGCTCAGCCAGCGGCGGCGGATTTCAGCCGACTCCATCAGTGGTCCTCATTCCGGTTGTACGAAAGCTTTGGTCGGTTGTCGATCTGGTGGTTCTCGATGGCCCGCAGCCGCCTCGGCCCGGGGAGGGCGGTGACGTCGTCGGGCCGGTCGGGGTCCTGGTGGAGCCCCAGTGCATCGTTCAGCTCGTCCTCGCGCTGCGTCATTCCCGCTTTGACGTCGAGGGCGAAGTCCTTGAGGCGGTGGCCCGCCTCCACGGCCTTGTCGGCGGCCTGGGCCGCGAGGCTCTCCGGCGTCAGCTTCTTGAGCTGGCGGTTGACCTTGGTGGTGGCCCACACGCCGGCGGCTGCGCCGGCGGTGAACCAGAAGGCTCGGCGGAACATCGGCGGTCTCAGTCCTTCTGCTTCCGGCGCCGGGCGGCCGGCACCGTTCGGCCAACGATCACAGTACGGCCACCGCCGTCACTCCGTGTACGGCGGGAGGCCTTGGGCGGCACGGCGCCCGATGCCCCGGCATCCCCCTTGCCCAGCGCCTTGCGGACGCCGTAGCCGAAGGCCGCGACCTTCACGAGCGGCCCGCCGAAGGCGGTGGCCACGGTGGAGGACAGGGCGGAGGCGTTGGACGTGACCTCCTGGACGTCGCTCGCGATGGCGTCGACCCGGTCGAGCTGGGTGCGCGCGGAGCGGACGGTGCTGGAGGCGTCCGCCAGCAGCGGTACGGCCTGGTCGGTCACTTCGGACACCAGCTTGGTGGTCGCCCTGAGGACCTGCGCCAGCCGCACCAGGGCGACGGCGAGGAAGGAGATCAGGATGGCCCAGAAGACGGCCACGATGATCCCGGCCACCTCTACACCGGACACGTCACACCGCTCTCTGTCTCTACCCGAACCGCCGGCGGCAGCGATTCCTACAAATGGTCCTCCGACCCTATCGCGCCGGGGATCCCCGGCCCTACCCGAATTCGGGGTCGGGGGCACGCGTCTTGGACGCAGCGCATCCGGACCAGTACGCTCCGTGTCCCATGCGACACAGACCCCTTCGACGTACCGCCCGGGGCAATCTTCCCTCGGAGCTGAGCGGGTTCATCGGGCGGGGTGCCGAACTCGCCGAGCTGGGGGGCCTGCTGGAGGTCTCGCGGCTGGTGACCGTGACCGGTGTGGGCGGGGTCGGCAAGTCACGGCTGGTCCTCGCGGCT